>CAYVRB010000184.1:0-1501 GCA_964453375.1 uncultured Alcaligenaceae bacterium
GTCGCGGCTAAACGGGTTACTGGATTTTCAGGTTCATCGGATTGGACGCGATCGTGGCATTCTTAACAATCGGATTCAAACCGCCGATCCTCACTTCAAATTGGTACGCCCCCGGCGCGAGCGCGAAGCGCGGCGTCAGGCCCGATTGTCCGCCGCGGCCGTCGGCGCCGGTCACGGTCGAACCCGCGATCCGTTTTCCGTCGGCCCCCTTCACCACCACCTGGCCGCCGACCGGCACGCCGGCGAGCGTCACCGGCGTCTTCTTCGCCTCCGACGATGCGCCGAACAACACGGTCGAGTCCTGGCCCTCGTTCGCGAGGATCAGGTCGAGTCGGCCGTCGCCGTTCAGGTCCGCGAGGCAGGCCGCCTGCGAGTTGAAGATCTTCTGGTTCAGGCCGAGCGCCGTCGTCTGGTCCGCGAAGGTGCCGTCGCCGTGGTTCCGATAGAAGAGGTTCGACCCGCGCAGCCGCGTGACGATCAGGTCGGGGTGGCCGTCGTTGTCGAAGTCGCCCCACGCCGCGCCGACCGCGCCCGGGATCGGCTTCGCGAGATCGCCAGCCTGAACCTCGGTAAACGTCCCGTTGCCAGAGTTCTTGAACAGCTTGCAGGCCCCATCCGGCTGTGGAACGAAGAGGTCGATCTTGCCGTCGCCGTCGAAGTCTTCCGCGGCCGGGCCGACCTTCCCGCGGAATTTCAGCCCCGCATCGGGCTTCGCCTCGAAGCGGCCGCCGCGATTCACGAACAGCGTACTTCCGTAGAGGAAGTCGGGTTGGGACTCGCCGGCGAAGTTCGCGACGGTCAGCGCGTCGGCCTTGAGGTCGATGCCGGCGAGGCCCCACTTCGCGGAGACATCCTCGAAGAGGGGCTTATTCCCCGCCCCGCCGCCGACCTTGAAATAGAACGCCGACTCGCCTTCGCCGTGGACGAGTTTCAGCACCAATCGATTCTTGCCGGCCTTCAGCTTCAATGTCAGACTCACTTGATCGGAGGCCGCTTGTCGGGGCGCGTTGTCGGTGTGGATCCGTTCGCCGTTCAAATAGAGCGAGAGCGAATCGCGGGCGCCGAGCGATACCGGGATGTCGGCCGCCGCCGGCATCTCGATCTCGCGATGGAGATAGATCGCGCAGTTCGCGCCGAACGGCGCGAGGCTCGCGACGTTCCCGTCGGCGAAGTCGGCCTTCGTCCACTTCGCCTCCATGTCGCGCTTGCCCTTGTAAACCTTGTTCGGATCGAACGGATCGGTTTCGGGGCCGAACGCGGTCTTATAGTTCTCCTGCGGCGTGTCCTTCACGCGGAACGGTCCGACGGCGTGCCAGTCGCCGAGTTTCGGCGTCGGGAGCTTCGCGCTGGCGTCCTGTCCGCGCAGGTTGCGGTAGAGCCGCAGGCCGTGGAAGCCGTTGGCGAGCAGGATATCCGGGTGGCCGTCCTGATCGGCGTCGATCCACGCGGCGGCCGTGAGGTTGTAGCAGTCCTCCTTCGGCAGCAGTTTGGTGTCGTCGCG
>CAYVRB010000184.1:1511-12729 GCA_964453375.1 uncultured Alcaligenaceae bacterium
CGGAACTGGCCCTTGCCGAGGTTGGCGAAGAACCGGGGTCCGCTCGCCGTGGCGACAAGCGCGTCCGGCGTGCCGTCGCCGTTCGCGTCGGCCCAGACGACCGAGCGCGCCCCGCCCGTCAGGCCGAGCGATGCTTCCGAAAACCCGTCGCCGTTGTTCTGGAGCAGCAGGACGCGGTTCGCGCCGACGAGGACGATGTCGAGCTTGCCGTCGCCGTCGAAATCGAGGGAGGACGCGGCGAGTGCGTCGGCGCCGGCGGCGCCGAGCGTGCCGAGGCGGTCGAAGCCGGGCATGCCCGCGAGCCGGCGGATGTCGTCGCCGCCCCAGCCGACGAAGTCGCGCTTCGGGTTGTAGTCCTGGAGCTTCAAGCTCGCCTTCAGGCGCTGCACCTTCGCGGTCTTCTTGTGCAGCGCCTCCTTGTCGCCGTCGACCATGCACGGCACGATCACTTCCTTGCCGTCGCCGATCTCCTTCACGATGTCGCCGAGCTTCTCGGGCTTGCCGGAGTAGCTGCGCAGCAGGAACGGCTCGCCGTGGGACATGCCCCACCATTCGCCCTGCGGGTAGGCCTGGTAGTAGCTCGTGCCGAAGTAGGTTTCGCTGGCGCCGCCGTTGTGCAGGAAGACGGCCGTCTTGCCGACCTCGGCCCAGTTCATGATCTCCTGCCATTCGCCGGGGCGCAGGCCGCCGAAGCCGATGTTGTGCTTGATCTCGTCCTGCGGGTGCTTCCCCTTATCGTCGCGGACCTTCTTGTAGATGATGAGGTTCTTCTGCTTGTCCACCTTGGTGACGACCATCGTGACGACGTTGGTGGACTGCGCGATCATCGCGCCGAGCGACATCGGCGCCTCGACGTACGCCGACGCGGAACGGGTCAGGGCCAAGAGCACGAGCAGGGTCAGGCCACGGCGCATGGGGAAGTCCTCCCGCGAGTCGATGCGATCCAGTATCCGGGATATCGGACGCCGAGGCCAGCGCAGAGTTCCGTCGTCAAGGTTCTAAAACACCCGCATGGCTTCCTTCGAACTTCGCACCTTCCGCGCGACCGACGGCTATCGCTTCTTCTATCGCCACTATCCCGCCGTCGGCCGGCCGCGCGGGCGGATCGTCTTCCTGCACGGCATTCGCAGTCATGGCGGGTGGTACGGCCGCTCGTGCGAAGCGTTTGCCGTCGCCGGGTACGATGTCTTCTTCCTCGATCGCCGCGGTTCAGGGCTGAACACCGCTCACCGCGGCGACACGCCAAACTTCCGCCGCCTCCTCGACGATGTCGCCGAGTTCACGCTCGAACTGCGACGAACCCAGCCATGGCTGCCGATCCACCTCGCGGGCATCTCCTGGGGCGGCAAACTCGCCGTCGGGCTGCCGTACCGCAAGCCGGGCCTCGTGAGTTCGCTCGTGCTGCTCTGCCCGGGATTGTGCCCGAAGGTCGGCCCGTCGCTCGGCCAGCGCATCGCCATCGGCCGGGCGCGCGTGCGGAATCCGGGCAAGCTGTTCCCGATCCCGCTGAGCGAGCCGGAGCTGTTCACCGGATCGCCGGAGTGGCAGCAATTCATCGACGCGAACCCGCACGACCTGCGCCAGGCGACGGCGCGATTCCTCTTCGGCAGCACGTCGCTGGACATGTATTTGAAGCGAGCCGCGAAGCGGGTAACCGTGCCGAGCCTGCTCCTGCTCGCGGAGCACGATCGGATCATCGACAACGCGCGGACGCGGGAATTCGTGGCCGCGTTCCCGACGAAGCCGTCGGTGATCGACTACGCCGGCGCGCACCACACGCTGGAGTTCGAGCCGGACCCTCGGTTCGTCGCGGACGTCCTCGCGTGGCTGCCCGGTTGAAGCTTTTCGTGTTCCCGGCGGACCGGGCGCGGTACACTCGATGTTCCTCCCGGATTCGCGGCCATGATCCGCACCTGTTTCGCCCTCGCCCTGCTCCTCGCGCCGCTTGCCCGCGCGGCCGAGCCGACCTTCGACGCGAACGCGAAGCCGTTCCTCGAATCCCACTGCGCGAACTGCCACGAGGGCGACCAACCCAAGGGCGGCTTCCGACTCGCGACGCTCACCGGCGACCTCACGGGCGCCGGCGCACGCGCCGCCTGGGCGCTGGCGCGGGAGAAGATCGAGACCGGCGCGATGCCGCCGAAGGGCAAGCCCCGACCGGACGCGAAGGACGTGCGGGCGCTCGTTGATTGGCTCGCGAAGGCCGAGGCGGACCGCCGGGCGAAGCACGGCCGCACCGCCCTGCGACGCCTCAACAAGGTCGAGTTCGAGAACACGATCCGCGACCTACTCGGCATCACGATCGACCTCCAGGAACTCCTCCCGCCGGACGCCTCCGCCGACGGGTTCGACACGGCCGCCGCGGCGCATCACGTCTCGCCGTTCCTGTTGGAGAAGTACCTCGACGCCGTCGAGCGCTCGCTCGACCGCGCGATCGCCAACGGCCCGCGACCGCCCCTGGTGAAGAAGCGCTACTCGCTCGCCGACGAACGGATCGTCAAGGTCTCCACCGAGAGCGTGTACCGGAAGCGCGAGGCGGACCTCGTGATGTTCAGCTCGTCGCCGTGGAACGCGATCACGGTCGGGCAGTTCTACCCGCCGGACCGGGGGCGGTACCGCATCCGCATCTCGGCGACGGCGGTGCAGAGCGGCGGCAAGCCGGTATCGTACCGCGTCGACGCCGGGCCGATGCTGATGGCGACGAAGAACCACCTCGTCGACTACTTCGACGCGAAGCCGGACGAACCGACCGTCGTGGAGTTCGAGGACTTCTTCGAGGCGCGGGACCACATCCGCATCCATCCCTACGGATTGGCGAACGCGCAGACCGTGACGAAGACCGGCGCGGAGAAATACGAAGGGTCGGGCCTGGCGGTGCAGTGGGTGGAGGTGGAGGGGCCGCTATTCGACGCGTGGCCGCCGGAGAGCCACCGGCGGATTTTCGGGGAGATGCCGCAGAAGCCGGCGCCGGTCTTCAATAATGGCCGGCGCGTCGAGGTCGTCTCGAACGATCCGATGGCGGACGCCGAACGCATCCTGAAGGATTTCGCCCGCCGCGCGTTCCGCCGACCGGTGACGGACGCGGACCTGAAGACGCCGCTCGGCCTCGTGAGGGCGAAGCTGGCGGCGAAGCAATCGTTCGAGTCCGCCACGCGCGTCGGACTGGCGGCGATCCTCGTGTCGCCGGACTTCCTCTTCTTGAAGGAGAAACCCGGTGCGCTGGACGACCACGCGCTGGCGAGTCGGCTCTCGTATGTCCTCTGGAGTTCGATGCCCGACGCGGAGCTGGCCGCCGTCGCGGACGCCGGGCGATTGAAGCGCCCCGACGAGTTGCGGACGCAGGTCGAACGGATGCTGAACCATCCCAAGGCCGCGATGTTCGCCGAGCAGTTCGTCGGCCAGTGGCTCGGCCTGCGGGACATCGATTTCACCGAGCCGAGCTTCCTCCTTTATCCCGAATACGATGCGATGCTCCGCGCCTCGATGGTGCGCGAGGCGGAGCTGTTCTTCCGGGAACTCCTGACGCGCGACCTGAGCGTGACGAATTTCGTCGCCTCCGATTTCGCGATGCTCAACGGTCGGCTGGCGAAGCACTACGGCATCCCCGGCGTCGACGGCTTCGCCTTCCGCAAGGTGCCGCTCCCGCCCGGCAGCCACCGCGGCGGCGTGCTCACGATGGCGGCCGTCCTCAAGGTGACGGCCAATGGCACCAGCACCTCGCCCGTCACGCGCGGCGCCTGGGTGCTCGACCGCATCCTCGGCAGTCCGCCGCCCAAGCCCCCCGCGAACGTCGCCGCCATCGAACCCGACATCCGCGGCGCAACCACCATCCGGGAACAACTCGCCAAGCACCGGGACACGCCCTCGTGCGCGAGTTGCCACGTCGCCATCGATCCGCCCGGCTTCGCCCTCGAAAGCTTCGACGTCGTCGGCGGCTGGCGCACCCAATACCGCACCACCGGCAACGGCGACCGCAAGGACGTGATCGTCGACGGCCGGCGCATGCCCTACCGAATGGGCTTGAGGGTGGACCCGTCCGGCGAACTGGCGGACGGCGCGACGTTCGCCGACATCGACGCGTTCAAGGCGCTGCTCCTCAAGGACCCGGACCGGTTGGCCCGCGCGCTCGCCGGCAAGCTGATCGCCTACGGCACCGGTGCCGCCCCCGACGCGACCGACCGCCCCGCGATCGACGCGATGGTGGCGCGGCTGAAGGGGAAGGGCTATGGATTTCGCTCGCTCGTCCACGAGGTCGTGCAAAGCGAGCTGTTCCGAAGGAAGTGAACGATGCTGCCGAACCGTCGCGAGAGTTTGGCCACGTTCGGAGGCGCCTTGGCGACCAGCGTCGCTTCGGCGCGGCCGGCGAAGGAACGCATCAAGGTCGGCCAGATCGGCGTCGGCCACGCCCACGCCACGAAGCTCGGCGTCTACCGGACTTCGCCGGACTACGAGGTCGTCGGGGTCGTCGAGCCGGACGAAGGCCTGCGCACGGCGGCCGCGAATCTGCCGGCGTTCCAGGGACTGAACTGGCTGACGCGCGACGAGCTGTTGAAGACGCCGGGGCTACAAGCGGTACTCGTCGAGACGCGCGTCCGAGACCTGCTGGCGAACGCCGAGGCGTGCGTGGACGCCGGGCTGCACGTCCACATCGACAAGCCCGCCGGCGAATCGCTCCCGCACCTGCGGCGCCTCCACAAGACGGCCGAGGCGAAGAAGCTCGTCGTGCAGATGGGCTACATGTACCGCTACAACCCGGCGGTCGTCCTGCTGCGCGAGTTCCTCAAGAACGGCTGGCTCGGCGAGGTCTTCGAGGTCCACGCCGTCATGAGCAAGGTCGTCGGCGCGGCCGAGCGGAAGAAGCTCGCCGAATACAAGGGCGGCCTGATGTTCGAGCTTGGCTGCCACGTCCTCGATCTCGTGATCGGCGTGTTGGGGCCGCCGAAAGAAGTCGCGTCTTTCAACCGGCATTCCTCCGCGCTCGACGATGGCCTACTCGACAACATGCTTGCCGTGCTGAGTTATCCGAAGGCGACCGCGACCGTGAAGTCGACGGCGCTCGAGGTCGACGGCGGCGACCGCCGGCACCTCGTCGTCTGCGGCACAGAGGGCACCTTCCAGATCCAGCCGCTCGACAACCCGAGCGCGAAGATCACGCTGTCGAAGGCGCGCGGCGAGTACAAGAAGGGAACGCAGGAGGTGAAGTTCCCGAAGTACACGCGCTACGTCGACGACGCGGCCGACATGGCGAAGGCGATCCGCGGCGAGGCGGCGTTCGGCTTCCCGCCGCGCCACGACCTCGCGGTGCAGGAGACGCTGCTGCGCGCCTGCGGCCTGCCCCTGGACAGGTGAGCGGAACGCGGGGGTTCCTGTCGGGTGGGTCGATGAATCTCGATACGATCCGATTCGGTTCACGAAGACCTCAGGCCCTTCGAAGGCACGGGCATGCGCACCTCTTGCGACCGGGGTACCTTTGCCGCATGTCGTCGACCGCCTTGCGGATGGCCGGGGGAAATCGACCTTGCTCGGAACGGGTCGCGTCGAGATCGATCCACTCGAATCGACTTCATCAACATCCTGCTCACCGCTTCGGCTTGTTCGCGGGCACGTCGAGGAACGGCGGGCGCTCGAAGCGGCACTCCGGCTCGACGACGCGCGGATCGCCGACGTCGGTGAGGATGCGCATCAGCTTGGCCGAGAGGTCGGCCTTCGCGGCCGCGTGCTTCGCGTCGCCGGCCACGTTCTTCACCTGATCCGGGTCGCCGGCCATCGCGTACAGTTCCTCCGCGGGCCGCTTGCCGAAGGCGTAGTCGTAGTGCCATTTCCACTTCGGGTCGTTCCGGTTGGCGATGAGCCACGCCTTCGCCGGGCTGGCGTCCATGTCGGAATAGGCGGTGTACGTGATCGATTCCAAATCCTTCGCCGGCGCGTCGAGGTTGCCGGGTTCGCCCATCGGCATCCGGTCGGGGGCGAAGTTGCGGATGTAGAGGTAGTCCTTCGTGCGCAGGGCGCGGTGCGGGTACGGCAGGTTCCCGGCCCGCGCGCCGCCGACGTGCCGTTCGCGACCGGTGACGACCCACGTGCGCTCGGGATCGACTTGGCCAGAGTTCGAGGACCGCAGCACCGGCGCGAGCGATTTGCCGTTCATCCCTTTGGGCAAATCGACGCCGCCGAATTCGAGGAAGGTCGGCGCGAGGTCCATGAGGTTGACGAAATCGTGGACGACGCGGCCGCCCTTGACGCCGGGGCCGGCGGCCATGAGGGAGACGCCGACGCCGAAGTCGTAGAGGTTGCATTTGCCGCCGGGGAAGCCGGGGGCGCCGTGGTCGCCGGAGACGACGAGCAGGGTGCGGTCCAACTCGCCCGTCTCCTCGAGCCGTTTCCACAAGGCGCCGACGTAGGCGTCGTAGGCCTGCACTTCGCCGAGGTAGTCGGCGAAATCCTCGCGCACCTCCGGCACGTCGGGCAGGTTCGCCGGGAGCTTCCCCTTCAGGCTCTCCGGGTCGATGTTCCAGAGCGCCTTGCCGGACCCTTTGATCCAGGTGCGGTGGACCGTCGTCGGGCCGAACCAGTAGCAGAACGGTTGGTCCGCTTCGCGAGCCTTCAAGAAGTCGGTGAAGTTCCCGCGCACTTCGGCGAGCATCTCCTCGCGGGCGGCGTCGATGGACTTACCATTCTTCACCATCGTCGTGGCGGTCTCGGAGAAGTTGTTGAAGCGCATGCCGGCCTTCTGGTAGGCGTGTTTCTGCATGCCGAAGGGCGCATCCGCCGGGGTGCCGGGGCTCCAGACCTTCGCGGTCTTGCCGATGTGGTAGCCCGATTGCTGGAGGAGCAGCGGCCACGCGGGGATGGCGGAATCCCAGACGGCGCCTTGGAGGATCGCGCCGCGGCCGGTGTTGAAGAAGTACCGACCCGAGAGCAGGGCGCTGCGGCACGGCGTGCAGGACGGCGCGTTCACGAACGCGTTGCGGAACAGCACGCCGCGCGCCGCGACGCGGTCGATGTTCGGCGTCTTCACCACGGCGTTCGGCGTCGGCCGCGACTCGTGCGCCGCGTACGCCGAGGCGTAGCGGCCCCAATCGTCCGCGAAGCAGAAGACGATGTTCGGCCGCTTCGTTTCCGCGTTCGCCGCGGACGCGAGGGATAAGATCAACGGCAAGACCAAGAACATTCGGAGCATGGGTCACGTCGGGGAGAAGGACGGTTCGCTCCGACATTGAACCCCGAACTGGACGAAAGGCACGAATGAAAACGGGAATTCTCGGATTGGTCCTTTTTGCGAGCGTCGCGGGCGCCGCCGAGCCGGCGCGCCAGCCGAACATCGTCTTCGTCCTCGCGGACGACTTGGGCTACGGCGATGTCGGCTGCTACGGGCAAGCGAAGATCAAGACGCCGACCATCGACCGGCTCGCGAAGGACGGGATGCGCTTCACGCACGCCTACGCCGGCAGCACCGTCTGCGCGCCGTCCCGCTGCGCGCTGATGACGGGCCTCCATACCGGCCATTGTCGGACGCGCGGCAACGGCGGCGGCGGCTCGCCGCGATCCAACGTCCCGCTCGCCCCCGGCGATCTCTGCGTCGCGGAGCTGCTCAAGAAGGCCGGCTACGCCACCGCGCTCGTCGGCAAGTGGGGCCTCGGCGAGGAGAACTCCACCGGCATTCCCACGAAGAAAGGCTTCGACCAGTTCTACGGCTACCTGAACCAACACCACGCCCACAACTATTACCCGGACTACCTGATCCGCAATGAGACGCGCGAGCCGATCCCGCAGAACGTACAACATGCGACGGTCGAGAATGTCGCCGCGAAGCCGACGGTCTACACGCCGGACCTGTTCCTCAAGGACGCGCTCGGGTTCGTGGAGGCGAACAAGGCTCGGCCGTTTTTCCTGTACTTCGCCTCGACGCTGCCGCACGCGAACAACGAGAAGACGCGCCACGACAAGGACGGCAACGAGGTGCCGAGCGACGAGCCGTACTCGAACGAACCGTGGCCGATGCAGGAGAAGAAGAAGGCCGCGATGATCACGCGGCTCGACCGCGACATCGGCGAGTTGTTGAAGAAGCTCGACGCGCTCGACCTCGCGAAGGACACGATCGTGATCTTCACGAGCGACAACGGCCCGCACAAGGAGGGGGGCAACGACCCCGCATTCTTCCAGAGCGGCGGCCCGTTCCGCGGCATCAAGCGCGCCATGACCGACGGCGGCATCCGCGTGCCGTTCGTGGTGCGCTGGCCCGCCGCCGTGAAGCCCGGCGCGACGAGCGAGCACGTCACGGCCTTCTGGGATTTCCTGCCGACCGTCGCCGAACTCCTCGGCCAGACCGCGCCGGGGATTCTCGATGGAATTTCCATCGTGCCCACGCTCATCGGGAAGGGCGAACAGAAGACGCACGAATTCCTGTACTGGGAGTTCCACGAGGGCGGCACGAAGCAAGCGGTGCGCCACAAGAACTGGAAAGCGATCCGCCCCGCGCCGGGGGCCAAGCTCGAACTCTACGACGTCGTCGCCGACCCCGGCGAGGCGAAGAACGTCGCGGCAATCCAGCCCGACGTCGTTGCGAAGATCGAAGTCTATTTGAAGACGGCGCGGACCGAATCGAAGGAGTTCCCGATCATCGTGCCGAAGAAGAAGTGAAGGCGGCCGCGGCGAGCGCGCGGAAGCGGGCGGCGATGGCGGCCGAAGAGAACCGTTCGCGGTAGCGGGCGAAGCCGAGGCGGACCTGCCGTTCGCGCAGGGGGCCGTCGGCGACGAGTTGATGCGCGGCGTCGGCGAGGCCGGCGACGTCCTCCGCGTAGAGCGCCGCGTCGCCGGCCGTTTCGGGCACGGCGGTGCGCGGCAGCGCCGCGATCGGCACGCCCAGCGCCATCGCCTCCACCAGCGGCACGCAGAACCCTTCGTGTTCGCTCGTCACGAGCAGCGCGTCCGCCGATTGATACAGCGCCTTCAGTTGCGCCGCGGTGACTCGGCCGGTCACGGTCACGTCGTCGTCGACGCCGAGCCGTCGCGCGCGATCGAGCAGCGCTTGGGAATAGTCGGGGAAGAGGTGTTCGCCGGCGACGATCAGCCGGGCGCGCGGTTCGCGGTCCCGCAGGCGGGCGAGCGCGTCGATCGCGAGTTCGAGATTCTTGTTCGGCGCGACGCGACCGACGGCGAGCAGCGTCGTCGCCCAGTCGTCGAGGCCGGCCAGGTGGTCGGTGTCGGGCGTGGCCCGCGCCAAGGCCTCGGCCTGATGGAACGGCGCGAGCGTTTCGGGGCGGAAGCCCGGCACGTCGGCGGCGAGATCGCGGCCGTTGAAGTCCGAATCGACCCAGAAGCGGACGCCGAGATTCGCCAGCCGGACCGCCTGCTCCCGGCCGCGCGCCGTCTCGCGGACGAGAGCCGGGTCGGCCTTCTGGAAGAACTTCGGCGGCGTCGCGTTGTGGTACTTCACGGCGGACCGCGCGGCGAATCGCTCGACCGCGCGAACGCCGGCCTCGCACTCGTTCGACAGGTGTAAGATCAGCCCGGCCTCGCTCGCCGCGAGAGACGCTTCCAACTCGCCGAGCGGTCGCACGTCGCGGTCGACGCGCGCCTTCTCGGCGAAGAGCGCGACGGCGACGCCGTCGGCGCGCAGCGCGTCCGCCATGCCGAGGAGGTCGTTCCCGATGGCGTCGCCGTCGTTGAGCACGCGCGCGGCCAATGCGATCGTCGTCATGGCGATCCCCGGAGTCCGTGGCGTTCGAGGACGGCGAGGAGCAATCGGCCGGTGTCGCGCCAGGTGAAGCGCCGCGCCCGCGCCGCCGCCGCCTCGCCGAGCGCCGCCGCTTCGCCGCGATTCGCGCGAACCCGGCGCAGCGCTTCGATCATCGCGTCGTCGTCCGGGTCGGCCCAGCGGCCACGATAGTATTCGTTCCGCGTCTCGATCAAAACGTGCGGCACGACGTAGCCCGTTTCCCCGTCGAAGAATTCCGTCAGCCCGCTCGAATGCGCCGACACGAGCGGCACGCCGCACGCCATCGCCTCGAGCAGGTGCAAGCCGAACCCCTCGGCGAACGACGCGTTCACGTAGGCGTCCAGCGAGCGGTTCCACGCCGCGAGGTCGGCGTACGGCAGCGTCGCGCGCAGCACCTCGATGCGGGGATCGGCGGCGATCTCGAACGGCGGGCAGTTCGGCGTGATCTTCACGCGCAGCCGAACGTCCGGCTCGCTCGGGAAGGCGCGGCGGAACAGGTCCACGACGCGCCCGACGTTCTTGCGCAGCCCGCCGGCGCTCAGGGCGCCGGCCGTACCGAAGACGATCGGGCCGCGCTTCGGTTCGCGAGTCGGATGGAACACGAGCGGATCGTACCCCAGCGGCACGACTTCGATCGGCGCCGTCACGCCGCTGGCGCGGAAGCACTCGGCGCCCCAGCGGCTCGGCACGATCACGACGCGCGCGCGGTTCAGGACCGCCGCGTGCGCCGGCTCGATCCGATCGGTCTCCCACATCGTGTAGACGGCGGCGTTCGCATCGACGCCGAAGCGCTTGACGAGGAACGGAGGCGCGACGATCAGTTGCGGTTCGTTCCGGCGCGCGAACGGTTCGGGCCGGAGATCGGGCGGCAGCAGGTCGGGGAAAACCTTGGCGGCGGCGTGCCGTTGGAGCCGGACGCCGGCGGAATGCAGGCCCTTGAGCACCTCGAAGGCGACGTGGTCCCATCCGCCGATGCCGCGCACGTCCGCCGCGAGGACGAGTTCGCCTCCGGCGGCGGTACGGCGTTTCGCTTCGACCGCACGGCCGCCGTCGAGCGGGAAGGCAAGCGCCTCGGTCGGCGTGCCCGACGGCACCAGCGCCTCCACCGCGCGCACGACGCCGGCCGCCGATCCAACGTTCGACCAATCCGCAACGCGGAGTCGCTCGCGCTTCACCAGCATCGGGCGCGACCGTTCGCCGTCATCGTACGCCAGCCGCAGGAGCGCCGCTTCGGCCAGTTCCCAGTCGGGAGGCAACAGCACCACGCGGTCCGATTCGAATCCGCCCGCCGCCGCGGCGAGCGCCGCCGGCCAGCTCGCGCCCCGCGCGATCCGCACCCGCGAATCCCAGCCTGCGGCCTCGGCGAGCGTCGCCGGCACTTCGCCGCCGGCCCACGCGATCGCCAGCTCCCAGTGCGGGTACGCCTGCCGCAGCACGCTCAGCACCGCCTGCCGCGCGTGGTCGACGCGCGTCGCGTCTGCGGACGCGAGCACCGCCAGCGGG
>CAYVRB010000185.1:0-12681 GCA_964453375.1 uncultured Alcaligenaceae bacterium
CGCGGCTTCCCCGGCGATGTTGTGCCCGACACCATGCGATAGGCGGACCACTACAGATCAGGGATGGCGTGGGGGAGCTTCCATTTCCCGGATGCGTGAGCCGGCCTTTCGGCGCTTTCGCCATCCCATGACGATGTCCGCCACGCCGACAATGAAGAGGGCGACCGTGATGATCGGGATCGGATTCAACCAACAGGAAAGCAACGAAAGGCCGACGACGAGAAGTCCCGTTCGCGACAGCGCGGCCCCGTCGATCAAGCGGACCCGGGCTTTCGATTTCTCCACTTCGCGAGACCAGAGTTCCACGGCATCGGGAGGAGCGCCGCACGCGCCGCCGCTTCCCGGCGGCGGTGTCCGATCGGCTTCCCGGCAACGGTGATGAACCGGAACTTGGCACGACTCGCAAAACGAACCTTCCCGCCATCCGGTGATCGACGCGTTGCAGATTCCACACGATTTGCCGGGCAGTTGCATGGCGATTGAACCTGCGACATCACACCGTCCCGAGCAACGTTCCCAGCAGGTTGTCCTGCGGGTAGCTGTGGCCGAGGTGCTGGCGGTAGCCTTCGGCGTAGCTCGCCCGCGTTCCCTTCGCCTGCGATGCGGACCAGTCGCGCATCGATTGCACGAGGTTGTCGACGCCGTGGTGCTTGCGCAGCCAGGCGCGCTGGCTCTCGTGGCAGGCGAGCATCGCCGATTTCGCTTCGATCGCGGAGGAGATGTCCACGCGGAACGCCGGTTCGACGCGCCGGCCGTAGATGTCCTTCCCTTCGAGCGGATCGCAATAGAAGAGGTGCGGGATGCGATCGACCGGCGGGTGGACGTGCCGGCCGTGGAGGAAATTCGGGATCGGCGCGGCGAAGGTGGCGGCGCGAACGATCTTGCTGGTCTGTTCGTGGTCGAGGTGGTAGTCCTCGGGGCTGTGGGTGAGGACGACGTCGGCGCGCACCGCGTTGATGAGCCGGGCCGCCTTCTCGACCGACTCCTCGTTGTAGATGACGCGCAGGTCGAGCAGTTCGAGGCAGTGGTAGGTCGCTCCGATGGCCTTCGCGGCGGCGGCGCCCTCGGCGCGGCGGATGCGGGCGATCTCCTGCGGAGGGTATTCGGTCGAGCCGCAGTCGCCGGCGGTGGACGTGGCGATATGGACGGTCCACCCGTGCTCCCGCGCGAGGCGGATCAGCGCGCCGCCGCAGAGGAACTCGACGTCGTCGGGGTGGGCCAGCGCCGCGAGGATGACTTTGCTCATCGCCGTCTCGAAGGGGGGAGGGAAGGCAATGGTGCCATCGTAGCGACGGGGCGGGAAACGAAAACGCGGACGGGGAACCCGTCCGCGTTGGGGATGGATCGGCGAACGTCAGTCGCGGATCGCGTAGAGGTCGTGCTCGGCGTTCACGGCGTCGACGACCCAGTGGTTGATCTCGCGGAGCGTGCTCGCGTGGATCTTTTCGGTCGTGTACTCCGACTTGCGGACATTCGCGCCGGCGGCGTCCAGCAGGGCGAAGTCCTCGTCCATGGCGGCGCGGAGGGTTTCGGGGCCGTTGGCGCCCTGGCCCTGGAAGACGCGGAGCGGGGCGGCGTCGGCGAGGTTGAAGATCGGCCGGCCGTCGGCGCCGCGGGGCATCGCGCCGTTGAGGGCGACGACGCCGGCGACCTTGCCCGCGAGGGCGAAGCCGGCGCGGTAGGCGGCGTCGCAGCCTTCGTTCACGCCGACGAGGTAGACGCGTTCCGAGTGGATGTGGTAGGTGCGGCGGGTAAGCTCGACGGCGAGGCGGACGTATTCGCCGAACATCGTGTCGGCGTTGGCGTGCTCCCAGCCGAAGCCCTTCTGGCCGCTGGGCCGCTGGCCGAGCGGTTGCGGGCCGCGAATGCTCAAGTAGACGAAATTCTGCGAGGAGATCTTCGGGCAGACCCGCAGGACCTGCTCCTCGTTGCCGCCGCGCCCGTGGAACAACACCAGCAAGGGATACGCGTAGCCCGGTTCGTAGGCGTCGGGCAGCTTCGTGCGGATCGGCAAGCCGAGCATCGGCTCGTCCGCGACATCGTACCCCTCGTGGAGGCGATCCATCCGCCAGTGGTTCATGTTGGGCATGGCAACCTGGTATCCCGTGTTGTGTCCGAACTCCGCGCGCGTCCGTCGAGGGGACTTCGGACGCGCATCGGCGGTGGTTGTCGCGGCTCGAATCGGGTGAACCGCAGAAGTCTACGATGACCCTAGAGCGCGGTCAATCCGAGCCTAGCGGGCACTTGAGTCAAAACGGACGAAATCGCGGTTTTGCCGCCCGGTTGCACCGGATAAGCCGACTGCACGGGAATGGGCAATCTTTTCCGCGTGCGCAAGCGCGCGACTTTTGCTTGACTTCCGGTCCGCGTCGGAACGATTCGAGCCTGAAATCCCGGCATCTTCGCGCCAGTACGCATCCCGATCACGACCCGGACGCGAACGCGCCGAAGGCGTGCCCGCGCGCCGCCAGCCCCGCGCGCAGCCGCGCCGCGAACTCCACCGCGCCCGGCGCGTCCCCGTGCATGCACACCGTCCGCACGCCGCGCTCCCGCACCAACCGCTCCACCTGCGCGATCGCTTCGTCCGCATCCTCGATCATCGCGTTCGGCTCGCTCCGCGGTACCAGCGTCCCGTCCGGCCGATAGCGCCGGTCCGCGTAGCCCTCGGGGACGAAGGGCAATCCGACCGCCGCCGCGGCGCGCTCCAACTCCGACCCCGGCAGGCCGACGATCGACAACCCATAAAGGAAGGCCGCCGCGACCAACGGCTTCGCGTAGCCCGCGTCGCGGTTCGCCTGATGGTAGAGCGCCCCGTGCGGCTTCAGGTAGCGCACGTACGACCGGCAAATCCGCGACAACCCCACCAGCGCGCCGATCTGATGGATCGCGAGCGTCGCCACCTGGCGGTCGGTGAGCGTCTGTTCGACGCGGCCGAAGTTCGCGCGGTCCGCGTAGCCGGGATGCGCGCCGACCGCCACGCCGTTCTGCGCGGCCAATTCGAGCGTGGCGCGCACCGTGTCGGCGTCGCCCGCGTGGAATCCGCAGCAGACGTTCGCCGACGTGACGAGGGTTAATAATGCGGCATCCTTGCCGATGCCCTCGCCTAAATCCGCATTCAGGTCGATGAGCATGGGGCACAGTCTAAGATCGCGCGCCGGGGGGCGCAAGGGGAAAATCCGAAGAAAACGGTCGAATCGAAAAATAGGATTGTCGGGGGCAAGTCTTCGGAGGTTCGACCGTGCCAGGTCCTACGTTGGAGCAGTTGGAGCGCGAGGTCTGGCTGCCGCCGGAGTACCATTCGAGCCTCGTCGAGAATTGCCATCGACTGCGCAAGAAACCGGTGGCCGACCTTACCCCGGCCGAACTTCGTTTGCTGATCGGACAGCAGATCGGTCTTCTGTTTCTCGTGCCCCGCGCACTCGACGTGCTCGAAGGCGATCCGCTGATAGACGCCTATTACTATCCGGGCGATCTCCTTGCGAGCATCGTCGAAGCCCAGGACTGGCTCCGTTCCCAGCCGATATTCTTCGATCGCGTCACCGGGATGGCGCGCCGGGCGATCGGACAACTCGATCCGGCCGAGGAATTGTACCAACGGCTCAGACGATTTCTCGAAGCGACTCCGACGCCACAGTAGCTTTTTGAGTCATGCAGAATCCGACCGATCGATTGCGACTTTGAGGAAAAACCATGCGAACGCTCGCACTACTTTTCGCAGTCGCTGCGACTGGCTCTCCGGCTCGCGCGCTTGAACCGATCCCCGACAAACTCGTCGTGCTGACGTTCGACGACGCCGGCAAGTCCCACTTCACCGTCGCCCGGCCGTTGCTGACGAAGCACAAGTTTGGTGCCACGTTCTTCGTCACCGAAGGCTGGGACTTCGCCACGAACAAGAAGGACTACATGACGTGGGACGAGATCGCCCAACTCCACAAGGACGGCTTCGAGATTGGCAACCACACGAAGGACCATTCGGGCGTGACGGAGAAATCCCTCCGCGACCTGTCGGCGCAATTGAAGGGGATCGACGACCGCTGCCGCGAGCACGGCATCCCGAACCCGACGAGCTTCGCCTACCCCGGCAACGCGATCCACAAGGACGCGCTCGCGATCCTGAAGGAGCGCGGCCTCCGCTTCGCCCGCCGCGGTGGCAGCCCAGAATACGCCTACAAAGAAGGTCGCGGCATCGCGTACGAGCCGAACCTCGATCATCCGTTGCTGGTGCCGACGACCGGCGACGCGAGGCCGACCTGGGGCCTCGACGATCTCAAGAAGGCCGTCGCGCAAGCGAAGCACGGCAAGATCGCGGTGCTGCAATTCCACGGCGTGCCGGACACCGCCCACGACTGGGTGAGCGTGAAGTCGGACGCATTTGAAAAGTTCCTGCAATACCTGGCCGACGAGAAGTGCACGGTCCTCGCGATGCGCGACTTGGCGAAGTACGTCGACGCCGACGTGGCGCCGAACGATCCGTGGGGCGCGATCGAGGATCGCAAGGCCCGCCTCGCGGCGGGGAAGTCTTTGGAGCACGTTCGGCCGGCCAAGACCGACGAGGAGTTGAAGTTTTGGCTGACGAACGCGCTCGTGCACCATCGATTCACGCCCACCGAAGCGGGCGCGGCGCTCGGGCTGACGGCGGACGAAGCGACCGCGGCCGCGAAACGCTTGGCGATCGACGCGAAGGCCGCTCGGCCGAGCGTGCTGCCGTTTCCCGGCGGACGCCATCCGCGCATCGGCTTTCGCGATGGGATGATCCGCCCGCAGCGCGAGACGAAGGCGAGCGTCTTCGCGCCCTGGGTCGATGGTGGCTACGCCGTCGCCGACACGCCGGAGGCGGTCTGGTTCGAGCCGACGCCGAAGAAGCCGGAACTGCTCTATTTGGCGCACACGCACGTTCCCACGCACTGGGACCGGAAAAACGTCGAACTCGAACCAATGGAATGGACGCGCAAGCAAGACGGTTCGCTCGCGTTGGATCGCACCTTGCCGAACAAGGTCGTACTCTCGTCGCGCGTCGTGCCCGGCAAGGACGGCGTGCGGATGGAGTTCCGCGTGACGAACGGCTCGCCGGAGACGCTCACCGGGCTGCGCGTGCAGATGTGCGTGATGCTCGCCGGCCTGAAGGGATTCGAGGACCGGACGAACGCGAACAAGGTGTTCGAGCCGCCCTTCGCCGCTTGCAAGGACAAGACGGGTACGAAGTGGATCGTCACCGGTTGGGAGCGCTGCGGCCGGGCGTGGGGGAACCCGCCGTGCCCGTGCCTGCACGCCGACCCGGTGGTCGAGGATTGCCCGCCGGGCGAGAGCCGGCGCGTGCGCGGCTGGCTTTCCTTCCATGAAGGGGCCGACATCGCGGTCGAGTTGAAGCGTTTGAAGCCGATCGCCTTTCCGGCGGAATAGCGGAGTCGCTGCTTGACGCGGCGATGGGCGGCGGGCATAATGATTGAGATTCAATCTCAACTACCTTCGCGCCCATGCTGCTTCCCTTGGACATGATGCGGGCCGGCGAACATGCCGAGGTGGCCGAGGTCGCCGGCGATCCCGCGTGGGTCGGCCGCCTCGCCGAACTCGGCGTGCGCGAAGGCGCCCGGCTCTGCGTCGTCCAGCCCGGCACGCCCTGCCTCCTCCAAGTGGCCAACGGCCGACTCTGCCTCCGAGGCAGCGAGTGCGCCCAGATCCTCGTCCGCCCCGTGTGCGGGGCCGAGTGATGCCCACCCTCGCCGACCTCCGCCCCGGCCAATCCGCCGCCATCGTGTCGATCGCCGGCGCCCCCGCCCTCGTGCAACGCCTCTACGAGTTCGGCCTGTTCGAAGGCGAAACCGTCGAGTTCCTCGCTACCGCCCCGCTCGGCGATCCGATCGAAATCCGCGCCGGCGAAACCCGCCTGAGCCTCCGCAAGAGCGAAGCCGCCGGCATCCAAGTTCGCATTCCATGACGCCACCACCGCTGACCGTCGCGCTCGTCGGGAACCCGAACGCGGGGAAATCGACCCTCTTCAATGCTCTTTCGGGCCTGCGCCAACACGTCGGCAACTACCCCGGCGTTACGGTCGACCTAAAGAAGGGCCATGCCGCCCTCGAAGGCCGCGCGGTCGAGTTCATCGACCTCCCCGGTACCTACAGCCTCGCCGCGCGAAGCCCCGACGAGATGGTCGCGGTCGACCTGCTCCTCGGCCGGCGACCGGAGGAGAAGCGCCCCGACGCCATCCTCGCGATCGTGGACGCCTCGAACCTCGAGCGCCACCTATACCTGACGACGCAACTGATGGAACTCGGCGTGCCCGTCGTGCTCGCCGTGAACATGGTGGACGTGGCCGCGAAGCAGGGGATCGCGGTCGATGTCGAGAAGCTGTCTCAATCCACGGGGCTGCCGGTCGTCGCGATCCAGGCGAACAAGGGGATCGGCCTCGACAGGTTGAAGGCGGCGATCCTCGCCGCGGCGGGGATGCCGCCTCCAACGCGCCCGCCGCTGCCCGAAGCGATCGACCGCGAGACCGAAACGCTCGCCGCCGAACTGAACGGTTCGCTGCCGCCCTTCCTCGCCCGGCGATTGCTCCTCGATGTCGGCGGCTACGCCGAGACGTGGCTCGCCGAGAAGCACGGCGCCGCGCTCGCGCCCAAGCTCGAGGCGGCGCGCCTGCGCCTCACGGAGGCCGGCCATCCGATCCCCGCCGCCGAGGCGAAGGCTCGCTACGCCTGGATCCGCAAGGTCGTCGGAGAGTCGGTGGCGAAGCCGCGCGAGCGCCCCGTCACGCGCACCGACAAGCTCGACAAGGTGCTCACCCACAAGGTCTGGGGCACGCTCGTCTTCCTCGCGATCATGTTCCTCGTCTTCCAGGCGATCTTCGTCTTCGCGTCGATCCCGATGGACGCGATCAAGGAAGGCTTCAAGAAACTCGGCGGCGCCATCGAGGGCGCGATGGCGCCCGGCCCGCTGCGCGCCCTGCTCGTCGACGGCGTCGTCGCCGGCGTCGGCGGCGTCGTCGTCTTCCTCCCTCAAATCCTCTTCCTCTTCGCCTTCATCGCCGTCCTCGAGGATTGCGGCTACATGGCCCGCGCCGCCTTCCTCATGGACAAGGTCATGAGCCGCTGCGGACTCAGCGGCAAGTCGTTCATCCCCCTGCTCTCGTCCGTCGCCTGCGCCATCCCCGGCGTCATGGCCACGCGCGTCATCGAGAACCGCCGCGACCGCCTCGCCACCATCCTCGTCGCTCCGCTCATGAGCTGCTCCGCGCGCCTGCCCGTCTACGGCCTCCTCATCGGCGCCTTCCTCACCAAGGACCGACCCTTCTGGCTCCCCGGCCTCGCCCTCTTCGGCATGTACCTCGTCGGCTTCGTCGTCGCTCCGCTCGTCGCGCTCCTCCTCAAGCGCACGCTCCTCAAGGGCGAGGCGCCGGTGTTCGTCATGGAGCTGCCGCAGTACAAGCGGCCGTCGATCCGCGCCATCGTCCGCCGGATGCTCGAAGCCGGCTGGGCGTTCCTCCGCCGCGCCGGCACGCTGATCCTCGCGTCGATGGTGCTGATCTGGGCGCTGCTGTACTTCCCGAACGCGGACGCGACCGGCGCGAAGTACGAGGCGAAGCTCGCGGAGATTTCGGAGAAGGCCGAGGCCGCCGAGGACGAGGAGAAGGAAACGCTGGAGAAACAGGCGAACGAGCTGCGCGGCGAGTGGAAGCGGAACTCGCTGCTCGGACAGTTCGGTCGATCCCTGGAGCCTGTCTTCCGCCCGCTCGGTTGGGACTGGAAGATCGGCGTCGCCGCGCTCGCCAGCTTCCCCGCCCGCGAGGTGATCGTCGGCACGCTCGGCATCCTCTACGACCAGGGCGACGTCGACGAGGAGAAGGAGGAGCAGCTCCAGGACGAGATCAAGGCCCGCTGGACCGAGGACCCCGAGCGCGGCCGCTACGCCGTGCCCACGGCGCTCTCGGTGATGGTCTTCTTCGCCCTCTGCTGCCAGTGCGTCAGCACGCTCGCGGTGATCCGCCGCGAGACGCGCAGCTGGGCGTGGCCGGCGTTCACCTTCGCCTACATGACCGCGCTCGCCTACGTCGCGGCGCTCGTCGTGTACCAGGTCGGCCGGCTCGTCGCGGACGGAGGCGCGTGATGGACTGGCAAACGCCGACCGTCGGCCTCCTCGTCATGGCTGCGACCGTCTACCTCGCCCGGAAGGCGTGGAACACGTTCTTTGGCAAGAAACCCGGCTGCGGCTCCGGCTGCGGGACGTGCGGCGCCGAGGAGGAGTCGAAGGCGGGGAGAATATCGCTGCCGCGGGCGGATTGACGAAACGGGATCGTCAATCGTCCCCGTGCAAGTGTTCCACGTCGCGCCAGCGTGCCCGCACTTGGTCGGGCGACGCGGTGCCGGTGGTGCCGATCTGCTGGATCGTGATCGACGCGATCAGGTTCCCGAACGCGGCCGCCTCCACCGGCTCCGCGCCGGACACCATCGCGCACGCGAGGCCGGCGCTGCAACTGTCCCCGGCGCCGCAGATGTCGATCGGGCCGGCCACGGGAAACGCCGGGATGTCGGTCGATCCCTCGTATCCGTGCGGGCCGCTCGGCTCGATCACTTCGATCCCTTCCGCCCCCTTCGTCAGGAAGACATGCCGGTTCGAGCAGAGGAACCGATCGTTCGCCTTCGCGTACTCCATTTGGTTCGGCTTGATGCAGACGTTTGCGAACGATCCGATCCGCTCCCGGCTGTCGGCCAGGATGAACCGCTTCGGATGCGCCGCGCCCAGCTCGGCGATGCGCGACCGCACGCGATCGGTGATTACTCCGCAATTCTCCTCGCTCACCTGATCCAGCACGAGCAGCGCGTCGAACGACGGGAACAGTTCGTCCAGCATCGACACGACGCGATCCTGGAGGCGCTCCGGTGTCGGCGTGCGGTTCTTGATGTCCAGCCGATTGAGTTCCCGTTCGCCGTACATCGGCTTCGCGTAGGTCGGCGTGCGCCGGTCGTTCGCCAGGATCAGCCCCGTCCCGTTCACGCCTGGCATCGTCGCGAGGCATTGCCGGAGTTCGTACCCTTCGCCGTCGTCGCCGAGGATGGCGATCGGCGTGAGCTGCCCGACGCCGAGCGCGACGAGGTTGTTCAGCACCGTGCCGAGCGCGCCGGGGTACGACCGCACGCGCGCGACTTGGTACGCCGTCAGCCCCGTTTCGACCGACGGTTCGTCGCGCGCCGGATCGATGTCGAAGTAGCGGTCCAGGAACAGGTCGCCGACGAGGCCGATGCGCCGGTGCGGGATCGTGGAGAGGATCCGTTCGATCAGTTCGTTGGTGAGCATGGCGGGCGGTCGCGGGGGAAGCGGTCGATCCGTAAGATCATTATGCGAGTTCCCCGCCGCGCTTCTCTACGATGCTTTCCATCCGCGGACTCACGAAACGATTCGCGCCGAACGCCGGGCTGGCCGCGCTGGACCTGGACGTGCCGGCGGGCGACCGGCTCGTGCTGCTCGGTCCGTCCGGCTCGGGGAAGTCGACGCTCCTTCGATTGCTCGCGGGCCTCGAAACGCCGGACGCGGGCGAGATCCGACTCGGCGACCGGCTCCTGAACCATGTTCCTCCGCACGAGCGCGGGATCGCCTTCGTGCCGCAGCGCCCGGCGTTCTATCCCCATCTTCGACTCCGCGAGCAGCTCCCCGCCGTGGACGACCGCTTCGGACTCGCCGGCCTCGGCGAGCGCTACCCGCACCAGCTCTCCGGCGGCGAGAAGCAGCGCGCGGCCCTGGCGCGGGCGCTGGCGCGGCAAGCTGCGCTGGCCTTGTTCGATGAACCGTTCGCTCCCCTCGACCCCGTCTTCCGCGCCGAAATTCGTCACGAACTGCACTTGCTCCTCGACCGGTCCGCCGCAACAATGATCTTAGTCACTCATGACCCGATCGATGCCCTGGCCCTCGGCCGCCGCGTCGGCGTGCTGGGCGACGGACGGCTTCAGCAACTCGGCACCCCCGAGGAACTGGCCGGCCGCCCCGGCAACCGGTTCGTGGCGTTAGCCCTGGGCCAGTTGAGTTTGATCGACGGGCAAGTGCGTGGCGGCGAATCCGCGGGCGCGATCTTCGCATCCGCGGACGGGTCGGTCGAAGCGGTGGTGCCCCCGGCAATCGCCCGGTGCGTCGCCCTCCAGCCGACTCCCAATCTGACGCTCGGCTTCCGGTCCGAAGACCTCCAGATTCGGCCGGCCGCGAATTCCGCCGCGATCGGCGCGAACTTCGAGGGCTGGTGGGTCGTCTCGGCCGAACCGGTCGGCAGCGGTTGGTCTCTCTTGCTGGCGCACGGCATCCACCGGGCGCGGGCGAGTTGGCCGGCCCGAACGCCGCCCGGGGTCGATCCTCCCGAAAAATGGTTCGTGCCCGTTGACCGCTGCCAGTGGTTCGACCACACTGGGCGTTGCCTTCGCTAGAGGTTCACTCCATGCCGGAACTCAAGAAGCCCGACACCGGGAAGGCCATCCTCGACCTCGTCGAAAAGATGCACGAGGAGAAGAAGATCTCCCGCGACATCATCTTCGGGGGGATCGAATCGGCGATCCAGCTCGCGGCCGAACGGCACTTCGCGCTCGAAGAGGGCGTGCTCGTCCTGATCGATCGCGCCACCGGCGACATCTCCGCGAAGGTCACCACGCCCGAAGGCGAAGCCAAGGACATCGACCCGGTCACCCTCGGCCGGATCGCCGCGCAGTCGGCCAAGCAGGTGATGATCCAGAAGATCCGCGAGGCGGAATCGGATACGGTCTTCAACGAGTACTCCGGGAAGAAAGGCGAGTTGATCCAGGGGCAGATCACGCGCATCGACGCCGGCACCGCCATCGTCGCGCTCGGCAAGAGCGAGGCGCTCCTGCCGCGCAGCGAGCAGATCCCCGGCGAAACGCACCACCTCGGCGAGCGCGTCAAGGCCGTCATCATCGAGGTTCGCAAGGCCGGCCAGCGCGTGAAGATCATCCTCAGCCGCTGCCATCCCGATTTCGTCAAGTCGCTCTTCGAAGACGAGATTCCCGAAATCGACGACCGCACGATCGACATCCGCGCCGTCTCGCGCGAGGCCGGCTACCGCACCAAACTCGCCGTCTCCAGCATCGACTCGAAGGTCGATTGCGTCGGCGCCTGCGTCGGCGTCCGCGGCAGCCGCATCAAGAACATCATCGAGGAACTCAACGGCGAGCGCATTGACATCGTCCGCTGGAACGATTCGCTGCAGGTGCTGATCCCGAACGCGCTCTCGCCCGCGCAGATCTCGGAAGTGTTCACGTACCAGCGGCTCGGCCGGGCGCTCGTGCTCGTGACCGAAGACCAGCTTTCGCTCGCCATCGGCCGGCGCGGTCAGAACGTGCGCCTCGCGTCCAAGCTCGTCGGCTGGGACATCGAGATCATGACGCACGAGGAACTCGCCGAGGGCCTCGAGCGCGCCGAGCGCTGGTTCGCGCAGCTGCCGAACGTGTCGGACGAGCACGTGCAGGCGATGATTGGCGAAGGGTTCCTGTCGTACAACGACCTGACCTTCATCGACGGCCCCGACCTCGCGACCTTCACCGGCTTGCCCGAGGAGCAGGCGGAGGAAGTGATCGCGTACGCCGAGGAGTACGCGGACCACATGGAGGCGAGCGTCGAGGAGGAGCGCGCGGCGGCGGCCGCGGCGCAGGCGGAAGCCGAAGCGGCGGCCGCGGCGGCGCAAGCCGAGGCGGATGCGATCGCGGCGGCGGCGCAGGCCGAAGCCGAGGCCGCGAACTCCGGCGCCGAAGCCGTGTCAGTCGATGGCGAGGCGCCGACGGAACCGATGGCGGACGCGACGGCGGAGCCGACCGGCGAACCGGAACCGGTGGCCGTGGGCGACGCGGAGCCGTCGGCATGACCAGCCGACTCCACCAAACACTGCGACGGACTTCCCGAACCGGCGTGCGGCGTGCTGCCCCCCTGTTCGGGTTTATGATTCGGATTAGAATGACCTGCCAGCGCTTCCCCGACCGGAGGCGTCCGGCGGGAAACCGAGGGGGGCACCGCTTCCCCGAAGGAGCTGCGCTTGTCGAATTCGAGTGCGAAAGAGAAGCAAATCCGCGTCTTCGAGCTGGCGAAGGAACTCGACATCGAGTCCAAGCAACTGCTTGACTATTGCAAGGAACTCGGATTCTCCGAGGTGAAGAACCAACTGAAGGGGCTGACGTACGACCAGGTCGGCGCGCTCAAGGAGCGCACGAAGCACGGCCCCGCGAACGGCCAGGCCGCGCCCGGCGCCGCCCCCGGTCGGATGCCCGCCGCCCTTCCCGCCAAGATCGAATCGAAGATCCTCACCCTTCCCAAATCGAAGCCGGTGAAAGCGCCGACCGACGACGTGGAAGACTTCGTCGAACCGGAGGCGTTTGAGGAGCCGGCGATCGAGGACGAACCGGCGCCCGCGCCGGAACCCGAACCGACTCCGGTGGCGGCCGTTCCGCCGCCCGTACCCGCGATGCCGCCGAAGCTGCCGACCCTCGGAGGAAGCCGAATTCAGAATTTGAGCGCGAAGCCGATCCCGAAGGCGCCGGCGCCGCCGCGCGTCGAAGCCCCCCTGCCCGCCGCTCCGACGCCGCCGGCCGCACCGGCGGCGCGCGCGCGCGCCGCGCGCGCGCCCGCGCCGGCGGCGCCCGCCGAACCGATCCCGACTCCCGCCGCGCCGCCCCCGGCCGTTCGCCCGTCGCCGCCGCC
>CAYVRB010000186.1:0-12589 GCA_964453375.1 uncultured Alcaligenaceae bacterium
GATGCCGAAGATCGGTTTTTTCCCCAGGAGGTCCTTCACGGTCTGGATGGCGTAGCCGACGGCGGCGGGGTCGCCGGGGCCGTTGCTGAGAAAGACGCCGTCGGGTTCGTGCGCGAGCACGTCCTTCGCGGTCGCGGTGCCCGGCACGACCGTGACCTGGCAGCCGACCTGCGTCAGGCAGCGGAGGATGTTCCACTTCATGCCGTAGTCGATGGCGACGACGCGCTTGTCCTGCGGCCGCGACGGGATGACGTGCTCGGCGAACGGGCCGAATCCCTTGCTCCAGGCGAACGATTTATCGGGGACCACTTCCTTCACGAGGTCGCGGCCCTCCATGCCGGGGAACGCCTTCGCCTTGGCGACGAGCGACGCGTCGTCGAGGTCGGTGGTGGAGAGGACGCCGTTCATGGCGCCGCGGACGCGCAGTCGGCGGACGAGCGCCCGCGTGTCGATCCCTTCGATGCCGACGACGTTGGACGCCGTCAGGTACGTGTCGAGGTCGCGGTGGCTGCGGAAGTTGCTCGGCACCTTGGTCAGTTCGCGGACGATGAACCCTTCGACCTGCACGTTCAGGGATTCGGCGTCCTCGCTCGTCGTGCCGTAGTTCCCGATGAGCGGGTAGGTCATCGTGACGATCTGCCCCTTGTAGCTGGGGTCGGTGAGGATTTCCTGGTAGCCGGTCATGGAGGTGTTGAAGACGACTTCGCCGGGTTTTTCGCCCGGGGCGCCGAAGGCGCGGCCGGAGTAGACGGTGCCGTCTTCGAGGGCGAGCTTCGCAATGCGTGTCATCGGTTCTCGGCGTGTGGAAGGAGTGCGCAAACTAGATGAAGGATACGGTTCCACCGGGAAATGACAACGGATTGACAGGCGCGCCGGGAGCCGGCGCGCCTTATCGAGCGTGGCGTCGAGCCTCACGGCGCCGGTTCGACGGCCGCGCCTTCGACCGAGACCGGCGCCGGCGGCGGGAACATCGGGGCGAACGCGATCTTGATCTTCGGCAGGATGCGCATCACGACGACGAAGCTGGCGAGGCCGCCGGCGGTGAGCAGGATCCCCTGCAGGTTCGTCCAGACCGCGGCGGAGAGCGTGAGGGCGAAGATCGCGGCGGCGGGGACGACGAGGCCGAAGACGGCGAGACGGAACCCGAGCGTGCGGACGGTGCTGCCGCCGACGATGAGGAGCGCCGTGCCCGCCGAGAGCGCGATGGCGCCGGGCAGCGAGACGTATTCCTGCGCGAAGTAGAGGAGCGGGTAGGTGGCGGCGAAGGTGCCGATGGTGAGCAGCAGCAGCCAGCGGTCGAACGACTCGCCGCCGTAGGCGCGGGCGATGAGGCCGACGAGCAGGCCGAAGACGCCGACGCTAATGGGGCCGAGCCAGGTGAGTTCGCCGAGGCGATCGATGGGGGCGATGCCGAGCACGTCGAGGCGCAGCGGCTGGCCGAAGAGCAGGCGCTTGTAGTCCCAGGTGTAGTTCGTCGCGCCGGAGGAGCGTTCGAGCTTGGTCGGCTGAAGCGAAAGCTCCAACATGCGGATGTCGGAGCCGTTGGCGGCGAGGGCGATCTCGAACTGGTCGAGGATGCCGCCGGGGGGCACGGAGAGTTCGTACAGACCCTTGCCCACGGCGGTGTAGGTGATGTCGAGGGCGGTCGGTTCGGCGGCGAGCGGCCCGCGCCACACCAGCCGCCCGCCGCGCATCGCCACGCGGTCGCTGTCCTTCCCGCCCGCCGTCACGGTCAGGTCCGCCAGCGAGATCACCTGCGGCGGCAGCGGCAATTCCAATTCGCAGTCCTCCTGGTCCTTCGCCTCCGGCGGCCGCACGGCGCGGATCTTCCCGTCGAACTTCGCCTCGTAGATCGACTCCGGCGTCGCCGTGCCGACCGAGAGCTTCGGCGTCAACTCGATCTTCGCCGCGAACGACTTCACGTTCGCGTGCGGCTTGGGCTTCACCGAGTCGCCGGCGAGCGCCGCATTCTGGAGGTTCTGCGCCGCGAACTGCGGCCCGGCGCCGAACTGCTGTTCGTTCGCCAGCTTCTGCCGCATCGCGGCGCTGCGGACCTTCTGCACGGCCGGCAGCAGCAGGCCGATGAGCAGGGCGATGACGAAGACCACCACGAGCAATTCGACGAGCGTGAAGGCGGAACGACGGCGAGTCACGGGACACCTCCCGAAGAGAAAGGAATGAGGGGCAATACGCACGAAACCGCGCGGTGGTCCGGCCGACGCGCCAAGTTGTGACAGGATCGTTGCGCGAGGGGAACGGACCACGAGGGGATACTCCGCCGGTCCGTCGCGGGTTTCGCGTCGCGTCGACTTCCCGATCCGCGGCATCGAATCCGAATCCCGATGGTGCGCGGCGGACCCGGCTTGATGGATTGGCCTCCTTTGTGCTATGCCCATCGGACCTTGCACAGGATCCCGCCCATGGCGCAGCCGCCGGCCGACCCCGAACGCGAACTCGAACTCGCCCGCCGGCGGATCGAACAGCTCGAATCGGCGCTGGCGCGCCGCACGGAAGTGCTCGAACAGCGCCAGGCCGAGCTGCAAGCCATCAAGGGATCGAAGGCGTTCCGCCTCGCGCACCTGGGGCAGAAGGTGGCGGACCGGCTGATGCCGATGCACACGCGCCGCCGCGCCGCGGCGAAGGCGCTGGCGCGGCGGTTGGGCCGACTGCTGGATCGCCGGACGAAGAACGGCCCGCCGCCGACGGAGCGCCACCTCGCCGAGTGCGCGCCGCCGGAGGAATACCGCCGCTGGATCAAGGCGTTCGAGCCGACGAAGATCGAACTTCAGAAGCAGCGGCAACGCGTCTTCCGCCGAGCGCCGATCGTCAGCATCGTGGTGCCGGTGTTCAATCCGCCCGCGGA
This sequence comes from uncultured Alcaligenaceae bacterium, assembly GCA_964453375.1. Taxonomy (GTDB): domain Bacteria; phylum Planctomycetota; class Planctomycetia; order Gemmatales; family Gemmataceae; genus Limnoglobus. The sequence continues at coordinate 2,864 of CAYVRB010000186.1, forward strand.
ATACCTCGACGCGATGCTGAAATCGGTCTTCGACCAGACCTACCCGCACTGGCAGCTCTGCCTCGCGGACGCCAGCACCGCGCCGCACGTGCGGCCGATCCTGGAGAAGGCGGCCGCCGACCGGCGCGTGAAGGTGCGGTACCTCGAATCCAACGGCGGCATCGTCGGGAACTCGAACGCGGCGCTCGAGCTCGCCAGCGGCGACTCCGTCGCGCTCGTGGACCACGACGACACGCTCGCGCCGTTCGCGCTCTTCGCGATCGCCGAGGCGCTGGAGGCGGCGCCGGACGCCGACGTGCTCTATTCGGACGAGGACAAGCTGAACTTCGCCGGCGAGCGCGTCGAACCGAACTTCAAGCCGGACTGGTCGCCGGAGACGCTCCAGAGTCGGAACTACATCTGCCACCTCGCGGTCTTCCAGACGGAGTTGCTCCGCGAGCTTGGCGGCTTCCGCGCCGGCTACGACGGCGCGCAGGACCACGACCTCATCCTCCGCGCGACGGAACGGGCGAAGCGGATCGTCCACGTGCCCCAGGTGCTCTACCACTGGCGGATGCACCGGCAGTCGACGGCGGCGGACGCGGGATCGAAGGGCTACGCGCACGACGCCGGCCGGCGCGCCGTGCAGGACCACCTCCGGCGGACCGGCGTGGACGCGACCGTGCACGACGGCGCCGTGCCGGGGATGTACCACGTGATCCACCACCTGCGGACCCAGCCGCTTGTGAGCGTGATCGTGCCGAACAAGGACGCGGTCGAGATGCTCGCGCGGTGCGTCGATTCGCTCGCGAACTCCAGTTACGCGAACTACGAACTGCTCATCGTCGAGAACGGCAGCACGCGCCCCGAGACGCTGGCGTATTATCGCCAGCTCGAACGGCAGCCGCACGTGCGCATCCTCGAATGGACGAAGCCGTTCAACTACGCCGCCGTGAACAACTTCGCCGCGCTCGAGGCGAAGGGGGACCTCCTCCTCTTCCTCAACAACGACATCGAGGCGATCAACCCGGACTGGCTCGAGCGGCTCGTGAAGGTCGGCGTGCAGCCGGGCGTCGGCGCGGTCGGGGCGAAGCTGTACTTCGCGGACGACACGATCCAGCACGCGGGGATCGTGATCGGCATGGGCGGCATCGCGGGGCACAGCCACGGGAGCTTCCCGCGCGACGCCGCCGGCCACATGCAGCGCCTGCGCTACGCGCAGAACGTCTCCGCCGTCACAGGCGCGTGCCTGCTCTGCCCGGCGAAGGTCTTCCGCGAGGTCGGAGGGTTCGACGAGGGGTTCGTGCTGGCGTTCAACGACGTGGACCTCTGCCTGCGCATCCTGGCGCACGGCCGGCGCGTCGTCTGGACGCCGCACGCGGAGTTGTACCACTTCGAATCGAAGACGCGCGGCTACGAGGACACGCCGGAGAAGCTGCGGCGCTTCCGGCGCGAGATCGAATTGTTCCAAAGCAAGTGGGGCGAGTTCCTGCGGAAGGGGGACCCGCACTACAATCCGCATTATCGGCTCGACCGTCCCGATTTCGCCCTGCGCGTCGCCTGAATCCCGTCCCGGTGGATTTGCCGGCGGGGAACTTGAAAGTTTCCCGGCGGAAAACCCGTCCTCGCAATCCCTGCCGCGGTCCGGTCCGTCTCAAGGTTAAACCGCCCGCCGTCGGTCGGACGCGTGCAACCGCCATCCGCCGTCCGCGCGATGCGGTCGGCGGGAAAATAGTTTGGCCCGGCGTCGGCCTCGCGTCCGCGAATCGGGTATATCTGGATAGGCCGTCCGTCCGCGCGAAGTCGCGCCGTTCGCCGTCGTCTTCGCGACGGACCCGACCGGGTGAGACCGACCGGAGTGGCCGCGACCCACCGAACGCGATTTCAGGAGTAGACCGCCAATGTTCGGCTTCACCTCGCCCAAGGATCGGTCCGCCGCCCGGGCCACGACGAAGTCCCCGCTCGCGCTGGTCCAGTTGGAAGCCCGCGAGACGCCGGCGGTCATCACGGTGGACGACACGTATTCGGTGGAAGCCGGCCGCGTCCTCGTGGTGAACGCGCAGCAGGGCGTGCTGTCGAACGACTTCAGCGACTCGAACTTCCAGGCGATCCTCGTCGCCACGCAGCTCACGCCGGCGCGGTCCGCCATCCAGCCCGCGCCCGCCCTGCCCGCCAGCTCGCTCACCTTCAACACGAACGGCAGCTTCACGTTCGTCGCCCCGAGCGACTACGACCAGAACAAGTTCGGCCCGGTCGTCTTCAGCTACCGCGCCAACGACACCACGACGGCGCAGCAGAGCGGCCCGGCCACGGTCACCATCAACATCGTCGCCCCGACGCGCTCGACCAAGCTGTTCGCCACCGGCCCCGGCCCGAGCGCCGGACCGCAGGTCCGCGTCTACGAATCGACCACCGGCAACGAACGCTTTTCCTTCTTCCCCTACGAGTCGACCTTCACCGGCGGCGTCCGCGTCGCCACCGGCGACCTGAACCAGGACGGCGTCGACGACATCGTCACCTCGCCCGCCGAGGGCGGCTCCGCCCGCGTCCAGGTCTTCGACGGCGCCACCGGCGTCCAGGTCGCCAACTTCTTCGTCTTCGATCCGAACTTCCGCGGCGGCGCCGAAATCGCCATCGGCGACATCGACGGCGCCCTCGACAAGAACGGCAACCGCACCAACGAGATCATCGTCGGCGCCGGCCTCGGCGGCGGCCCCCGCGTCACCATCTACTCCGTGACCGTCAACGCCAACAAGGGGCTGACCGAAACCATCGTCTCCGACTTCTTCGCCTACGAGCAGACGTTCCGCAACGGCGTCCGCGTCGCCGCCGGCAACGTCGACGGCATCGTCGGCGCCGACAAGCGCGATTTCGTCATCACCGGCGCCGGCCCCGGCGGCGGACCCGCCGTCAAGGTCTTCGACGGCCGCAAGACCATCGGCGTCACCGCCCCGCCCGCCAACCGCGCCTTCTTCGCCTTCGATTCCAGCGCCCGCGGCGGGGTCAGCGTCGCCACCGGCCAGTTCCGCGGCGACGGCAAGGCCGACATCCTCGTCGGCTCCGGCGCCGCCGAAGTCCTCCGCGTGGTCGACGGCCGCAACAACGCCCTCCTCCGCGAACTCACCCTCCCGCCCACCGACGGCTCCATCGTCCCCGGCCTCGGCGGCTCCGGCGGCTCCGGCTCCGGCGGCTCCGTCAACTTCGGCGGCGGCAGCGGACTCGTCACCTCCATCGGCACCGTCGGAGGCACCGGCGGCATCCGCGTCGCCGCCACCGACCGCAACGGCGACGGACTCTCCGACGTCGTCGTCGGCGCCTCCTCCGGCTCGCTGCCGCGCGTCCGCATCTTCGACGGCAACGCCCTCAGCGAACTCAGCAACTACCTCGCCTACCCCTCGAACTTCCTCGGCGGCGTCTTCGTCGGCGGCAACAGCCTCTAACGGCCTCGGAAACGAAAGCGGGGAGCCGATTCCACGAATCGGCTCCCCGCTTTCGTTTGCAATCATCGATCACGCCTTGCAATAGCTCAACGCCAGCAGCGCGAACGCGGTCGCCAGCTCCGGCAGGTTCTCGGCGAACGCCTTGTTCTCGTTCGCCCAACTGCCGTCGGCCTTCTGCGACGCCTTGAGGGTCTCGAACAGTTCCTGGCGCCAGTCGTGCTTCGCGCCCTTGGCGTCGACGAACGGATCCTCGCCGAGGGCGTGCATCGCCTTGGCGAAGACGTGGTAGTAGTAGTAAAGCCCCGCTTGTCCGAGGCCGGGGTTCTCCTTCAAGGTGTAGTGCCGGCGGATCCAGCCGATGGCCGCCTTCACGCGCGGGTCCTCTTTGGCGACGCCGGCGTAGAGGAAGCTCTTCAGGCCCGAATAGGTCATGCCGCCTTCGCTGCGCAGGCCGCCGGTCGCGCTGCGCTTGTCGCTCTTCGGATCGTTCGCGGCGGCGACGTTGTACACGAAGCCGCCCTTGTCCTCGTCGCCGGCCTTCTTCGCGTAGTCGAGGTCGTTGAACTCGCCCGGCAGGTTCTGCGAGCGCGACAGGAACCCGATCGCGCGCTGGAACGCCGGATCGGCCTTGCTGGCACCGCTGGCGGCGAGCGCCTCCAGGAAGAAGTGCGTGTTGGAGAGGTCCGGGCCGCCGCGGGCGCCCTTCTTGTCGTAGCCGGTGCCGCCGAACTTCGCGTCCTTCTCGTCGACATCGCCGCCGTCGCCGTACTGGAGCGTGCGGAGGAATTTGGCGGCGGCGGCGATGGCGGCGTCGTACTTCTTGTCGGCGTTCGCCTCGTGGAACGCCATGACCGCCAGCGACGTGGTATAGTTCGCCAGGCCGCGGTTGTAGACGCCGCCGTCCGGCTTGATCGAACCTTCGAGGTACTTGAGCGCTTTCGCGACCACCGGGTCGGCGGCGGTCCGGCCGCTGCGCACGAGCGCCGCCGCGGTGAGGGCCGCGATGCCCGGCTCGCCGACCTGCGGCGGGGCGAAGCTGCCGTCGGCCTTCTGGCGGCCTTTGAGAAAGTCGCGGGCCTTCTCCATCACCGCGTCCAGCGCCTTCGCCTCCGGCGCGGCGTCGGCGGATCGAGCGGCCAGCAGCGCGGCGGACGCGGCCAGGAATTCGCGGCGGCCCAGGGGCATCGTCGACATCGGTGGTCCTCGTGGCGGTGCAGGGGAGGCGTCAGGCCATCATACAGGTCCCGTGCCGAACCGAAGCGCCGCCGCGCCGTCGGGATTCGACGGTGGGACGACGCGGAGTGGATGCGCCGCGGCCGCGCGCGGCGAAGGATTGCCCACCGGACTTCGGACGCTGCCGCCGCGGGGGTATAATCGTATGACAGGCCAGACGATTCCCGACGAGGGATGCGGCACGTGAATCCCCGCCCGCGATTGCTGTTGATCGGCCCGGCGCCGCCGGCGCTCGCGGTCGTGACGGCGCACGCCGACGTCACGCCCGCGGTCAGCCCCACCGCCGCCGCCGACCAGCTGCGCGAAGGCCAGTTCGACGGCATCGTCGCCACCGCCGCCCTCACCAGCGAACTGATCGACCGCTACCGCCGCGACGAGATCATCCTCGCCAACATCGACCAGGGGATCGCGTCGCTCGACGGCGACGGCCGCGTCATCTGGGCGAACGTCGTCCTCCGCGGCTGGTGCGAGCGGAACCCGGTCGGCCAGACGCTCCTCGAAGCCCTCGATTTCGCCAACGCGTCGAACGCCTCCATCCTCCTCGCCAGCGATCAATCGAACCCGGTGCAGACCGCCGCCGCCGGCCAGGCCGTATCCTTCCGCCTGCACCGGCAGGAGCCGGCCGCGCAGTCGTATCTGGATATCCGCATCCGTCCGGTCTTCTCGGCCGACGGTGCGGTGATCCAGCTCATCGCCATCCTGCAAAACGTGACGGCGGAGGTGGAACAGCAGCGGAAGCTGCACGCCCTGCACACCGCCGGCCGCGAACTCGCCGCGCTCGAGCCGAGCCTGCTCGCCGAGATGAACGTGCCGACGCGCGTCGAACTGCTCAAGAAGAACATCCGCAAGCACGTCCACGACCTCCTCCGCTACGACACGATCGAAATCCGCATCCTGGACAAGCGCACCGGCGAGCTGAAACCGCTCGTCGAGGACGGCATGTTGGAGGAGGCCGCCCGCCGCCGCCTCTTTGCCCGCCCCGAAGGCAACGGCGTCACCGGCCACGTCGCCTTCACCGGCCAGAGCTACCTCTGCCCCGACACCTCCTGCGACCCCTACTACCTCGAAGGCGCCAAGGACGCGAAGAGTTCCCTCACCATCCCGCTCAAATACGCCGAGGAAGTCGTCGGCACGCTCAACGTCGAAAGCCCGCGCATCAACGGTTTCGGACCCGACGACCTGCAATTCACCGAACTCTTCAGCAAGGAAATCGCCGCCGCCCTCAACACGCTCGACCTGCTCACCGCGCAGCAGACCTGCACGCTCTCGCAATCGATGGAGGCGGTGAACAAGGAGCTGGCCCTGCCGGTGGACGAAGTGCTGGCGAGCGCGGCCCTGCTCTACGCCCGGCTGCACGGGAACGACGCCGACGCCGCCAACCACCTCCGCAGGATCATGCAGAGCGCCCGCCAGATGCGCGAGTGCGTCCACAAGCTCGGCCGCGAGATGGTCGGCGAAACCGGCGCCTCCGGCGACCCGGTGCCGCTCGTCGGCAAGCGCGTGCTCGTCATCGAACAGGACGAACGGATGCGCCGCCAGGCGCACCTGATGCTTGGCCGGCTCGGCGCGGAAGTCGAAACCGTCGGCACCGCCGCCGAGGGCCTCGCCCTCGTCAACGACATCGCCTACGACGCCGTCCTCCAGGAAATCCGCCCCATCGACCTCGGCGGCTACGACACTTTCCGCAAGCTCCGCGTCGCCATGCCCGCCTGCCGCGTCGCCTTCACCACCGGCTTCGGCTACGACTCCCAGCACAGCATCGTCAAGGCGCGCCAGGACGGTCTCCAGCACGTCATCTTCAAACCCTTCCGCGCCGACCAGGTCGTCGGCGCCGTCAACGCCCCGCAACCCCCCGCGCCGAAGGCCCAGCCCGTCTCGGCGGCGAGCTGACCCGTGGATCCCGGCGATCTGATGGTACTCTCCGCGATCGCCCTCGGCGCGTTCGCCTGGATCGGCCACGCCGGCTTCTGGACCTACTGGCTCAACAATCTCTACGGTCGGCGACTCACCAAACGCTTTCTCAAACCCTGGCGACTCCTGACCGGCTTGGTCATCGTCTTCGGCTTGCCGGTCCTCGTGTTGACGTTCGAATACGATCGCGAATTCGGAGTACCGATCGGATTGTGGTCGTGCTTCGTTTACTTCTACTTCGGGCTTTGCGTGTTGCTCGGCTTCGTCGTCTTCCCCATCGTCACCGTCGCACGGCTGCTCCGAAAGCCGCCCGCGTCTCTCCTCCGTGAATCGACGCGCACCCTCGACCTGCGCGCCGAACTCGGCGATCGCGCCGTCGGCGACGGCTTCTATCGCCGCGTCGCGACGCTCCCCCTCAACGGCGTCTTCCGCGTCGACTTCACCCATCTCGAACTCGCCCCGCCGCGCCTGCCGCAGGCCTGGAACGGCCTGACGGTGCTGCTGCTTTCCGACTTCCACTTCCACGGCACGCCGTCGAAGCTCTGGTTCGAGCGCATCCTCGACGAGATCGCGAAGGAACCGCCGGCCGATCTCGTCGCGCTCGCCGGCGACTTCGTCGATTCGGACGCGCACCGCGACTGGATCGCCCCGCTCCTCGGCCGCTTGAAGTGGATCGAGTGCGGCGTCGCCATCCTCGGCAACCACGACGAGCACCACGAACCGGAGAAAGTGCGCGCCGAGCTGGCGAAGGCCGGGTATCGCGTGCTCTCGAACACGATGGAAACGGTGGCGATCCGCGGCGTGCCGTGCGAGTTGATCGGCCACGAAGGACCGTGGTTCCCGCCGGGGCCGCTCCTCTTCCCCGAGGCGAAGACGTTTCGCCTCTGCGTCAGCCACACGCCGGACAACTTCTCTTGGGGAATCGTCAACGACATCGACCTGATGCTGTGCGGCCACGTCCACGGCGGCCAAATCCGGTTGCCGATCGTCGGTTCGATCTTCGTGCCGAGCGTCCACAGTCGGCGCTTCGACATGGGAGTCTTCGGTTTCGGCAATACCACGATGGTGGTCGGGCGCGGCCTGAGCGGGAAGGAGCCGATCCGCTTCCGCTGCAACCCGCAGGTGATCCGCATCACCCTGAAACGGCGGGACGCGGGCGGCGTCGGAACGGTGCCATGACGCGATGCCTGCCGTTGCTGGTGCTGCTCGCCGGGTGCGGCCCCGCGCCGCGCGCGATCGTGCCGAACCTTGAGGTCGGACCGGTCGAGCGCGCGGGTTTGCGCAACGTCTACAAGCTCTCGGATCGGATCTTCACCGGCAGCGCGCCGGAGGACGAGCGGAGTTTCGAGTCGCTTCAGGATTTGGAAATCCAGACGATCATTTCCGTCGACGGCGCGCCGCCGGACGTGGAGGGCGCCGAGAGCTTCGGGATGCGGTACGTGCACCTTCCGATCGGCTACGACGGCGTGCCGGAGGACCGCGCGATCGGGATCGCGAAGGCGATCCGGGACCTACCGGGGCCGGTGTACATCCACTGCCATCACGGCAAGCACCGGGGGCCGGCGGCGGCCGCGGCGGCGCTGCGCTGCCTGGAACCGGAGCGTTCGACCGCGTCGCTCGTCGAGTATCTGAAACGGGCCGGCACCGATGCCCGGTATCGCGGCCTCTTCGCGGCGGTGGAACGGGCGCCGGCGAAGTTGGACGACGCGAAGGTCGACTTCCCGTCGCGGGTTCCCGTGCCCGATCTGGTCAAGCGGATGGTGGCGATCGACGAGACGTGGGACCGCCTCCAGACGAAGCCTTCGGCCGCGGACGCCATCGTCCTCGTGGAACACTATCGCGAGACGGCGCGGGCGACGGCGGACCGCGACGAGCGGTTCCAAAAGTTCCTGGCCAACGCGCGCGACGCGGCGACCGAGCTCGAGGCGAAGCTGCGAACGAACGCCGACCCCGCCGAGTCGCTGAAGAAATCGTCCACGGCTTGCACCGCCTGCCACGCCGTCGTCCGCGATATTCGCGTATCATCCCCTCCATGAGTCTTCCCCGCCTGCTCCTCACGATGGGCGACGTCGCCGGCATCGGCCCGGAGATCCTCGCGACGGCGTGGCCGCACCTGACGGCCCACTGTCAGCCGACGGTCATCGGCGATCCGGCGCGGCTGCCGCCGGGAATTCCCTGCGTGAATCCGTCGAAGGCCGACCTCGCGCGCGTTCCCGTCGGCGTCGTCGCGGCGGAGGCGGGGCGGGCGGCGTACGACTGGCTCTGCTTCGCCATCGACGAATGCCTCGCCGGCCGCGCCGACGGCATCGTCACCTGTCCGCTCCACAAGGAAGGCCTGCACGCGGCCGGGATCGAATTCCCCGGCCACACGGAAATCCTCGCCCACCGCACCGGGACGACGGCGTTCGCGATGCTCCTCTACGACGACGAGCTGCCGCTGGCCGTGGCGCACGTCACGCTGCACCGATCGTTGCGGTCGATCTTTGAACACGTCACGGCAGCAACCGTATTGGAGAAGATCCGCCTGCTCCACGACATCGTTCCGCGACTGTTGGATCGCCCGGCCCGCATCGGAGTGGCGGCGCTCAACCCGCACGCCAGCGACGGCGGCCTCTTCGGGAACGAAGAGGAGACGTTGATCCGCCCCGCCATCGAAGCCGCGAAAGGCGAGGGAATCTCGGTGGATGGCCCCATCGCCTCGGACGCGATCTTCCTGCCGCACAACCGGGCGAAGTTCGACGGCATCGTTGCGATGTACCACGACCAGGGACACATCGCCATGAAGCTGCTCGGCGGTCGGCGGGCGGTGAACATCGCGGCCGGGCTGCCGATCGTGCGCACGAGCGTCGCCCACGGCACCGCCTACGACATCGCCGGGAAGGGCATGGCCGACGCGAGCAGCCTCGTCTCGGCGGTGCGGGTGGCGGCGAAGCTGGCCAATCGTAAAATGGCTTGAAACCGTGAGGTGCCCGCGATGCCGCGCTACGAGGACGACGAGGACGACGATCGCCCGAGCCGCCGGCGGCGCCGGGACGAGGACGACGACGTTGAAGACGAGCGGCCGTCCCGACGGCGTCGGCGGCGCAACGAGGACCACGCATAAGACGAGCGTCCCTCGCGCCGCAGGCGCGCGGCCGAGGACGACGAGGACGACGACCGGCCG
>CAYVRB010000187.1:0-12571 GCA_964453375.1 uncultured Alcaligenaceae bacterium
GACGACGCCGGCCGATTCGACCGGCACTTCGACGGCGGCCTTGTCGGTCTCGACGGCCAGCACGTTCTGGCCCGGTTTCACCGAATCGCCCGGCTTGACCAGCACGCCGACGACCGTGGCCGAGTCGATGCCTTCACCGAGCGGAGGGAGACGGAATTCCATGTAGCTCTCGTTCCAGTGGTTTCGTTAGACCATCCACGGATGCGGCTTGTTCGGGTCGACGCCGAGGTCGGCGATCGCCTTCGCCACGACGGCGCGATCCAGTTCGCCGCGGTCGGCGAGGCTCGACAGCGCGGCGATGACGACGCTCTCGGCGTCCACCTCGAAGAACCGGCGCAGGTTCTTGCGCGTCTCGGAGCGGCCGAAGCCTTCCGTGCCGAGCGCGAGGAGGCGCGGGCCCTTCGCGTCCTTCAGGAACGGCCCGAGGCTGTCGGGCACGATGCGGAGGTAGTCGCTGCTGGCGACGATCGGCCCGGCGGTGTCGCCGAGGATTTGCTGGACGTAGCTCTTGGCGGGCGGCTGGCCCGGATGGAGCCGGTTGCGGCGTTCGACCTCGATGGCGTCCTTGCGGAGTTGCTGGTAGCTGGTGACGCTGTAGACGGAGCTGGCAACGCCGTACTTCTCGGCGAGGATCGCCTGCGCCCGCAGCACGTCGTTGAGGATGACTCCGCTACCGAGCAGTTGGACCTCGTGTTTCGCGTTCGGCGGCGTGACGGTTTTGTACTTGTAGAGGCCGCGGACGATCCCCTCGCGGACGTGCTCGCCGGGCATGGCGGGCATGTCGTAGGCTTCGTTGTAGATCGTGAGGTAGTAGAAGCACTCTTCGTTCCGCACGTACATGGCGTTGATGCCGTCCTCGACGATGACGGCGAGTTCGTAGGCGAAGGCGGGATCGTAGGTGCGGCAGGTCGGCACGGTCATGGCCATGAGGGGGCTGTGGCCATCCTCGTGCTGGAGTCCTTCGCCGTTGATGGTGGTGCGGCCGGCGGTGGCGCCGAGGAGGAACCCGCGGCAGCGGCTGTCGGCGGCGGCCCAGATGAGGTCGCCGACGCGCTGGAAGCCGAACATGCTGTAGTAGATGTAGAATGGGATGGTGTTGACGCCGTAGGTGCTGTAGGCGGTGCCGGCGGCGATGAAGTCGGCCATGGCGCCGGCTTCGTTGATCCCTTCCTGGAAGATCTGGCCCGTCGTGCTCTCGCGGTATTCGGTCAGCGTGCCCTTGTCGACGGGGCGATAGATTTGCCCGGCCGTGTTGTACATGCCGACCAATTTGTAAAGTGGTGGCATCCCGAAAGTCTGGCCTTCGTCCGGCACGATCGGGACGAGTAGTTTGCCGACGTTTTCGTCCTTGAAGAGTTGGAGCATCAACGACACCCAGGCGAGCGTCGTCGATTGGCCCTTGCCTTCCTGTGTTGCCAAGAGTGATCGAGCGAAGAGTTCCCTTGCCGGAGGCTTACAAGGAGTGAATTTCGTATTCCGGCTTGGCGTGTAACCTCCCAGAGCCTTGCGCCGTTCTTGCAAGTACTTGATTTCCGGGCTATCATCGGCCGGCTTCCAGAACGGGCACTCTTCGATTTTGTCGTCGGGGACGGCGATTTTGAATCGATCCCGCATTCCACGGACTTGATCGGGAGTCAAAATCTTCTTCTGGTGCGTCGTGTTCTTGCCGACGCCGCCCTCGCCGGGGATCTCGTACCCCTTCACCGTCTTGACGAGGATGACCGTCGGCTGGCCCTTGTGCTCGACGGCGGCCTTGTACGCGGCGTGGACCTTGACCGGGTCGTGCCCGCCGCGCTTCAGCTTCGAGAGCTGTTCGTCGGTCAGGTGCGAGACCATCGCCTTGAGTTCGGGCGTGTTGAAGAAGTTCTCGCGGATGAACGCGCCGCGGCGCTTGCCGTGCTCCTCGTAGGGGAGGAAGAGCTTGTTCTGCACTTCCGCCGGCGTCCGCATGTCCTTGCCGACGAACTCCTGGTACTCGCCGTCGACGACTTCCGCCATGCGGCGGGCGAGGGCGCCGGTGTGATCGCTCTTGAGGAGCGCGTCCCACTCGCTGCCCCAGATGACCTTGATGACGTTCCAGCCGGCGCCGCGGAAGATGCCTTCGAGTTCCTGGATGATCTTGCCGTTGCCGCGCACGGGGCCGTCGAGGCGCTGGAGGTTGCAGTTGATGACCCACGTGAGGTTGTCGAGCTTGTCGCGGGCGGCGAGGCTGATGCAGCCGAGGCTTTCCGGCTCGTCGCACTCGCCGTCGCCGAGGAAGGCCCAGACGCGGGCGTCGCCGGCGGTTTCGGACAGGCCGCGATCGCGCAGGTAGCGGTTGTAGCGCGCGTGGTAGATGCTCATGATCGGGCCGAGGCCCATGCTGACGGTGGGGAACTGCCAGAAGTCGGGCATCAGCCACGGGTGCGGGTAGCTGCTGAGGCCTTTCTCCGGTTGGAGTTCCTGCCGGAAGTTGTTCAGTTGCGTTTCGGTCAGCCGGCCTTCGAGGAACGCCCGGCTGTACGGGCCAGGGGCGGCGTGGCCCTGGTAGAAGATCACGTCGCCGGGGTGGTTCTCGGTGTGGCCGCGGAAGAAGTGGTTCCAGCCGACTTCGTACAGGGTCGCGGCGCTGGCGAAGGTGCTGATGTGCCCGCCGACGTTGGTATTCTTGTTCGCCCGCTGCACCATCGCCATCGCGTTCCAACGGACGGCGTTCTTGATCTTGCGTTCGAGTTCCCGATCGCCGGGGTACGCCGGCTGGTCGTCGACCGAAATGGTGTTGACGTAGGGAGTGTGGATGCCGCCGGAGGTCTTCAATCCGCTGCGGCTGGCAATCTGGGCGAGCGTATCGAGGAGGAACTTTGCCCGATCCGGGCCTTCCGCGCGGATGACGGCCTCCAGGGCGTCCCGCCATTCGGCCGTCTCCTGCGGGTCGGTGTCGGCCGCGATCGGGACGAGGTTGGCGAGCGTTTCCGGTTTGGCAAGCATCGAGTCACCCCAGGGGAGCGGCGGCCGAATGGCGGCGAGAGTCTTCGACGCGATCGTGGCAGGCGAGGTCCGCGCGTGATCCGCAATTCTCCGATAGGATAGGATAGCCGTTTCCCGCCGTCTATACGACTGGCCCGCCTCGCGGCGGCGCGGAACGAACCGCCATCCTACGACCTGGCCGGACACGATGAGACCGCTCGCGATTCTCGCCGTACTCGCGATCATGGCCGACCCCGCCCGGGGCCAGCCGATCCCACCGACGCGGTTGAGCGGCGATCTGACGACGGCCGTATCCAAGCAATTCGCACAGCTCGCGAAAGGTTCGAATTTGAAGGTCCAGCTCGGTGCGATCGATCCGAACCTATCGCTCGACGACTTAAAATCCCCAACGTTTTGGGAAGCTCTCGAAGCGTATGCCGCCAAGTCGGATGCGCGACTCGTCGTGAACGGCGCGGCCGGGACCATTTCGTTCGCGAAAAGCAAGTCCCGTACGGCGGCGAGCCTGGACGGCGCGTTCCGCGTCGCCGTGCAGGGCGTGACCGCCAAGAACGACGACGCCACCGGGGACACGACCTATTCGCTGGCGCTGGACGTGCAATGGGAGCCGCGGTTCCCCGTCTTTCGGATCGACGCTCAGCCGCGCATCGCGAACGCCAAGGACGATCGCGGCACGGCGCTGACGGTGAGGGCCGCCGCGGTGAAGAGCGCCGTCGCCGGGTACGCCCACACCGCCGACGTGCGCATCGACGGCCTCGCCCGGCCCGCCAAGGCGATCGCGAACCTCGCCGGCGAGTTCACGGTCACCGCCAGCCCGAAGATGCTCGCGTTCGAGTTCGCCGATCTGACGAAGCTGCCCGCCACCGTGGAGATCGACGGCGTGAAGGCCACGCTGCAACCGGTCAAGAAGCGGGACGAGGTCTGGGAGTTGTCGGTGGTGGTCGAGTACCCGAACGATCCGCCGGCGTTCGAGAGTTTCGAGTCTTGGACGAACCGGAACGCGCTGCGACTGGCGGCGCCGAACGGCCGCGCCGTCGCCGAGCCGGAGAACCAGGACGCGGGCACGAACGGCCGCACCGTCCGGGCGGCATATCGCTACGCCTTCAAGGCGGCCGATCTGGCGAACCGCGCCGGCTGGAAGGTCGTGTACGAGGCGCCGGCGCCGCTCGTCGAATTCCCCGTGAAGTTCCACCTCAAGGAGATCGCGCTGCCGTGAGCCGTCTCGTCGCGCTGGCGCTGGCGATCGCGTTCGGTTCGGCGTCCGCCGCCGACGGACCGGAGTCGGCGAACGTCCGAGGCGAATCGACGACGACGCGCAAGCGGCTGGCCGAGGCCGAGCAGAAGATCCTCGCCGGCCAGACCGCCGACGCCGTGGACGAACTCCTCCGCATCGCCGACGACGCCGGCGACGACCTCGTGACGGCCGACGGCAAGCAGTTCACGTCCGCACGGCAATACGTCCACCGGTTCCTGGCGAAGCTGCCCGACGCGGCGCTGCGGCGCTATCGCGATCGCGTGGAGGAACCGGCGGCGCGGCTGCTGGCGAAGGGCCGGGCACTGCGCGATCCTGAACTCCTGCGTCAATTATTGGATCGCTACGCCGTCAGCCGGCCGGCCGAGGAGGCGATTCTCCTCCTCGCCGAGATGGCGTTCGAGCGCGGGGAGTTCGGCAACGCCGAGCGCTACTGGCGGCGGCTCCTGCCCGAATCCGATCCGAAGTATCCGGCGCCGCGGGCGAAGCCGGCAGACCTCGAAGCCCGCATCCTCGCCGCGACGATCCTCCGCGGGGACCGCGCCGGCGCCGGTCTTTTATTGGAAGCGTTCGAGAAAAAATATCCCGGCGCCTCGGGCCGCGTCGCCGGACGGACCGGACCGCACCTCGAAACGCTCGTCGCGCTCGCGAACGAACGCCGTGCGCCGGCGCCGGAAGCCGCCGGCGGCTGGACGACGCTCGGCGGCTCGGCGACGCGGGACGGGCGCGTCGGCGCGACCGTGCCGAAGCATTGGCCGGCGCGGCCGACCTGGACGACGCCGATTCCCCCCGCCCTGCCGGGCTGGCGCGGCCAAACCGGTCGGCCGCCGAGCGTCGGCGCCGTCAAGGCGCTCGCGTTCCATCCCGTGATCCTCGATCGCGCCGCGTACGTCGCGGACGCCGGGCGCGTCTTCGCGTTCGACTTGCGCTCCGGCGCGCGGCGCCTCATCTTCGACGCGACGCGCGTGGACGCGCCACGAGTGCCGACGGCCGCGCTCGGCGTGCCGTCGCCCGTCGATGCGGACTACGCGCTCGTCGCGGCCGAGGGCCAGCTCATCCTTCGCTTCGGCGAGCCGGCGATCTTCCCCGTGCCCGAAGAGGGCGAAGCGCCGAACCCGCGACCGAGCGCTTTGATCGCCCTCGCGCCGCCGGTCGGCGCGGAGCCGGCCGCAGTGCTCTGGAAGCGCTTCCCGCCCTCGCTCGACGGCGTGCCCGCATCCTGGGAAGGCGCGCCGATCATCGCCGACGGCGAACTCTACGCCGCGTTCGTCCGCTCCGACGCGGGCCGCACCATCCACGCCATCGCCTGCTACCGCGGCGACGGCGACCGACCCGCCTGGGTCGCCGACGTCTGCGAGACCGGCGCGGTCGAACCGCGCACCCGCCACGAACTGCTCACGCTCGCCGGGCGGAACGTCGTGTTCTGCTCCCATTCCGGCGTCGTCGCCGCCGTGGCCGCGAAGACCGGCAAGCCCGCCTGGGCCTACCGCTACCCGCGCCTCCGCCGCTATCCGGCCGACGGACGCCACCGCGACCTGTCGCCCCCCGTCGCCGCCGACGGGCGCGTCTTCGTCGCGCCGAACGACGCCGACCAGCTCTACGCCTTCGACGCCGAGTCGGGCGCGTTGCTCTGGAGCGACGGCCCGATCCTGTTCGACCACCTGATCGGCGCGGCGAACGGGAAGGTCGTCGCCGCGATCGCCGGCCCCCAGCGCGGCCTGCGCGCCTACGACGCCGCAACCGGATCGTGTGAGTTCCCGAGTGGCTGGCGGAACCACGACGACCCGTTCCTTCCCACCTTCGGCCGCGGCCTGCTCGCCGACGATCACGTCCTCTGGCCCACCGCCTCCGCCCTTTACGCGATCCGCCTCGCCGACGGCACCGTCGCCGCCCAACCCGTGCGAGGCCCCCACGGCAACTTCGCCTTCGCCAACGGCACGCTGCTCGTCGCGGCACCGAACGAACTGCGAGGTTATCTGGTCGATCCCGACGCCGCCGAGCCATCCACGCCGCCGCCGGTGTTGTTGGGAAAGCTTGAACCGCTGCCGGCGATCAAGCCCGCGAATGCGCCGCCGCTCGAACCGCTCCCGGCCGCGATCGCGTCGCCCGCGAAGCTGGAACGGGCTTCGGTGGCGTCATCGGTTCCCGCCGTCAACCTTGGAACGCCGCAGATCGTCGACGGCGTCGTACGGTTGATCCGCCGCGCCGGCACGGCCGTGGAATGCGTCGACGCGAACGGCGGCGCGACGCGACTGCCGATGGACGACGCGACCGGCGCGCTCTGGATCGAGAAGCAAGCCCTGCTCTTCAACGAGACGAAGATTTCGCTGTTCGATCCCGTTTCGGGCCATCGTCTGTGGAGCCGCGAGTTCGCCGACCTCCGCGCCGTCGTGCCGATGCCCTCCGGCGTGTTGGTACAAGCCGGGGGACACAACCTGATCGCCCTCCATCGCGCCACCGGCGCGACCGCTTGGATTCTCAACGCGAAGAACGAACGCCGGGAACTCGGCTACGCGATCGAATCGATGCCCGCGTTCGTCGGCTTGGCGTGCGTCGGCGATCGCGTCGTCGCGCAGCGCTCGAACGGCACGCGCTGGCTGCTGGACGCCCGCGACGGCCGCCGGCTCGACGAATCGCCGACGCTCGACCGCCCCTGGCTCGGCTCGCCGGCCGCGCTCGACGGCGACGCGATCGCGCTCGTGGACGGCCCGAACCGGATTTCGCGCCTCCGCCCCGACGGCCGCGTCGCGTGGGCGCGCGAGATCGGCCGCGAGGCGAGCCTCACCGGCGAAGCGGCCGAAATCCGCCGCCTCGAAAATTGGATCGTCGCCATCGTTCGCCGCAACCACGGCGACGAAATCCACGCCATCTCATTGGACAACGATCTGCACTGGAAACTCAAACTCCTGATCGCCGGCGTGCCGTTCGACGCGGACTCCCTCGCGATCAACCGGTCGCACCTGCTGGTCGCGACGCGGGAGATGCTCGTCGCGGCGCGGCGCGACACCGGGCGCGTCGAATGGACGCGGCCGCTCGATCCGCCGGCGCGCTGGCGCGTCGTCGTCGTGCGCGACCGGTTGCTCGTCCACGCCGCCGAGGCGGTCGCGCGCGAGCCGGTCGATCCGCTCGGTTCGTTCGCGCGGTTCCCGCATCCGCGCCGGCTGTTCGGGCTGGCCGGCACCGCCTGGGACGGCGCGCTCGCTCGGATCGCGCCGATTCGGCTCGTCGATCCGCGCACCGGCGACCTACAACAGCGGCTGGACGCCCCAGCCACCGGCGCCGTCGCCGTGCTGGCGGCGCCGGACGCGGTGTACCTCGCGGCCGGCGGCGCGCTCCACCGATTCACCCGATGACCCTTCGCGGAACGCAACGATGACGAACGACTCCGAGCCGATCGCGCTCGAAACGGACGTGCTCGCCTCGGCCGAGCGGCTGCGCGACGCGACGCGCCGATTGCTCGCCGAGTGCGGCAAGGCGGTCGTGGGGCAGACCGAAGTGCTGGAGCAACTGGTGCTGGCGATCCTCGCGCGCGGGCACTGCCTGCTCGTGGGCGTGCCGGGCCTCGCCAAGACGCTGATGGTGCGCACGCTGGCGGACGGGATGAACCTGGCGTTCAGCCGCATCCAGTTCACGCCCGACCTGATGCCCTCGGACATCACCGGCACGGACATTTTGCAAGAGGACAAGAGCACCGGCGGCCGGGCGTTCCGCTTCGTGCACGGGCCGGTGTTCGCGAACATCGTGCTGGCGGACGAGATCAACCGGACGCCGCCGAAGACGCAAGCCGCGCTCCTCGAGGCGATGCAGGAGCGGCAGGTGACGGTCGCCGGCCAGCGGCACAAGCTGCCCGATCCGTTCTTCGTCCTCGCGACGCAGAACCCGATCGAGCAGGAAGGCACCTACCCGCTGCCGGAGGCGCAGCAGGACCGGTTCATGTTCGACATCCGCGTGGGCTACCCGGACGAGAACGAGGAGTTCCGCATCATCGAGGCGACGACGTCGCCGGGCAAGCCGCGGCTGGAGCGGGTGATTTCGGGGCCGGAGTTGCTGGCGATGCAGGAGCTGGTGCTGCAGGTGCCGGCGGCGGAGCACGTGATGCGGTACGCTGCGCGGCTGGTGCGGTCGACGCGGCCGGCGGAGCCGGGATCGCCGGCGCCGGACTTCGTGAAGAAGTACGTGGCGTGGGGCGCCGGGCCGCGCGCCGGGCAGAGCCTGATCCTGGCCGCGAAGGCGCGGGCGCTCCTGTACGGCCGCACCTACGTGGCGATCGACGACGTGAAGGCGGTGGCCCCGCCGGTGCTGCGGCACCGCGTCATCACGAACTACGGGGCCGAATCCGAGGGGGTCTCGCCGGACGAGATCGTGCGGCGGCTCCTGGCGAGCGTGCCGCGCGACGGCGAGAAGGCGTAATCAATCCAACCGATCGAGCAGCGGTTCGAGGTCGGCGCGGCCGACGTGGCCCATGATGGCCAACTGCACCAGCCGGCGCTCGGCCAGGTAGCCGCTCTGGCCGGCGATCTGGTAGCCCCAGGCGCCGCACATCGACACGAACGCGGCGCTGGACACTTCCCCGGGCGGGGCGAACGTCACGATCGCCGGGCTGGCGACCGCGTCGGGCGCCAGCGGCAGGAACCCGGCGTTCCGCAGCCGGCCGCGGACGTACCCGCCGAGTTCGGCGATCTGCTTGAAGCGCGCCGCGCGGCGCTCGGGCGTGCTGAGCGTGTCGAGCGCCACGTCCAGCGCCTTGATCATCGGCGAGGGCGCCGTGAAGCGCGGGCCGACGGTCGAGACCGTGGCGGCGACGTCGAGGTAGGTCGGGATGCGCGTGGTTTCGAGGTGGGCGAGGTCGGCGGGGTTGGCGAAGACGAAGGCGACGCCGGCGTAGCTGCCGATCGCCTTGCCGCTGGCGCCGGTGGCGAGGTAGACGCCGCCGAGGTCCACGGGCACGGTGGCGAGGCTGCTGACGCAATCGACGCAGACGCGGTGGCCGTACTTCTTGGCGATCCGCACGAGGCCGGGGAGGTCGTTGAGCACGCCGGTGCTGGTTTCGTGGTGGGCGCCCCAGACCCAGCCGCCGGCGGGCATGGCGCGCATGGCGGCCTCGACTTCGTCGAGTTGCCAGGCGCGGCCCCAGTTCCAGGTGAGCACCTTCGGCGAGAGCTTCCAGTTGTTGGCCTGGCGGAGGAGGCGGTCGCCGAATTCGCCGGCGGTGAGGACGAGGCCGTTGTCGCGCGCGGGATCGGCGGCGAGGGTGGCGGCGACGGCGTCGTTGGCGAGCGTGCCGCTGCCGATGAACATGCCGACCGGCTTGCCGCCGACGAGGCCGGACAACTTGGCGCGCACCCCCTCGAACAGGGGCACGAATTCCTCCGAACGGTGGTAGACCAGCGGTTCGTGGAACGCGGCCGTGACGCGCGGGGCGATCGCCACCGGGCCGGGCAGCAGACAGACCGTTTCGCGCGGGATGTCCGCGCGGGTCCAGTCGGGATGCACGGCCCGCAGGGCGGCCTTGGGGGGCTTCGCGGTACGGATCATCAACTCCAGGCCTCCGAAGTCGGACCGCGCGTCCGCTGGCGGTCCAATCGTTTTTGCCATAATTCCATCGGCCGCCGCATCGTGCGCTCCAGCGCCTCCACCGGCAGCCACATCGGGACGAAACTCGCCCGTCCCGTTCCCACCGCGGGGCCAAGCTCCACGAACCCCAGGTGGCGGTACAGGTCCAACTGCTCCACCACGCCGGAGATCACGAAGTGGGTCCAGCCGTGCGCCGCCGATTCGCGGTACAGCGTCCAGACCAACCCCGCCATCACCGGCGACGTCCGCTCCTCCGGCACGACGGCCAAGAGGCGGATTTCCACCGGTTTCACGCCCGGCGCCGCCAACGCCCGCCGGTCCGGCAAGCGCTTCTCCACCGAGAACGGCGGCCGATCGTTCCACGACACCATGCCCACCAATTCGCCGTCCTTGAGGCAAATCAGGTACTGGTTCTTCGCGTGGTGCTGATCGATGAGCTGGCCGGTGCCCGGATCGTCGTGCTGCGGGATTTCCCGCACGAACGTCTGGTAATTCAGGCGATGGACTTGCTCCAACTCGGCGGGCGATTCGGCCGGTTTGAACCGGTACGCACCGACGGTGAGCATGTCACGCCCTCGAGGATCTTCGGGCGCGCTTCCGTGCGGGGTATCCGGCCGGCCTGTCATTCCCCCTCATTTATAGCCACCGCGGACCCGCGCGGCAATCGGTTCGTCGGTAAAGGTTACAGCAACTGCCGTGCCGATTATGGCGGTTGTGGCGATCCGGCAAATTTGAGACGCCAAAAAGACTCAAACCAGCGAAAGATGCTTAAAGGACCGCACGCACTCCGTGATCGCCACTTCCGTCGGCAGGCGCTCGATCGAGCTAGCGCCGAAGAACCCCACGATTCCCTTCGTTTGCGCCAGGATCGCCCTCACGTCCTCCGGCTCCGAGATCGGCCCGCCGTGGCAGAGCACGAAAACCTCCGGATTCACCGCCTTCGCGGCGTCCGCCATGGCCTGCACGCGCTTCGCGCTCTCCGCCAGCGTCAGGGTGGTCTTCGCGCCGATCGTCCCCTTCGTCGTCAGCCCCATGTGCGGGATCAGCACGTCCGCCCCGGCCGCCGCCATCCGCTCCGCCTCTCGTTCGTTGAAGACGTAGGGGCAGGTGAGCAGGTCCAGGTCGTGCGCCGCCGCGATCATCTCGACTTCGAGGTCGAAGCCCATCCCGGTCTCTTCGAGGTTCTGGCGGAACTGACCATCGATCAGGCCGACGGTCGGGAAGTTCTGCACGCCGCTGAACCCGGCGTCCCGCACGTCCAGCAGGAAGCGTTTCATGAGGCGGAACGGATCGGTGCCGCAGACGCCGGCGAGGACCGGCGTGTCCCGCACGATCGGCAGGACTTCGCGGGCCATGTCCATGACGATCTGGTTGGCGTCGCCGTAGGGCATCATGCCGGAGAGCGAGCCGCGGCCGGCCATGCGGAACCGGCCGGAGTTGTAGATGATGATGAGGTCGAGGCCGCCCAGTTCGCCGCACTTGGCGGAGAGGCCGGTGCCGGCGCCGCCGCCGACGATCGGCTTGCCGGCGAGCACTTGGGCGCGGAGGCGGGCGAGGATTTCGCTGCGCGGGATCATGCCCACAAGATAGGGATTACTTCTTCGGCGTCGCCGGCGCGTCCTTCTTCGCCAGCGCCACGATCGCGTTCGTCTCCGTCTGCCACGCGGCCGCCAGGTCCTTCGCCTTCTCCGGCCGCTGTTCGGCGAGGTTCGTCGTTTCGGTCGGGTCGGCCTTGAGATCGTACAGTTCCCACGGGGCGTCCTTCCCGGCGGCGACGATCTTCCAATCGCCGACGCGGTAAGCCCGGTTCCCCTCGTGCTGCCACCAGAGCGAGGGGCGTTCGACGGCGGCATCCTTCGCGAACGCCGGCGCGAGGCTGCGCCCCGCGAACGGCGGGGCGCCGGCCACCGTCTCGGCCTTGCCGGTCGCCAGCTCCAGCACCGTCGGGACGACGTCCACGACGTGCGCCGGCGTCCCGCGCAATTCGCCCCGCGCGGCGATCCCCATCGGCCAGTGCGCGACGAACGGCGTGCGGATGCCCCCCTCGTGTACCCACGTCTTGTGCCGGCGGAACGGCGCATTGCACAGGCTCGACCAGCCCGGCCCGATGCTCAGAAACGTCGCCCCGGTGCCGCACTCGGCGAGCGGGTCGTGCCCGTCGCCGCGGACCATCATCTCCGCGCTCGCGCCGTTGTCCGAGAGGAAGACGACGAGCGTGTTCTCGAACGCATTCTTCGCCTTCAGCAATTCGAGGATGCGGCCGATTTCGCGGTCCATCCGGTCGACCATCGCGGCGTGGACGGCCATCTTGTCCGCCTGAAACGCTTTCTGCTCGGCGGTCAAAGATTCCCACGCGACCGGGCGATTCACTTCGTGCGGCCCCAACTTCTTGATCGCGTCCGGGAAGGCGTAGGGGGGGCCGAGGTCGCGCTCGATCGCGGGCAGGGTCTTTCCGAGTCGGAGTTCGGCCTGCCGCTTCCAGCGCGCGTCCCGGAGGGCGTCCCACCCGGCGAGGTAACGCTTGCGATACTTGGCCACGTCCTCCGCCGGCGCCTGCACGGGGAAGTGCGGGGCGGTGAACGCGACGAAGCTGAAGAACGGAGCCCCCGTATGATCGGCGAAGTGGCCCTTCAACTGCTCGATGGCGTAATTCGCGATGGCGGTGCTGGAGTAGTAGCCGGCCTTCGGGTCGGTCGCGGGCAGTTTCTGGTCGTCGAGCGTGTGGTTCTTGGGGGCGAAGTGGCGGTCGTGGTCGTTGAGGCTGTAGGACCGCTCGAAGCC
>CAYVRB010000188.1:0-12556 GCA_964453375.1 uncultured Alcaligenaceae bacterium
CGGGTCGTCGCCGAAGTTCTGCTTCCAGCAGGCGAGCGCCCGGCCGTTCTCCTCGGAGCGCACCTGCCAACAGCAGGTATTCCCGCTGAAGAAGGCGACGTTCCCGCCGTTGCCAATGAAGCGTTCCAGGTTGTCCCGCATCGGGGCGGACCAGTATTCGTCGTGCCCGACGCTGAGAACGAGTTTGTACTTGGCCAGTAGTTCGGGATGGAACTCGAGATCGGAGTTCGCGCAGTAGTCGAGTGCGTAGCCGTTGGCTTCGGCCCAGGCGACAAACGGCTGTTCCCACGTCGGGTATTGCGAGTACTGCGGCCGATCGAACGAGACGCGCCGGCCCTGCGCCTTGTGCTTGGCGTGGTAGGCGTAGAGGCTGTAGCCGTTCCAGTTCGTGTACGCGTTGTAGGTGTTGGTCGAGAGTTGGATCAGGACCTTGGACGAGGGCGTCTTGGGGCGAACGATGAAGTACGCATCCCGGTTCTTCTCGCCGAGCTTCACGGTATAGTAGCCGCTCTTCCAGTCGTCGGGAATCGGGATGGTGATCGCGGCCGGCCAGTGGCAGCCGTGCGACGACGCGTTCGCCGGAATCGGATGGAGCTTCCCCGGCACGCCCTTCTTTGCCCAGACGACCTCGCGCTTCGCGCCGAGTCGGGCAATCTCGACGTCGAACGCGTCAGCCGCGCTCGAGACGTGCAACCAGAGGAACTCGCCCGGCGCGTAGCTCACCTGGTTCGTATAGGCTTCGACGAGGGGCGTCTTCGCGTCCTTCGGTTGCGCGGCGAGGCGTGTCGCGGCGATCAGGCCGGCGCCGGCGGCGAGGGCCGTTCGGCGATCGGGATGGGAGCGGGGCATGGCGAGTCCGTCGTAGAATGGTGGTCGGAATCCGAGTCTACCCCGGCGGGCGAACGATGGGCAAAACGATTCTCTTCTTCTACGGCTCGCTGCGGCGCGGCGGAACGAACCACTTCCGCGTCGCCGACCAGACGTTCGTCGGCGAGGCCGTCACCGTGCCGAAGTATCGCCTGCTGGACTTGGGCCGCTACCAGGGGATGATCCGCGACGACGCGCACGGCGTGGCGATCCCCGGCGAGCTGTGGGAGTTGGACGAGTTCACGCTCGCGGAACTCGACACCTTCGAAGGCCCCGACTACCCGCGCCGGCCCGTGGAGATCGAGGGCCGCACGGACGCGCAGGGGTACTTGTGGCGGGAATCGCCTTAGCTCACAGCCCCAGCACGTCGGCCATCGAGTACTGGCCGGCGGGTTTGCCGGCGAGGAACTTCGCGGCGGCGAGCGCGCCGCGGGCGTAGCTGTCGCGGCTGTAGCCCTTGTGCACCAGTTCCATCGTCTCGCCGAGCGTGCTGAAGACGATCGTGTGCTCGCCGACGTTGTCGCCGCCGCGCACGGCGTGCATGCCGATCTCGCCGTGCGGCCGCTCGCCGACGATCCCTTCGCGGCCGTGCAGCACCTTCTCCTGCTTCATGGCGTCCTGCACGATCTTCGCGAACATCGCCGCGGTGCCGCTGGGGGAATCCTTCTTGAAGCGGTGGTGGCGCTCAATGATCTCGACGTCGAAGTCCTGCTTCGCGAGCGCCTCGGCGGTCAGCTTCGTGAGCTTGAAGAGCAGGTTCACGACGAGGCTCATGCTCGGCGAGAGGAGCACGGCCGTCTCGTGTGCGGCCTCGGCGATCTCCTTCTTGTGCTCGGCTTCGAGGCCGGTCGTCGCGATCACCAGCGGCAGCTTGCGGTCGACGCAGACCTTGAGGATGTTCATCGTGCCGCCGGGGGCGGAGAAGTCGATGACGCAATCGACGCGCGTGGAGAGGGGGATCTCGCCGGTGATCGGCACGCCGAGCTTGGCGATGCCCGCGACCTCGCCGGCGTCGTGGCCGATGCGCGGATGCTTGGGGAAGTCGACGGCGGCGACGACTTGGAGCGCGGCGTCCTCGGCCGCAAGCGCGACGAGCCGCTGGCCCATGCGGCCGCAGGCCCCGTGGATTGCGATGGGGGTTTTCATGGAGGGAGTTACCAGGCGGTGCGGACAGGGTACTGTCGAACAAGTGGGTCGTCGGTCAGGATGACGGCGTTCTCAACGATGGCTTGCGCGACGATCAACCGGTCGAACGGGTCCTTATGAATCGGCGGCAAACGGCCAACATGTAACGCATGGGTGAACGTGATGTCGAGAGGACCGATCATGTTTTGGCTCGCCTGCAGAAGCAATACATTTTCCAACGAGTCGGTGAGCTGGAGTTTGCCGAGTTGAACTTTGATAGCGATTTCTCAGACGCTCGCTGCGCTCAGTAGAAGCCGATTGTTAGGATCGGCGAGATAACTGATCGCGGTCTGCGATAGTTTCTTGGAATCCGAGTCGAGCCAAATCAAAACGTGAGAATCCAACAAGACGTTCACACCGTGCCCTCCCAATATTCATCGGGCAACGGGTCGGCAAAGTCGGGGGCGATGTACGCGCCGGGGTGCATGTCGAACACGATTTTTCGGACCGGCTTAATTTCGACCGGCACGAGTTGCACCGCGTGATTATCATCGTCGCGGACGAACACCTTCGTCCCCGCTCGCGCCAGGGAAATTAATTCGTCAAGTCGAGATAACAGATCCATTTTTTCGACGGTCACCGTCATGACATGTTCCTCGAACTGTTCCGGTCGCCGTTCGTCAACGAGTGCCAAAGGCTTATCGAAGTCCGGCGATATCCATCCCCTGTCGGCGAAAAGACCGGCTATGCGTCTCTCAGGTGATTGATTCGTGTCCATTTTCTCCGCCTTTCGACATCTGCCGCATTCTATCACGCGTACAGCTCGATCGCCTTCACGATCTCGCTGAGGTCGTTCGGCACCTGCACGGCGCGGTTCGCGAAGCTCGCCCGGCGGACGCCGCGCTTGCCGAGCTTCGCCTCGAACGTCGCCGGGTCGGCCGTGTGGTACGCCACCGTCGCGTCGGAATCCTTCAACACGTGGCCGGTGAGCACGCAGGCCACGCGCTCGTCGGAGGAGATCACGCCCTCCTTCACGAGCTTCAGGAGTCCCGCGACACTGGCGGCGCTCGCCGGCTCGCAGCCGAAGCCGCCGGCGCCGATCTTCGCCTTCGCGTCGAGGATCTCCTGGTCGGTCGCCTCGCGCACCACGCCGCCGCAGCGCTCGAGCGCCCGCAGCGCCTTCGGCAGGTTCACGGGGCGGTTGATCTCGATGGCGCTCGCCAGCGTGTCGGCCCGGCGGTCGGCGTCGTCGAGGTACTTCAGGTAGGCGTTGATCTTCGGGGCGTCCGGCTTGCCGCCGTGCCAGCGGACGCCGTTCTTCTCGTAGAGCTGGTAGAAGGTGTCCGCCCCGGCGGCGTTGATGACGGCGATGCGCGGCACGCGGTCCACGAGGCCGAGGTCCTTCAGCTCAAAGAACGCCTTGCCGAACGCGGAGACGTTGCCGAGGTTTCCGCCGGGGACCACGATCCAGTCGGGCACCTCCCAACGCAGGGCCTCGAGGATGCGGAACATCACCGACTTCTGCCCTTCGAGGCGGAACGGGTTCACGCTGTTGACGAGGTAGATGCCGAGCTGCTTCGAGACCTCCTGCACGCGGCGGAGGGCATCGTCGAAATCGCCGGCGATCTGCACGGTGAGCGCGCCGTAGTCGAGGGCCTGGGAGAGCTTGCCGTAGCTGATCTTGCCGCTGCCGATGAAGATGACGGCGCGCATGAGGTTCGTCGCGGCGCAGTAGATGGCGAGGCTGGCGCTGGTGTTGCCGGTGCTGGCGCAGGCGGCGCGGCGGGCGCCGACCATCTGGGCGTGCGTGAACGCCGCCGTCATGCCGTTGTCCTTGAAGCTGCCGCTCGGGTTCATCCCCTCGTATTGCAGGAAGACGTTGCCGGGCTTCATGCCGGCGTACTTCGCGACGAAGTCGGCGCGCTGGAGCAGCGTCTGCCCTTCGCCGATGGTCATGATGCGGTCGGGCGGCGCGAACGGGAACAGGTCGCGGAAGCGCCAAACACCCGAGAAATCGAGCGGGTCGGTGCGGTTGGCCCACTTCGCCTCGAAGTGCTTGAACGACGTCGGCACCGGCAGACGGTTCCAGTCGTAGGCGACGTCGTAGAGGCCGCCGCACTTCGCGCACTGGAAGCTGGTGTCGGCGAGATCCGCGGTGTGGCCGCAGTGCGGGTGGATGCAGCGTTGGAAGACGGCGTCGGTCATCGCGTCCTGCCGGGGGAAGATCGGAACGGCTAATTTAGCGGAACGCGGCGCGAGCGGTCAGACGGACCAATCTTCGATGGGCAACCCCGGCACGCGGCCGAAATCGCGCCGGTTGCGCGTCGCGACCGTCGCGCCGAGTTCCAGGGCGATGGACGCGATGCGGAGATCGTTGGCCTTCACGTTCAGCTTGGCCTTCATGAGCATTGAAAACCGCATTTGGGCGGGCACCGGATTCGGCACCCGGCTGAACATGGCCCAATTCCGAACAAGATTGAGCAACAGCAGCGAGGCGAATTCATGCTGGTCGTGCGTTTTCGCGGAGCGAGCCAAAGCCGACCAACCGCTGATCTGTTCTTCCATCGTGATGGTGGAAATGCACACCGTGTCTCGGGCGTGCGCGGCCACGGTGGCGACGACCGCCGGGTGGCGATGCTCGAACAGGCTGAGCGTGTCCGTATCGAGGACGAAGACGGCCATCGGTCAGTCCCCGTCCGCGTAGGCCGCTCGATCAACGGCGTCGCACCGGTTCCGATACTCTTCGACGGCGGCTAGAAAATCGGACCACAGCGGATTCTCCGCGAGCGGCAACGCTTCCAAGGGAGACGGCGGTTGTGGAATGGGGGGATCGATGAAGGGGGCGCCAACAACGAGTTGCGACGTCAAGTCGACCCGAAGTTTATCGAAAGCGACTTCGTCCATCTCGCGTTGGATCCGATACTTTGCGACGGCCGCCAACCATTCGTCGAACAAGGGATGATCGCCGAGGCTGCCTTCAATGCCAGGGGCCGATGGATGCGACGCGGAGAGTAAATCGACCGAAAGCGAACGATGGAGGTTGGCGGCCAGCTTCGCCCGCTGGTCGGCGGGCAATGCGAGTGCTTCCGTGAAGATGGTTTCGAAGGTCATGGTCTTGGCACCGCATCCATGAAAACAATTTCGTGATCGGACGCCCGTTTCCGAGGCGATTCTGGACGAAACACGTTCACCCGTTCCGATCAATGCGAATCCTGAACCACCTCATTCTACCGTCCCGTTCCCCGCGCCGCTACTTCGTCGCCGGCCCCGCGTCCCACACGCGCACGGTCTTGTCCTCGCTTGCGGTGGCGACGCGGCGGCCGTCGGGCGAGAAGGCCGCGGCCGTCACCTTGTCGCCGTGGCCGGCGAGCGTCAGCGTCTCGTTGCCGACCTTCGCGTCCCAGAGCTTCGCGGTCTTGTCGTCGCTGGCGGTGAGCAGACGCGTGCCGTCCTTGTTGAACGCGATGGAGCGGAGATCGTCGGTGTGGCCGTTGAGCGTGAGCAGCAGCTCGCCGGTGGCGGTGTCCCAGACGCGGGCGGTGCTGTCCGCGCCGGCGGTGGCGATGCGCCGGCCGTCGGGCGAGAACGCGATCGCGTTCAGGAAGCTGGCGTGCCCTTTCAAAACGGCCGTCTCCTTTCCGGTCTTCGCGTCCCAGACGCGGCCGCGGAAGTCCGAGCCGGCGGTGGCGACGCGCGTGCCGTCGGGGGAGAAGACCGCGCCATGCACCGGTGCCGTGTGGCCGACGAATGGCCGGATTTCCTCGCCGGTCTTCGCGTCCCACAGGATCGCGAGCTTGTCGAAGCCGGACGTGAGGATCGACTGGCCGTCGGGCGAGAAGACGGCGGAGTAGACCGTGGACGCGTGGGCCTCGATCGTCAAACGGGGCCGGCCGGACTTCACGTCGAAGACGGCGGCGAGGGCGTTGCGTCCGCCGGCGACGAGGCGTTCGCCGTCCGGGGAGAAGGCGACCGACTCCGTGACGACACGGGACGACGGGATGGACCGCACGAGGTCGCCGGTGACCGGATCGGCGAGACGGATCGTGCCGTCGTTGCTCGCCGTGGCGAGGCGCGTGCCGTCCGGCGAGAAGGCGAGCGCGCGCACGACCGACGTGTGCCCCTTCAAGACGACCGGCTCCGGCCCGCCGGCCGCCGACCAGATCTTCGCCGTGTTGTCAGCCGACGCGGTCACGATCCGCGTGCCGTCGGGGCTGAAGCGCGCCGAATAGACCGCACCGGTATGGCCCTTCAGCACGAGCAGTTCCTGGCCGGTCTTCGCGTCCCAGACGCGGGCGGTCTGGTCCGGGCTGGCCGTGACGATCCGCGCCCCGCCCGCGTCCGCGTCGGCCCGGCGCACCGTCGCGGCGTGGCCCTTCAACTCGAAGAGTTGTTTGTTCTCGGCGCCGTCCCAGAACGCGGTCGGGCCGGTGTCGGTGCCGGTCACGGCCCGGAGGTTCCCGTCGCGCGTCAGCCACGCCGACCGGACCCAGGTATTGCCGCCGGTGAAGCCCGCGGCGACCTTCCCGCTCGACGTGTCCCAGAGGCGGGCACGGTTGTCGTCCGCGACGCTCAGGACATTCTTCCCGTCGGCCGTGAATTGCACGGAGAAGACCGGGTTCGTGTGGCGGTAGGTGAACAGTTCTTCGCCGGTCTTGGCGTCCCAGACTTTGCAGGCGTTGTCGCTGCCGCCGGTGACGACCTTCGACCCGTCGGGGCTGAACGCGGCGCAGCGGACGAAACTCGTGTGCCCCTTCAGCGAGAGCAGCCGTTTTCCGGTCTTCGCGTCCCAGATGGCGGCGTGGTCCTGCGCGGCCGTCACGACCTTCGCGCCGTCGAAACTGAACGCGGCATCGTCCACGATGCCGACGTGGCCGGACAGCTTCATGAGGAGCTTCCCGGTCGCGGCGTCCCACACGATGGCGGAATTGTCGCTGCTCGCCGTGACGACCTTGGTGCCGTCGGCCGAGAACCGCGCCGACCAGACCGCGCTGATATGCTCCTTCAGCGTGACCTGATCGGAATGGCAGAGCCGGTGGACGAAGTTCCAATCCCAGCCGCGGTGCTTTTCCGGACAGAGGTCGAGGAACATCTTGGCGCGGGCCACTTCGCCGACGCGGTACTCGGCGTGCGCGAACGAGAGGTTGCGGGCGTACGCCAACCGCTCGCGCTCGTCGGTGATTGTGGCGTTGGCGTCCTGCAGTTTCCGGCTCAGCGTCTCGACGCGGTCGCGTTCCGCCCCCAGGTCCACCAGGGTTTTGTTCAACTGGACGTTCGTCTCGTCCACCTTCTTGCGCTCGTCCTTCGCCAGTTGTTCGGACGTCTCCGCGCGCTTCTGCGCGTTCTCGGCCGCATCGCGCGCCGATTCGGCGTCGCCCTTCAGCCCGACGGCGATCCCCTTCTCCGCGACCGCCTCGCGCCACAGCGACGTCGCCGTCGCCGCGAACGCCGTCAGCACCACGACGAGCACGCCGAGCGCGCACGCCGCCGCCAGCGTCGGCTTGCGGCGTACCCAGAGCAGCGCCCGCTCCACCGGCGTCGCCCGCTTCGCCGCGATCGGCCGCCCCTCCCGCCACGCCGTCAGGTCCGCCGCCAGCTCGTTCGCCGTCGCGTACCGCCGCTCCGGTTCCTTCTCGAGGCACTTCAGGCAGATCGTCTCCAGGTCGCGCGGGATGCTGATCCCCGCCACGCTGCGCAGCGTCGGCGGATTCGCCGCCTGGATCGTCGTCAACAGTTCGAGATCGGTCGAAGCCTCGAACGGCCGCCGCCCCGCGAGCGCCTCGTACAGGATCACGCCGAGCGACCAGACGTCCGCGGGCGGGCCGACGAACTTGAGCGCCTTCGCCTGCTCCGGCGCCATGTACGCCGGCGTCCCGGCCGCGTCCTGCGTGCGCGTCAGGTCCGAGGTGCTCCGCTTCGCGAGGCCGAAGTCCGTCACTTTCGGAACGACGTCGGTCGTGAACAGCACGTTGCCCGGCTTCAGGTCGCGGTGGACGATCGCGAGGCCGTGCGCCGCGCCGACGCCCGCCGCGATCTTCGCGAGCAGTTCGGCCGCCTCCGCCGGCGAGAACCGCGCCTCGCCCTTCAACCGGTCCGCGAGCGAGCCGCCGGGCAGCAGCTCCATCGCGATGTACGGAGTGGAATCGACCTCGCCGAAGTCGTACACCGCGACGACGTGCGGGTGCTTCACCGCCGCGATGACCTGTCCCTCGGCGAGGAAGCGCGCCTTGCCGAGCGGGTCGTCGTCGCGCGTGAGCTTGAGAGCGACGACGCGGTCGAGTTTCGTTTGCCGCGCCTCGTAGACGACGCCCATGCCGCCGCGCCCGAGTTCGCGCGCGATCTCGTAGCCGGGGATCGTCGGCAGCCCGAAGCGCGCCGCGAGCTGCGGCGCGGAGGTCTGCACCTGCGTGCGGTCGGTGGGCGTTTCGTCGATCATGGCGGATTACCGTCGGCGAAGGGCGCGGGCTTATCCTACCGAACGCGGGCTGCGAATCGGCGACGACGAGCTTCTCGCGGAAATGATCTCCCCGAACGAACGGCGATCGCGGATAATCCTGAACAGATCGCCGGAGAATTCGATGAAGATCCATTTGGGGTTGGGTGTCTACGACCTGCGGGAAGCGGCCCGATTCACGGGCCTCAACCCGGTGCGCGTCCGTCGTTGGTTCATCCAGCGGCCCTCCGAATCGAACCGCAAGCCGGCCCTGCGTTCCGATTACGGCGTCACGCAAGGGGAGGTGGCGATCAGTTTCCTCGACCTCATCGACGTCTTCGTCTTTGGACAACTCCGCACGCACGGCGTCTCGTTGCCGACCTTGCGAAAGGTCTCGGTCCGGCTTCAGAAGGACTTGGACACGCGACACCCGTTCGCCCACAGCCGCCTGGCGATGGACGGCCACGAGGTCTTCCTTCGTGGGATGGAATCCGACGGCAAGGACGAACTCGTCGAAGTGCTGACTCGCCAAAAGGTCTTCCCGGAAATCATCGCTCCGTTTCTGAAGACGCTGGACTATGATCCGACCACGGAGTTGGCCAAGCTCTGGAGGATCGCCAAAGGTGTCGTGCTGAATCCAACCATTGCCCTGGGCAAGCCGATCGTCGATGGCGTGTTCGTCAAGACCGAGTTGCTGGCCGCCGCCTGGCGCGCCAACCGGCAGGACGCCGATGCCGTCGCCCGCTGGTACAACGTCGGCCCCGACGACGTACTGCGGGCAGTCGAGTTCGAGTTGGGACAGGCCGCATGACGCCGCCACTTGCATTCCTGTTCGATCGCTGTTTTCCCAAACCCATCGCACGGATGATCGAACAATACGAGGCGCGACATCTCGTCCGGTTTCAGGACGACGACGAACGATTCCGAATCGATTCACCCGACACCGAGATCATCGCTACGCTCGGAGCCGATCGCGAGCATCGATGGGTCCTCGTGAGCGCCGACTTGCGGATTACCCGTCGCCCGGCGGAACGGGCGGCCTTGGCGGGAACGGGGATCAAGTTCTTCTACTGCGGTCGGGCGTGGTTCAAGATGACGATGCACGATCAGGCGTGGAAGTTCGTGCGCGCTTGGCCGCAGCTCGTCGAAGTCGCGGAGAACCACAAGCAACGGATTTTCGAGATCGAAGGCGCGAACCTGAAGATCACGCCGACCGGTTGACTGGCCACTACGAATGCTACGCCTCGCATGGTACAATCCCTTCCCACCCGAAGGGCCTCTCCCGATGCGATCCCTCGCACTCCTGCTCCTCGTCGCCGCCCCCGCGTTCGCCCAACCGCTCGTCGCGCCGACGGACGCGAAGACGCCGGAGGAGGAACGCAAATCGTTCAAGCTCCCGCCCGGCTTCACGGCCCAACTCGTCGCTTCGGAACCGGATATTCAAAAACCGATGCAGCTCGCCTTCGACGCCAAGGGCCGCATCTGGGTCACCACCAGCTACCACTACCCCTTCGCCGCCGAGACGGGCAAAGCCTCCGACAAGCTCTACATCCTCTCCGACTTCGATGACAACGGTAAGGCGAAGAAGGTCGAGACCTTCGACGACAAGCTGAACATCCCGATCGGCATCCTGCCGCTGCCCGATTGCAAGAGCTGCATCGTGTCGAGCGTCGGCGAGATCCTCAAGCTCACCGACACCGACGGCGACGGTAAGGCCGACCAACGCGAAGTCCTCTTCACCGGCTTCGGCAGCCGCGACACCCACGGCATGTACAACTCGTACACCTACATGCCCGACGGCTGGGTCTACGCCTGCCACGGCTTCGCCAACGACTCGCGCGTCAAGGGGAAGGACGGCCACGAGGTCCACCTGAATTCCGGCAACACCTTCCGCTTCCGGCCCGACGGCAGCCGCATCGAGGTCTACACGCGCGGCCAGGTGAACCCGTTCGGCATGACGGTCGATCCGTGGTTCAACCTCTACACCGCCGACTGCCATTCGAAACCGATCACGCAGCTCATCAAGGGGGCCTACTACGACAGCTTCGGCAAGCCGCACGACGGCCTCGGCTACGCCCCGCACGTGACGCGCCACGACCACGGCTCCACCGGCCTCTGCGGCCTCGCGTGGTACGACGCCGACCAATTCCCGAAGGAGTGGAACGGCGTCATGTTCCTCGGCAACGTGGTGACGAGCCGGATCAACATCGACCGCATCGAGTGGAAGGGGAGCACGCCGGTGGCGAAGGAACTGCCGGACTTCCTGGTGAGTAGCGACCCGTGGTTCCGCCCGGTGGACATCAAACTCGGCCCGGACGGGGCGCTGTACGTGAACGACTTTTACAACAAGATCATCGGCCACTACGAAGTGGACCTGAAGCACCCCGGCCGCGACAAGGGGCGGGGGCGGATGTGGCGGATCGTGTACGAAGGGCGACCGTTGAACCGCGAGGCGAAGCCGAGCGCGGCGGGGCCGAAATCCTTCGCCGACGGCAAGGCCGCTCTGGCGGCGCTCGGCGACGCGGACCCGCACACCGTGCGCGCCGCGATCGGGCACCTCGCCGACCACCCGCACCCGGACCTGATCCTGCCGCTGGCGAAGTTCATTCCGACGATCGCCTTGGGGGATACGCACCTGCGCCACGCGGCAAGGATCGCGCTGCGGAATTCGCTGACGGCGCCCGATTCTCAGGAACAATTGGTTTGGATATTAAAAGATCACATCAATCGGACACGAAACATGGAAAGTGTTTTCGACGATGTTTTTTTAGGAGTGCCCACGGCGTACGCGGGTTGGTGGCTATCGGAACGGCTGCGAGAGCAAACTCTGACCGAAGAGTTGGCCGAGCGAGCCGCGGAACATATCGGAAAGTGGGGATGCAATTGTCACAGACTCGAGATTTGGAACAAGTACATTGGACGTCCCGATGATGATCGCCGAGTTTCAATTCTGTTCTCAATGGAAAAAGGCGCGAAAGCCGCGGGGTACGCCTCTCTTGCGGAAGCGACACGTTTGAAGACGGGACCCAATGCGTCGAGTTTAGTATTCAATCCAGATTCGGAACTGCGGGCGCTCGCCCGGAATCTGAACACCTCGGAACCGAAGAAAATCACAAATGCCATCCGTTACGCGCAAATGACGGGAATTGATGTCTCAAAGGAGGTTGCACCGATCGCGCAAGATCCAAAAGCCGGCCTTGATACTCGCATGGAGTGCATCGATTATCTCGTTCGCAATAACACGCACCAACCTTCAAAGCATGTCCTGCCGGTTGCGCGATCCATCTTTTTGGACGGGACCGCCCATGCGAACCTTCGCGAAAAAGCCATCACAATTTTATCCCGTTCACAAGATGCGGGCGATCAGGACAAGCTTCGCGCGATTATCGCGACCGCTCCCTATCGGGAGAGCGTTTTCATCGCGACTGGCATGGCGACGTCGGTTGCGAGTGCGAATGAACTCTTCAAACTTATCCGCATGACCAAGGCTTCGCCTCGCCTCTTGCAGGAAAAGTCCATCCTCGACCGCCTCAGGGCCACCAACCCGCCGGGCTGGGAAGCGACCGTCAAGGAACTCACCGCCGGCATTTCGTCGGCCGACGCCCGGCTCGCGGCGCTCATCAAGCAGCGCAGCGACGGCTACGGCAAGGCGAAGAAGGACCTCGAAGCCGGCAAGAAGGTCTTCGCCACCACCTGCGCCAACTGCCATCAGGTCGGCGGGCAGGGCGCCAAAATCGGCCCGCAACTCGACGGCATCGGCAACCGCGGCGTCGAACGCCTCATGGAAGACACCCTCGACCCGAACCGCAACGTCGACCACGCCTTCCACACCACCATCCTCGACCTCAAGGACGGCGGTCAACTCACCGGCCTCCTGCGCGTCGAAGGCAAGACGCTCATCGTCGTGGACACGCAAGCGAAGGAGACGCGCGTCGGCCTCGACGACGTGGACAAGAAGCGGACGACGCCGGTGTCGCCGATGCCGAGCGACATCGCGGAGAAGCTGAAACCGCAGGACTTCTACGACCTGATCGCCTACCTCGCGGACCTTCGGGCGAAGTAGATAGTCAGCCACAGATAAACACGGATGAAAACAGATCGGAGGAAATCCGTTTCTTTCTTTTGATCTGTTTT
>CAYVRB010000189.1:0-12536 GCA_964453375.1 uncultured Alcaligenaceae bacterium
CCAGTCGATGAAGCCGGCTTCGACGAGGGGCACGAGGCAGGACATGCCGAGGCCGGCGGGCGTGAGCGCGCCGGAGAGCGCGAGGCCGACGGTGGTGTCCGGCGCGAGGTACCGTTTGGCGAAGAGCTGGCAAGCCTCGCGCAATCGCCCGGCGTTGTAGCTGAGGAAGACCGAATCCAAGAGGTCCGCGGCCGCGACGTTCGGCGCGACGCGCGGCGGGTCGATCCGGTGCCGACTGATCTTGCGGAGGAATTCCTTGTTCTGCGCCGATCCGGCGTGGCGGTCGTAGTGCGGCTTGTGCGGATGCATTGTCGTCCGTTCGGGAAACGAAGAAGGGCCGCCATCGGCACGCAATGGCGACCCATTCGATTTAGGACTGTCGCCGGTGAACGCCAGAGCGTTCGCAGGGGACGACGTCTTCGTTTTGCATTTTTCGTTGTCACGTTTTGCATTGGTCCGGGAAATGTGCCGATCAATGCAAAGCGTGAAGGGAAAAACTCAAAACGAATCCGGTCAATCGTCCTCCAACTCCTTCATCTGCGACTTGGCGATCACCTGTTGCAGCACGTTCGCCGGCACGGTTTCGTAGTGGCTCAACTCCATCGCGTACGAACCCTGACCCTGCGTCATGCCGCCGAGTTGGGCCGCGTAGCGGGCGACTTCCGAGAGCGGCGCCCGCGCCTGGATCACGTTCAAGTCGCCCGGCAGGCTGTCCTGGTTCTCGACGTGCGCCCGCTTCGTCGGCAGATCTCCGAGGATGGCGCCGGTGTAGCGAGAGGGCACGGTCACTTCCAGCTTCACGATCGGCTCGAGGAGCGTCGGCCGCGCGGCGAGGAACGCCTTCTTGAAGGCGTGCCGGGCGGCCGTCTTGAAGGCCGCTTCGGACGAGTCCACGTCGTGGTACTTGCCGAAGTGGACCTCGACGGCGACGTCCTGAATGCGGTATCCGGCGAGCACGCCGCGCTCCAGCATCTCCTTGATCCCCTTCTCGATCGCCGGGATGAAGTTGTTCGGGATCGACCCGCCGACGATATGGTCGATGAACGCGAAGTTCGCCGCCGGATCATAGTGCACCGAGCGCATCTTCTCGAAGTTCGTCTTGTTGGCGAACTCGGCTTCGAGCGTGGCCTGGTCCTTGATGTCCCGCGAGAGCGGGAAGACGCGCAGGTGCACCTCGGCGAACTGTCCGCGGCCGCCGGTCTGCTTCTTGTGCTTGTAGTCGCCGGTGCCGTTGGCCGCGATCGTCTCGCGGTAGGGCACCTTCGGCTCCTTCGTGACGATCTCGACGTCGAAGCGGTGCTTCAGCCGTTCGCGGATGACTTCGAGGTGCAACTGGCTCACCCCGCTGACGACGAGTTCGTGCGTCTGCGCGTCGTGCGTGATCCGTACGGTCGGGTCTTCCTCGGCGATCTTGTGCAGGCCGCTGGCGATCTTCTCCTCGTCGCCGCGGTTCTTCGGCTCGACCGCGACGCCGAACATCGGCGAGGGGAACGCCATCGCCGGCATCTTCGGTGCGTCGGTGCGGAACGCGACGGTGTCGCCGACGTGCAACCCTTCCACCTTCGCCACGGCAATGATGTCGCCCGGCACCGCCTCCTGGATCGGCACGTGGTTCTTCCCCTGCATTTGCAGGAGCTGCCCGACGCGGATCGACTTGCCGTTGTTCAGGTCGATGATGTTGTGGTTCGGCGTGAGCGTGCCGGAGAGGACGCGGATGAAGCTGAGGTGGCCGACGTAGCGGTCGTTCACGACTTTGAAGACTTGGCCGAGGAACTCGGCGGAATCGACCGGCTCCGCCGGCTTGAGCGAGCCGTTGCTGCCGAAGTTCAACCCTTCGAGTCGTTTCCGCGACATCTTCGGCGAGAGGCCGAACTTCTCGAGGCCGTCCAGCAGTTCCTTCACCCCGCGATCCTTCTTCGCCGAGGTGCAGAAGATCGGCACGACGTACCCGGCGGCGATGCACTTCGGGATCGCCTCCTCCAGTTCGGGGTCCGAGATCGCGCCGTCGGTGAGGTACTTCTCCATGAGCGCCTCGTCGACTTCGACGACGGCTTCCATGAGTTCGAGGCGCGCCTGCTTCTGATCGTAGGGGAACGTGGTGGGCGTACTCGTCGGCTTGTGGACGACGTCGATGACGCCGTTGAAGTTCGCGCCGACGTCGTTGGGGAGGTTGAAGAGGACGCAGTTCTTGCCGAACGATTCGCGGATGCTGGCGACGACGCCGGCGAAGTCCACTTTGTCCGCGTCCACCTTGTTGACGACGATGACGCGCGCGAGGCCGAGACGGCCGGCCTCGTGGAACATCCGGCGCGTGTTCACCTCGATGCCGTTGACCGCCGAGACGACGACGGCGGCGGTTTCCACGGCGGAGAGCGCCTCGATGGCGGCGCCGATGAAGTCCGGCGTGCCGGGCGCGTCCAGGATGTTCAGGTGCTTGCCGCCGTGGTCGGCGTGCAGGACGTGCGTGTCGATGGAGAAGTGGTGGCGTTTTTCGTCTTCGTCGGTGTCGGCGGCGGAGGTGCCGTCGTCC
The DNA here is from genome assembly GCA_964453375.1 of uncultured Alcaligenaceae bacterium. Lineage (GTDB taxonomy): Bacteria > Planctomycetota > Planctomycetia > Gemmatales > Gemmataceae > Limnoglobus. Next base: position 2,531 of record CAYVRB010000189.1, read on the forward strand.
ACGCTGCCGAGGCGATCCACGGCGCGGGCTTCGAAGAGCAGGGCGTCCGCGAGGCTCGTCTTGCCCGAGGCGCGGTGCCCGACGAGTGCAATGTCCCGAACGTCTTCGACGAGATGCTTGCTCATGTCGCGAACTCCATCGAGAAGAGGAGCCACGGTGCGAGCGGTCGTCAAACGGCTTCCGCCCGCGCCGCGGCCAGGATGACCGCCAAATCCACGGCGCCCTCGTACAGCGCCCGGCCGACGATGCAGCCGAACAGCTTCAAGGACGCCAGTTTCGCCACGTGTTCGGTCGCGCTCACGCCGCCGGAGGCGATCACCGGCAGCCGCACGGCGTCGCGCATCTCGGCGAGTTGCTCGAAGTTCGGCCCCGCCATCATGCCGTCCTTCGCGATGTCGGTGTATACGACGGCCGCGAGCGGCGACTGCTCGACCATCTTCGCGAGGTCGGTCGCCTTCGTCGTGGAGGTGCTCAGCCAGCCCTCGGTGGCGACGTACCCGTCGCGGGCGTCGACACCCAAAACGATTCGAGCCGGGTGGCGGTCGGCCATGCGGCAGACCCAACCCGGCTCCTGCAGAGCGCGCGTGCCCAGGACGGCCCAGCGGACGCCCCATCCGAAAACGGTCTCCAGGTCGGCCTCGGAGCGGATGCCGCCGCCGAGTTGGCACGGCACGTCCACGCTATTCACGATGCGCCGGATCACGTCGCCGTTGACCGGTCGCCCGGCCTTCGCGCCGTCGAGGTCCACAAGGTGCAATCGCTCGGCGCCCTGCCTCGCCCATTGCTTCGCGACGGCGGCCGGATCGCTCGAGAAGACCGTCTCCCGCGAATAATCGCCCTGGCGCAGGCGCACGCATTGGCCGCCGAGCAGGTCGATCGCGGGGTAGATGAGCATGGTGGTCCTCCCTCGGGGCCGGTCGCGGAATCCGATGTCGTCGCGCATCGGCGCCGTCGCGACCGGCGAGGGCGAGCGTGGGGGCATTCTGGCCCGCCCGCGCGAAGAATTCAAGAAGAATACCCGTCGATCACTTCGTGAAGATCACATTTCCGACGCCGAGGATCTGTTCCAACTCCTCGACGATCACTTTGGTCGGGTCGACGGTCCAATCGCGGCCGAGTTTCATCTCGGCGACGCGGCCGGCGGAATCGCGCACGGACAGGTGCACGGGGCAATTCCCGCGAGCGCGACCGAGCACCCCCTTGAGGCCGGCGAACTTGGCCACCGACTCCGCGTCGTCGGAATAGCCCATGCGCAGGAGCATGACGCGCGTCATCTCGCGGCGCGCCTGCTCCAGGTTGAGGACGCGCTTGACGATCACGTCGCCGGCGCCGACGCCGTCGCGGCGCTCGATGTTCCCCTCGAACAGAACGATCGCGTCTTCGACGACGACGTCCTTGAACTGCAAGTACGATTCGCTCCAAAGGATGCACTTCACCTGCCCGGTGAAATCCTCGAGTTGGAGCATCGCCCAGCGCTTGCCGTTCTTCTGGACGGTGCGTTCCTGCAAGCCCGTCACCATGCCGGCGACGAGGACGTGGGCGCCGGAGTTCACCTTCGTGGCCTCGGCGGCGGAGTGCGTGCGGAAGCGGCGCAGTTGGTCCTCGAACTGCGCCAGCGGATGCGAGGAGATGTAGAAATCGAGGGCCTCCTTCTCGAACTTCAGCTTCTCGACTTCGGGCCATTCCTTCACGTCGTGAAAGCCGTTCGCTTCGGGCGCCGCCGCGTGGCCGTTGGTTTCGGCGCCGTCGTCCCCGCCGCCGAAGAGGTCGAAGAAATTCTTCTGTCCGCGCTTCTTGTCGGCGACGCGCTGCTCGGCGGCGGCGAAGGCCTTCTCGACGGCGAGGATCTGCCCGGCGCGCGTGCCGAAGGCGTCGAACGCGCCGGCCTTGATGAGCCGTTCCACCGCCGCCCGCGCCACGATGCGCGTATCGACGCGCTCGCAGAAGTCGAAGAGGTCCTTGAACCGGCCGGCGCCGCGCGCCCGGGCGATCTCCTCCGCCGCGCCGCGGCCGAGACCCTTGATCGCCGTGAGGCCGAACGTGATGCGGCCGTTGTTCACGTCGAAGTCCGGCATGCCGGTGTTGATGTCCGGCGGCAGGACGTCCACGCCGAGCTTCTTGGCGTCGGCGATGTGGTCGACCATGACGAGCCGTTTGTTCCCGTCGTCGATCTCGCTCGACAGCAGTGCCGCCATGAACTCGGCCGTGTAGTGCGTCTTGAGAAACGCCGTCTGGTATCCGATCTGCGCGTAGGCCGCGGTATGCGACTTGTTGAAGCCATAGCTTCCGAACTTCTCGATGAGGCTGAAGATTTCCGTCGCGGTTTCCTTGCTGACGCCGCGCTCGACGGCGCCTTTCACGAAGTCGGCCTTGCTGGCGTCGATCACGTCCTGCTTCTTCTTGCTGATCGCCTTGATGGCGGCGTACGCCTTCGAGAGTTCGATGCCGCCGAGGCGGTTGAGCAGGCGCATCACCTGCTCCTGATACACCTGCACGCCGTAGGTTTCGTCCAGGATCTCCTTCATCACCGGGTGCGGGTAGTCCCAGGTCTCGCGGCCGTGCTTGCGGTTGACGTAGCTGTCGACCATGCCGCCGCCGAGCGGGCCGGGGCGATAGAGGGCGAGCACGGCGATGAGGTCGCGGATGTTGTCGGGCTTCATCCGTTGGAGCAGGCCGCGGATGCCGTCGCTTTCGAGTTGGAACACGCCCTTGGCGTCGCCGCGTTGGAGCAGGCCGTAGGTCGCCTTGTCGTCGAGCGGGAACGCCATCGGATCGACCTTGACGCCGCGGTTCTTCTCGATGAGCTTGACCGCGTTGTCGAGGACGGTGAGGTTCCGCAGGCCGAGGAAGTCCATCTTGAGCATCCCGACCTTCTCGAGGATGCCCATCTCCCACTGGGTGGTGACGGCGTATTCGCCGTTCGCCTTGGCGTTGGCCTTGTCGTCGCCCTTGCGCATCGCGCGCTGGACCGGCACGTAGTCGGTGATGTCGCCGTTGGCGATGACGACGCCGGCGGCATGCGTGCCGACGTTGCGGTTCATCCCTTCCAGCTTCATCGCGATGTCGACGAGCTTCTTCGTCTGCGGGTCGGACTCGTATTCGCGGCGGAAGTCGGGCGTCGCCATCGCGTCCGCGAGGTCCAGCGAGATCGCCCCCTTCATCGGCACGAGCTTGCACAGGAAGTTCACGCGATCCAACGGCACGTCGAGCGCGCGGCCGACGTCCTTGAGCGCCGCCTTCGCCGCCAGCGTGCCGAACGTGCCGATCTGCGCTACGCTGTCCCGGCCGTACTTCTCCTTCACGTATTCGATCACGAGCTCCCGCCGCTCCTGGCAGAAGTCGATGTCGATGTCGGGCGGCTCGGTCCGGTTCTCGTCGAGGAACCGCTCGAAGAGCAGGTCGTACTCGATTGGGCAGACGTGGCTGAGGTAGAGGGCGTAGGCGACGACGGCGCCGCAGCCGGAGCCGCGCGCGGTGCTGGGGATGCCCTTCTCGCGCGCGAAGCGGACGAAATCCCAGACGATGAGGAAGTACGCCGAGTACTTCATCTTCGCGATGATCTTCAGTTCGTGTTCGAGGCGGTCCCACACGGCCTGCGGCGGGTTCTCGCCGTACCGCTCGCGCACGCCCTTCTCGCAGAGCTGCTTCAGGTACGCGTCTTCGGAGACTTTCTTCGGCGTCTGAAAGACCGGGAAGTGCCGCTTCTTGAAATCGAGTTGGATATCGACCTTGTCCGCGATCTCTTGGGAGCGTTTCACGGCGTCGGCGTGGTGCGGGAACAGGCCGTACATGTCCTCCGGGCTGCGAACGTAGTACGGGTTCGGCATCCGGCCTTCGGGGTAGAGCCGCTGCTTCGGGTTGTGCTTCTTCTCCATGTTGATGCAGAAGAGCACGTCGTGCGCCTCGGCGTCGGCGGCGCAGAGGTAATGCGCGTCCGCCGTCGCCACCATCGGAATGCCGACCTTCTTCGCGAGGTCGGTGACGGCGACCGTGCACTGGTCCTGGATTTCGAGGCCGTTGTTCTGGATCTCGAGGTAGAAGTCGTCGCCGAAGACGCGCTCGTACCACTTCGCGAGTTCCTCGGCGTCCTTCATCCGATCCTTGAGGATCAGATCGCTTATCTCGCCGGCGAGGCAGCCGGAGAGGCAGATGACGCCCTCCGAGAGTTCTTCGAGGAGTTCGCGGTCGATGCGCGGATTGTAGTAGAAGCCTTCGAGGAACGCCTTGCTGGAGAGCTTGACGAGGTTGCGGAACCCGACGGTGTTCTTGGCGAGGAGCGTGAGGTGGAAGTAGTTGTTGCCGTCGATCTTCTTCCGTTCGCGGCGGTCGCCGGGGGCGACGTAGGCTTCGAGTCCGAGGATCGGCTTGACGCCGGCGTCCTTGCACTTGGAGTAGAATTCGATGGCGCCGTAGAGGTTGCCGTGGTCCGTGATGGCGCACGAGTTCATGCCGAGCGATTTGGTCTGCTGGACGAGGTCCGGGATACGGTTGAACCCGTCGAGCAGGCTGTAGTGCGTGTGGCAGTGCAGGTGGCAGAACGGACGGTCGGCCATGGTCGGGTTCCGGGGTGTCGGGCGCGGTGCGTCCCTAGTCTACGGCGCGCGCCGGGTTCGGCTTGATCGCGGGGCGGCGCGCGTCTATATCGCCCGGCCGCGCGGGCCGCGCGGACGGTGCGAGGTGCGGATGGCGTTCGCTCGGTGGCAAAGACTGGCGGTGGTGGCGATCGGGCTGGCGAACATGCCGGCGTGCCAGATTGCTCGATTCTTCCGCGCCGATCCGCCCAACCCGCCGCCCGCGCCGGCCGCGGTGTCCACCGAATCGCGGGCGCTCGCGCCCGGCCAGCGCATTCCGAAGGCGGAGGTCGTGGTCGTCGCGCCGACGGCGCCGAATCCGCCGATGGAACCGGCGATCGCGCCGCCGGCACCGGTGCCGGCGAAGCCGGGCGACGCGATGCCGAACCCGCTGCTGGAACCGGCACCGCGCGGCCCCCGCCCCGATACGCCGCTCGTCGCCGCGGTGCGGGCGCACCTGGACAACCAATTCGCCGCCGCCGTCGGCCACCTCAAGGGCTTCGAGCGGCCGAACCAGGAATTGCTCCTGCTGCTGTTGCCGGTCCTCGACGCGGCGCGTCACACCGATCTCACCGGCCGCGACCCCCGCGCCGCCAACCTGCTGCTGCAACAACTCGAATCGGCCGCGGAGCTCACGGGCAAGAACGCCCCGCTCGAAATCGGCACCACCGCCTTCGTCGATCGCATCGCCCAGTTCGGCGTCTACGATCCGTTGCCCCCCGGCCATCGCTTCCTGCCCGGCGGCGTCGGCGTGCTCTACGCCGAGATCGATCGCGTCCCGGTCCTGCCCGCGACGCAAGCCGGCGGCGATCGACGGTTCGTCACGCGCCTAAACGGTTCGATCCAACTCCGCGACGCGAACGGGCGGATCGTCGAACTGTTCGACGGCGAGAAGAACCGAATGGTCTCGGAACTCCCGTTCGCCCGCGCCGATTTCACGCGCAGCCCGATTCGCGATTTCTTCCTGCGCGTCGAATTCCCCGTGCCGGAGAAGCCCGGCCGCTACACTCTCGCGCTCGACATCCGCGATCCGACGTCGCAGGCCGAACGCCGGGCGCGCAAGGTTGTCGAATTCCAAGTCGGTCCGTGATCGCTACCGTTCGCGCGGCAATTCGCTAAACCAGTCCCGACCTCTCCGAACATCATCACTTCATGGGGCGACCATGCGCCGAACCAAGATCGTGGCCACGCTCGGGCCGGCCACCGACGAACCGGCGGCGCTCGAGGCGGTCCTCCGCGCCGGCGTGGACGTCGCGCGCGTCAACTTCTCGCACGGGACCGAACCGGAGCACCTCGCGCGCGTCGAACGGTTCCGCGCCGCGTCCCGCGCCGTCGGCAAGGTGACGGCCGTGCTGGCCGACCTGCCGGGGCCGAAGCTCCGCTGCAAAATCCCGGCCGAGCGGACGCTCGCCATCGGCGGCGAACTCACGTTCTCGCTGCAAGACGCGCCGGTCCACGCCGAGGACATCGTCATCACCGAGCCGGAGTGCCTGGTGGACGTGCGGCCGGGGCAACGCATCCTGCTGGACGACGGCCGGCTGCAACTGGAGGCCGTGAAGGCGGACGGCGGGCGGCTGTTCGCGCGCGTCGTGGTCGGGGGCGTCCTCAAGCCGAACAAGGGGATCAACCTGCCCGACACGCCCTTGAGTATTTCGGCCGTGACGGACCGCGACCGGATCGCGATCGCGGTCGCGGTGAAGGCGCAGTGCGATTGGCTCGCGCTCTCGTTCGTGCGCGGGCCGGAGGCGGCGGCGGAGTTGAAGCAAGTGGCCGAATCGTTCGGCTATCGCGGCCCGATCCTCGCGAAGATGGAACGCCCCGAGGCGGTCGACCGCGCGACGCCGATCATCCACGCCTTCGACGGCATCATGGTGGCGCGCGGCGATCTCGGCGTCGAGATTCCACTCGAACGCGTGCCGATGGCGCAGAAGCACCTCATCGCGGAAGCGATCCTCGCGGGCAAGCCGGTCATCACGGCGACGGACATGCTCGATTCGATGCAGAAGAATCCGCGCCCGACGCGGGCCGAGGCCAGCGACGTGGCCAACGCGATCTTCGACGGCACCGACGCCGTGATGCTCTCGGGCGAGACGGCCGTCGGGAACTATCCGACGGAAGCGGTGCGCTGCATGGCGCGGATCGCGGAGGAGGCGGAGAACCACCTGCAATCGAGCGGCGGCGGCCGACGGTCGCATTCGCTGTATCCGTTGCACGAGATCGACGATCCGCTGGCGCAGGCGGCGTGCGAGTTGGCGGACGAGGTCGGCGCGGCGGCGATCGTGGTGCCGACGCTCACGGGCCGGACGGCGCGGCTGGTGTCCCGGAATCGGCCGGCGGCGAAGATCGTCGCGCTGGCGCCCGGCGACGAAGTGCCGCGCCGGCTCGCGCTGGCGTGGGGGATTACGCCGGTGCAGCTCGGCTGGGTGGCGCCCGGCGAGGACCGGATGGAGGCGGCCGTGCGCGATTCGTTTTTGGCCGGCGCCGTGGCGGAAGGGGACCGCGTGGTGATCTTGGCGGGGCACCCGATCGAAGGGGGGCCGCATTTTCCGACGGTGCGGGTGGCGCGGGTGGGCGAAGGGGGTTCGTCCCGGAAGCCGTGATGCGCTGGCGCGGTTCGCGCGGTTCTGTCCGTCGTGTGGGGTTCGGTCGCCGGGCGCGGCCGAACCCCGCGTCGTTTGATGGCGGGGCGGGGCCGCGGCCGACCGATGAAGAGATTCGGCAAGGAATGCCCCGCACCGACGCGTCGGTCGAGCATCCTTGCGCAGCGCGGGAGGTTCGAGCATCGTATCGGCCGGGGCGACGCTTCGCGACGCACACCGGGAGACACGGATGCCGACCCCGCCGAACGGCCGGACGACGTTGCACCTCACGGCGCTCGAGGCGCGCGAAATGCCGTCGGCGACGCTGTCCGAATCGTTCGATACCGCCCGGTTCCCGTTCAAACCCGCCGGCTGGCAAGAATGGGCCAGCAACGGCGAGGAGTACTTCGCGACCACGCGGTCCGCCGCCACGTCCGGCCAACAAGCGCTCGCGATCTACGGCAACATCGACGTCCGCTCGCGGCTGTGGTCGACTTCGTCCACCGGTGCCGACCTGACCGTGCGAGGGCAGGTGCGATCCGATACGCCGGCGCCGATCCTGCTCTTCGCGCGCGGATCGAATTTGAATGGGAATACCGCGAACTACGCCGGCGTCTCCATCGCCGCCGATCGCATCGGCATCGTCGAATCGACGAACGGCGTCGAACGCACCGTCGCCACGCGCACTTTTGCCCGGATTCCCACGGCGTGGCTCTCGGTGCAGTCCACGCTCGTCGGCGATCGGCTCGCCACGACGATCCAGCGCGCCGACACGCGGCAATATCTGACCGCGGCGGGCGGCTGGCAGACGAATCCGACCGAAGCCATCGCGGCGACCGTGACCGTGCGCGGCGCCGGGCAGGCCGGCATCGGCCGTTCGCCGGGCAACTACGGCACCGCCTACGTCGACGATTTCCAGGTTGCACCAACGGCGGCTCCCGTCGTTCCCCCGGTGGTGCCGCCAGTGGTCCCGCCCGTCGTACCTCCGACAATTCCTCCGACGGTGCCGTCGACCAACTCGGCGCCGACGGGGCAGAACTACTCGCACATCCGGCTCGCGCAGCTCGCCTACGAAAGCACCGCCGTCGGCAACTTCGAGAAACAACTCGCGGCGAACTCCATCGACCTCATCGTGCCGAATCCGAAACACCTCGCGGGCTTCGAGGAGGCGTCGTCGGATTCGGCGAAATACCTCTACAGCAACGCGAGCAACCTGTACCAGGGGCTGCTGTCCGGCTGGATTTCCTACGCGACGCGCACCGGCGCGGACCGCGAGGCGGCGTTCTACCATGTGTCGCAGGCCACGCCGTTCATGGGCAGCAGCCCGTCGGCGCAGCCGGTCAACTGGCTTTGGAACGTGTCGCGCGGCGCCGTGAATGGCGTGGGCGCGATCACCGATCTCACATCCCACGCCCGCGCCGGGCGCAACGTCGGCGTCACCTTCGGCGGCCTCGGCGAGGCGATCGCCATCGGCCAGCTCGATCGGTTCGGCGAATTGAACTTCACGATGCAACGCTCGAAGCAGGCCGGCTGGGCCGGAACGTGGGAGTACGTTTCCGCGGTCGACGCCAACGGCAAACCGACCGCCTGGAAGGCGCTGCCGATCTCCGTCGACGGCACGAACGGCCTCGCGCGCAACGGCCAGATCAGGTTCGACCCACCGAAGGACTGGTTGCCCTCGCTGCAAGCGAACGGCACCGCGCGACTCTACACGGTGCGACTCCGCGCCACGGCCGGCACCGCCGCGCAGGCGCCCGAGGCCAAGTCGATCTTCGGCCGCGACTACGTCGGCGCGAAGGGGAAGACCGCCGGCACGATCCCCGCGTTCGATTTCGCCGCCGACAAGGATGGCGATGGCTACCTGAGCGATCGCGAATACGGCTCGCGCAAGACCGGCTTCGACGCGCGCTTCATTCACGAAACTCGGCTGTTCTACCCCTACTACGGCCAGATGCGCTTCGTCGCGAACCCGGCGAGCGCGGCGTACCAATCCTTCGCGGCCGAGTACCACGCCGGCCTCGTCGCCGCGGCGCCGAGCGCCGATGGCGTGTTCCTCGACAACGCCAGCGGCCGCGTGCCGTTCGAGTCGCCCGTGCACGAATCGACGGCGAACTTCACCGCGGATTCCGCCGCCATCGTCGCCGCCATCCGCGCCAAGCTCGGCGGCAAGGCGCTCGTCGCGAACACCGCCGGCGGCCGCACCGACGCGAACGCCATCACGAGTTCCGCCGGCATCGCGTACGAGGAGTTCCTGCTGCGGCCGAACGCCGCCAACTGGTCGCAGGTGAACGACGTGGCCGCGATCGTGTACGGCCGGCTGGCGTCGAACCCGACCGCCGCCGTCGTGCTCGATTCGCTTCCCGGTTCGACCGCGAACATGACCGACCCGCGCACGCAACTCGGCGCGCTCTCCTACTACTACCTCCTCGCCGACCCGCAGCGGACGTACTTCATGATCTGGGGCGGCTTCGCCCCGAGCGCGGCGTGGAGCCGGAAGTGGATTCCCGCCGCCGCCGTGAACGTCGGCAAGCCCGCCGGCGCGATGGGCGTCTTCGCCGAGGGGAAGGACCCGCAGTACGCGAAGCTGACGTACAAGGTCTACTCGCGCCAATACGAGAACGCCCTCGTGCTCTTCAAGCCGCTCTCGTACCAGTTGGGGCAGGGCACCGGCACGACGGCGAACGCCACGGCGACCACGCATCAACTCAACGGCAACTACCGCGAGCTCCGCGCCGACGGATCGCTCGGCCCCGTCGTCCGCCAGATCGCGCTCCGCAACGGCGAAGGCGCCGTCCTCCTGAAGGCGTAGCGGTTCAATGCCACTCGTTTGTAGGTCGGGCCGAGTCTTCGAGGCCC
>CAYVRB010000190.1:0-12479 GCA_964453375.1 uncultured Alcaligenaceae bacterium
CAGCTTCGACGTCCAGTCGAGTACAGAGGCCGCGAATTCACAAACAGGCTCTCAGAAGACGGTCAATAAATACGCTGGCGAAGTCGGCGTTGCCCGCCGAGCCCTTTGAAAGCGGTCGGTCCCGGTCTTGCGTCCCCAACGGGGCCTCCGAAAATAGCCAGGGGTGGAGCGAGGCTTGGCGAGCGCAACCCCTGGAAAGTCCGTGAAGAAGCTCGGTAGCTCCGAAGGAGCGACCCCCGAAGGCCGATAGCGGTAATAGGTCGCTCCTTCGGAGCTACAGGGGGCATCGCAACCGGTCCAGGGGCTCCGCTCGCAGAGCCTCGCTCCACCCCTGGCTATTTCCGGTCGCACCTTTGGTGCGGAAAAACGAAGCAACCGGCATCACCTCGACCGAATATCAAGTCCGCTTTCCTTCAAAGAGTTGAAGGTTTCCAACCGGCAAATTCAGCCAAACCATCAGTTATTCTTGGGCTTCGGGTCGTCGTATTTCGCCGGCGGCAGGTTCTGGCCGCGGTCGCGCAACTCGTTCGCGGCGTCCAGCAGTTCGTCCGTCCGCACCGGCTGCGACGGCTGCAATTCCAGAGCGATGCGGCGCACGTCCTCGATGTGGAACGGCCAGATCGCCTCGAAGAAGAAATCGAGGCCGGGATACTCGTACCACTTCGGCCGGATGCGGACGCGCTGCACGAGCGGCTCGTAGCCCTGGGCGACGGCGCGGAATTCGTAGACGCCGGTGTAGTCCCAGCGCACGTCGGCGGGGCTGGGGCCGGCCGGCTGGTTGTTGACCGAGACGAGCGCGCCGGGCACGTTCGCCTGCACGACGAAGCGCCGTTCGACGCAGCCGGCGCCGGCCGCGAGCAGGAGGGCGACGCCGACGATCGGGATGCGAAGGCGGATCACGCGGGCGCTCCGGTTCGGGGTCCGCGGGCGATAACCGTTCATCGGAACGGGGTCAAGGTCGGCTGGATCGCCGATTTTCCGCCCGGTCCGCTTGCCCCCGCCGCCCCGGCGCGGATATACTGAAAGTGCTTGCAAGCACCCACCGTGCGCCCGGCCCGAACCCTCCGGCCCGGCGGCACCCCTGTTCTGGCGGGGTTACCTTCAACCTCCACCATGTTTCGCGCCAACCCCACCGACGTGGAGGCTCCCATGCTGTACGGTATCTTCAACCAGATCGGCCCGCAGGAAATCCTGCTCCTCGTGCTGCTCGGCGTGCTGCTGTTCGGCCGCAAGCTGCCGGAAATCGGCCGCTCGGTCGGCAAGTCGATCGTCGAGTTCAAGAAGGGGATGAAGGGGATCGAAGAGGAAGTGAACACCGATTCGCCGAGCCGGCCGGCCATCGAACCGGAATCGGTGAAGCCGCCGCAGCGGATCACGCAACCGTCGGCCCCGCGATTCGACGACGCCGACCTGCCGCCGCGCGTCTGATCCCATCGCATCGCCGCATCGCGACCCCGGCCTCGCCGGGGTCGTTTCGTTTCGATTGGGCTTGCCGGATCGCCCGGAATGCGTTCCAATCCCGCCGGGACCGACCCCACCCGCACGGAAGCGGACCGTACCGATGTTGGCCTTTCTGCCCGCGCCGCCGCCGCCCGACGATGCCGGCGTCCGACTGGACGTTCGCATCGGGAACGGCCCCGCGCGCGGCTATGCGGTCGGCGAGGGCGAGTTTCTCGTCGGCACCGCCCTCGGCTGCGACCTCCGCCTCGCCGACCGGCAATTCCCGCCCGTCGTCTGCCAGTTCTCCCGGTCCGACGACGGCCTGCGCGTCCGCAAGCTCTCCCCCACCGTGCCGGTCCTCCTGAACGATCAACCGCTCGGCGGCTCCGCGCCCGTGCCCGTCCACGACGGCGACATCGTCCGCGCCGGCCCCGCCGAAATCCGCGTCATCCTCGCCGGCGTTCCTTCGCATCGTCCCAAACTGGTGGCGTTCCCCGACGATGAACCGGAGGAAATCGAAGCGCCCGACATCGCGAGCGAGCGGGAGGCGCTGGAACGGCAGGCCCGCGAACTCGATGAAGAGCGCGCCATCTGGTATCGCCGCAAGATGGAGATGGAAACCGAGCTGCGCGGCGTGCCGGACGCGGCCGATCTCCTGCGGCGCGAGGCGGCGGTGTCGGCGAAGGAGCGCGAACTCGCGCACGAATTCGATCGGCGGTTCGGCGCGCTCGAAGACGAGATCGCGCGGCGACGGACCGAACTGGAATCGGAACTGACGGCGCGGCGGGATCGGGCGGACCGCGAGTTTCAGGACCGGATGGCCGGGCTTGAAGAGGCGATCGCCCGGCAGCGGTTGCAGTTCGAAGCCGACGTGCGCGAGGCGGAGCCTCGGCTCGCGGCGCTGCGGACCGAACGGGCGCGGATCGAGGCGACGCAGGCCGAACTGGCCGAGCGCGAGGCCGCCCTCGCCGCCCTGCGGGACGAGGCCAAGCGGGACCGCGAGGCGATCGACGACGAACGGCAGTGGCAGTTCGCACGGCTGAAGGAATTGGACGCGGCGCTCTTGGAACGCCACGCCGAGTTGTCGCGCCGCGAAGGACAGCATCGCGCCGACCGCGAAGCGCTCGCCGCCGAACGGGATCAACACAAGGACGACCTGCTGCGGTTCGACCGCCAGCGGGCCGAGTTTGAACGTCGTCTGGCCGCCGTCGACGGGCGCACGGCCGAGGTGAACGAGCGGCACGACCTTCTCGAACGCACGAGCCGCGAGTGGGAAGAGACGCTGCGGCTCGCCGAGGCGGAACAGGCGCGGGTGAACGCGGAGGCGGAGCGCGTCGAAGCGGCGCGCGCCGAGATCGACCGGCGGGACGCCGAGTTGGCCGAGCGCGGGGCGCTGTTGGAATCGCAGGCGGCGTCGCTCGCGATGCTGCGGGCGACCCTCGCGCGGCGGCAGGACGAGACGGAAGCGGAGGCCGAACGGCTCGCGGCCGATCGGGCCCATTTCGAGAGTACGCGGCGCGAACTGGAATCGCGGCTCCGCGACGCCGAGCGCGTGCGCGCCGAGCTGGGCCAGGTGCGCGACGAGGGCGCGGACGAGCTGCGGACCGCCGCCGAACGGAACGCGCAGCTCGCGGCGAGGCTCGAAGAACTACGAGACACCGAGGACCGCGTTCGCCGGCGCGAGCTGGAACTCGACGAACGCTCGGCCGAGTTCGCCGAACAGGTCGCGCTATTGAAATCCCGCCTGGCGCAGGCGGCGGAATTGCAGTATCGACTGGAACGCGACCGGGCGGCCGTGCGCGACCGCGCGGCGATCCTGGGCGACGGCGACGCGGCGCGGCTGGAATTCCAGGAACAACTCCGCCGACGCTCCGAGGAACTGGCGAAACGGTCCCGCGAGCAGGACGAACTGCGGGCCAAGCTCGCCGAGGAACTCGCCATCGCGGCGCGGCTGCGCGAGAGCCTCGAAGCCGAGCGATCCCGCAACGACGAACGCGAACGGCGCGACCTGCGCGACCTGGAGACGCGCGCGAAGGACCTGGACGAACGGACCGCCGCGCTCGGCGAGCGGGAGGCGGCGCTCGAGCGGCAGGTCGCCCGGCTGCGGGAAGCGGGCGAGGCGGTCGCGACGGAACGGACCGCCCTGGCGGCGGCGCGCGAGCAGTTCGAGGCCGATCGATCGCAGGCGGTGCAGGCGCACCTGGTCGACCGCCGGGAATCGGACGAACTGCGCGCCCGGATCGCGGCGCAGTTCGCGGATCTGCGGGCGCAGGCGCCCGACCTCGAGCGAGGCGCGGCCGAATCGCTGGAGCGGCTGGCGGCGGCGCGCGACGTCCTCCGTGGGCACCTGGCGGAGTTGCACGCCTTCGCGAAGCAATCCCGCGAGGAACTCGACGCCGAGCGCAGCCGGGCGCGCGTCGAGGCGGAGCAGGTTCGCCGGCACGCGCAGGACCTGGAATCGGCCCGTTCGGAGCACCGCCTCGCGGTCGCGGGCTTCCGCCAGCAACTCCTCGACTGGCAATCGAAGATCGCCGAACTCCGCGCCCAGTTCGATTCCGCCCGCGACCGGATCGAACGCAAGGGGAGCGACGTCGACGAGGCGGTTCACGAGATCGAGGCGCTGCGGGCCGACCTGGAGCGCCGGACTCGCGACGTCGAGACGGAGCGCCGGCTCGCGGTGGAAAAGCGGACCGAGATGGAGCGGCACCTCGCGGACATGCGCGAATGGTATCGCCGCAAGCTGCGCGAGTTGGCGGCCGGCCGCGCGGTCGACGAGTCCGACATGCCGGATTGGTCCGCGCCGTCCCCGGAATTGGTCGAAGCCGAAAGCGGCGAACCGGAACCGGGCGACCGGCAACTGGGCGAACTGCTCGTCGCGCGCGGCCTCGTGGACGCGAACACGCTGGAGGCGCTCGCGGAGGAGGCGCGCCGGCAGCGGCGGTCGCTGCGGCAGACGCTGCTCGCCAGCGGCGCGCTCACGCTCTTCCAACTCGCGCTCATCGAGGCCGGCAGCCTCGATGGCCTGATGCTCGATCGCCTGCGCGTCGTCGATCGGTTGCGCGTCACGCCGCGCGAGACGACCTATCGCGTCTTCGACCCGGCGCGGCCGGGCGGCCCGACGCGCGGCCTCTTCGTCCTGCGCCACCTCGGCGAGGCGGAGATGCAGGACGCCGTCCGCCCCGACGAGTTCCGGCAGCGCTTCGCGACCATGGCGGAAGCGAGCCATCCGAATCTGGCGAACACCTTGGAAGTGCTGGAAATCCAGGGCCGTCCGGCCGCGCTCCAGGAATGGGTGCCCGGTTTGGCGTCCGGCGATTGGCCGCCGGCGGCGGCGACGCCGGGCGTCTGGGTGCGCCTGCTCGCCGACGCGACGAAGGGGATCCTGCACGCGCACCGCGCGGGGTTCGTCCACGGCCGGCTGACCGCCGACTCGTTCGTGCTGGCGACGGACGGATCGCTGAAGGTGCTGGGGTTCGGCGAGCCGCACTGGTTGGCGGGCGCATCGCACGCGGTCGACCCGACGCCGGCGGGGGATTTGCGGGCGCTCGGCCGCGCCGCGTTCGGATGGTCCCAACTCGCCAGTCGGCGTCGCGGCGCCCGGCCCAAGCCGTTCCCCGCCGAACTCACGACCGTGATTCGCCGGCTGGAAACCGGCGCGGAGCCGGCGATGGGCGACGTCGTCGCGATCGACCGCCCCTACGCCGACGCCGCCGATCTGGCGCGCGATCTGGCGCGCCTGGTGGAACAGTTCCCTTGCCCGTCCGACGCGTGGGAGAAGCTCGCGCGCTTCGCCGCCGAGAACGCGCCCGACCGCCCCGCCGCGCGGGCGGCCTGATCGCTCAATAATTCACGTTCAAGTGTGCCATCGCTTCCATCGCGTAGGGCCGCGGGCCGGTCACCGGAACGTTGGAGCCGATGTTCAGGAACGACCGCGATCCGATCGCGAACGTCGCCCCGCCGGTGAAGCCGACGACATCCGCCTGGCCGATCGGCAGCTTGTACAGGCCGCGATTGTTCAGCGGCGTGTTCACGTGGATTTCGGCCAGCGGCGTGATCGAGCGCACCCAGCGCGCGTCGGGATTCCAATAGAGTTGGTAGCCGAACTGGAGGCTGTTGAAGAAGAACGTGGTATCGCGGTCGTCGGTGGGAACGGCGATCGACGAGAAGAACTGCGTGTAGCCGCGGCCGAAGACTCGGATGCCGCCGACGAACGGCTGGAGGACGGTGGGGTGGATTTCGGGTTGCAGCGCCGAGAACGCGGCGGATCCGCCGGTGGGGACGGTGAGCACGAGGCCGGTCGAGAGCACGTCGCCGCCGAGGAACGAACCGTCGTTCGCGACTTCGAGCGGTTCGTTGATCCAGGCGAACTTCAGGATCATGCTGAGGTCGCCGACGGAGGAACGATCGAGGTCGTTCGGGCCGGTAAGTTGCAGGAGCGGCATGCGCAGGCCGATGGAGGCGTCGCCGTCGAGGAAGGTTTTTTCGATGCCGAACGTCTGGCGGTGGATGTTGAGGACGGAGAGGCCGGGCACGCGCAGCGTGGGGTTCACGTCGTTGAAGAAATTGTAGGCGACGTAGACGCGGTCGGTGGGTCGGGGGCTTTCGTTCTCGCCGATCTTGTAGCCGCCGCGCAGGGCATTGACGGGGATGCCGCCGGCGTGGCTCTGCGGGTCCTGGCCGGAGACGAGGATGTCGGTGGGCGACGTCGAACCGCTGGAAAGCCGCGTGCTGACGGCGGTCTCGCGCTGGCCGAGTTTCTCGCGGAAGCCGGGCGGCAGCGGCACGTCCGGCAGCGGGACGATCGGGTTGCTGGTGACGACGGAGAAGCCGTTGACGTCGCGATTGAAGGTGGTGCCGGCGGGGAGCCGGGCGAGTTGGCCGGGCGCGATCGTGACGCGCTGGCCGCCCGGCAGCGTGGCGACGGTGAACGGCGAAAAGCCGAAGAGGCCGCCGAGGTCGCCGTACATGGTGGGGAGTTCGACGCCGCGCGCGGACGTGCCGGAGTTGGCGAGGCCGAAGTTATTGCCGGCGCCGGTCGTCGCCGGAGTGCGCGTGCCGGGCCGCGGCGTCGCGGGCTGCGTGATGCGTGGCGGCGGCGATTGCGGCGTACCGGGAGTCCCCTGCGCCGGGCGCGGCGCCGGCGTCGCCGGCGCCTGCACCGGCACGATTTCGTCGGCCGTTTCGAGCGGCGTCGGCTCCTGACCCGCCGCGGACCAACCCATTCCCGTCGCGGTCAACAGCGCGCAGGTCCACTTCGAGAACGTCCGCGACATGGTCGGCTCCTTCCGGGATCGTCGTATCGGACTGTATCGGCCGATCCGGCAAAGCCGGTTGAATCGGAAAACCGAGAACCGTGCGGAATTCGCGCGGGTTCCGGCGGACTCGGCAATCCCGTAGAATGCTTGCGGACGCCACGCCGAACTGGGATGTTGATCACATGGCCAACCACACGTCCCGCGATTCGTCCGACGGCGACCTCACCGGCGACACCGGCACGATGCCGCAGCAATCCGCCCCGCCGAACGCCCCCACGAACCTGCCTCGGCCCGTTGGTTTCGAGAATCCGGTCTCCATCCTCGAAGTGGAATTGCACGCCCCGACGGCGCCGCCGCCGAACCTCGATTCCGTCCACGCGAACGCCCCGACCGCGAGCTTCCCGGTCGAAGCGTCCCAGCCGTTCGTCGACGGCCCGACGGGCACCATCGTCGGCACCGGCAACGTCACCGGTCCCACGACGTTCCGCCTGCCGAACGCGCCGACGTCGCCCGCGACGCCCGTCGGCGGGCGCTACGAAGTGCTGGACGAACTGGCGAAGGGCGGCATGGGACAAGTGTCGATCGCGCTCGATCGCGAACTCGACCGGCAGGTGGCGCTCAAGGAGATCCAGCCGCGCTACGCGTACGATCGGGGTGTGGCGGCGCGGTTCCTGCTCGAAGCGCGCGTGACGGGCAAGCTCGAGCACCCCGGCATCGTGCCGGTGTACGGCCTGAACCACCACGCCGACGGCCGGCCGTACTACGCGATGCGGTTCATCTCCGGCCAGAGCCTGCAGGACGCGGTGAAGGCGTTCCACATCGCCGACAAGCCGGGCCGCGATCCGCGCGAGCGGGCGCTGGCGCAGCGGCAGCTCCTCAAGCGCTTCGTGGACGTCTGCAACACCATCGCCTTCTCCCACAGCCGCGGCATCCTGCACCGCGACCTCAAGCCCGCGAACGTCATGCTCGGCGCCTACGGCGAAACGCTCGTCGTGGACTGGGGGTTGGCGAAGGACACGAAGGCGAAGCGCGTCGAAACGACCGCCGTCGTTCCCGCGCTCGCGTTCGATCGCGAGGGCCACCTTTCGGGCGCGACGCACGCGCGATCGTTCTCGTCCACGCACGCCGCGTCGGAACCGATGGCGTCGGCCCCGTTCGACGACGGCACGCGCACCGGCGTGCAGATCGCGCCCCCCTCGACGCACGGCACGCCCGCCGTCTCGTACGACAGCGAACTCACGGAAGTCGGCAAGGCGATGGGCACGCCGGCGTTCATGGCCCCCGAACAGGCGGACGGCCGCTGGGACGACGTCGGCCCCGCCGCCGACATCTACAGCCTCGGCGCGACGCTCTACGCGATCCTCGCCGGTCGGGCGCCCTTCCGCGGCGATTCGCAGGAGATCCTTGAGCGCGTGCGGCGCGGCGAGCCGACACCGATCCACGAGCACAAACAAAACGTCCCGCCCGCGCTCGTCGCCATCTGCCGCAAGGCGATGGCGGTGAACGCGGCGGACCGCTACGCCTCCGCGCTCGACCTCGCGCAGGACGTCGAGCGCTGGATGGCGGACGAACCGATCGACATCCACCGCGAGCCGTGGAGCGTGCGCGCCGCGCGCTGGGCGCGCCGCCACCGGAACCTCGTGTTCGGCTCCGCCGCGGCGCTCGTCACCGCGCTGGTCGCGCTCACGCTCGGCATCGTGCTGGTCGACGCCGAACGCCAGCGCACCGACTTGGCCAAGAAGCAGACCGACGAAGCCTACGACCGGCTGAAGGATGAGGAGCAGAAGGTCCGCGATTCCTACGCCAAGCTTCAGGAGGAGGAAAAGAAGGTGCGCGCCGCGCGCACCGTGGCGGAGCGCAGCCGCGAGGATGCGAGGGTCGCCCTGCTGGCTTTGACCGACGACGCGATCGGGGAAATCCTGACGAGCCAGCACGCCGCCACCGGCAAGCAGAAGCAATTCCTGGAGAGCGTGGTGGGCATGTACCACCGCTTTCTGCAAGAGGCGTCGTCGGTCGAGGATTCGCAGTATTTCGTCGCGGGGGCGCATTTCCGCGTCGGCCGCTTGCAATTCAAGCTCGGCCATCACGCCGAGGCGGAGGCGGCCTACGGGCACGCGCTCGAACTGGCGCGCGGCGAGACGTCCGCGGCGTGGCGCCAGCTTCGCGGCGAGACGCTGCTCTACTCCGGCATCCAGCGGATGGCGCGCGGCGCGATGCCCGAGGCGGAGGAACAGTTCCGCGCGGCGCGGCAGATCTTCTTCGAACTCGTCGACGAGGAGCTGAAGGCCAAACGGACGCCCAAGCCGGAGCAGTGGCACCGCCTCGGCCAGGCCGAAGACCGGCTCGGCCTCGCGCTCTACACCCGGGGCAACGCCGCCGAAGCCGAGGACTGGTTCCGCAACGCGCTCGTGAATCGCCGCACGTTGCTCGCCCTCGAGCCGAACGTGCCCGAATACGAGTTCCGCGTCGCGCAGAGCCTGCGCCAGATCGCGATGGTCTGCCACGCGGACGGGCGCCGGCTCGAAGCGCTCGAAGACGCCAACCAGGCGCGGGAGATCATGGCCCGGCTGCTGCGGAACGATCCGACGTCGGCGGTCTTCCTCGTGCAACTCGCGGACATCGACAACCTGCTGGCAAACGTCGCGGACGCGCGGCCGAAGGCCGGCGGCGCGGCCGTCGCCGTGCGGCGGATCAAGGACAAGACGACGCCGATCGCCAAGGTGGTCGCGCGCAGCGCCGCGGCGCGCCACGCCGACGACGCCGTCCGCAACTGGTCGCAGCTCGTGAACCTCTACCCGGCCGACGTGGGCTACCGCCAGCAACTCGCCACCGCGAACCTGAACCTCGCCGCGGCCGAGCAGGCCTCCGGCCGCCACCGCGCCTCCGCCGACGCGCTGGCGGCGCTCGCACTGGTGCTGGACGATTTCGAGCGCCGCTTCGGCGCGAACGTCTTCACGGCCCAGCTCCGGGGCCGCGCCGCGCATGCCGCCGCCATCAACCATCGCGAACAGGACGATCTCGCCGCCGCCGAACGCGCCGCCCGCGACGCGGTCGGGTTCGCCGACAAACTCGTCGCCGAGCGGCCGAACGCCCCGCGCTACCGCAACGACCTCGGCTACTTCCGCGTCGAACTCGCCACGATCCTGCTCCTGCGCGGCGAGACGGTGCCGGCCGAGACCGAACTCGGCGAAGCCTGGATCCAGATCGAAACGGCGGCCAAGGCGCCCGGCGTCAGCACTTCCGACGCGAACCTCTGGACCGCCGTGCGCGCCTACGCCCGCACCTACGCCGACCTGCTCGCGAAGCTGCACCGCTACGACCAGATCGGCGAAGTGGCGCAGCGGATCGAGGCGGTCGGCCTGTGGCCGGACGCGATCCGCTACGAAACGGCCTGCGTCCACGGCCGCGCCGCCATCCTCGCCACGAAAGACGAGAAGATCGGGCAGGACGAGCAGAAGAAGATCGCGCTGGAACTCGCCGAGCAATCGCTCGATCGGCTCGCGGAATTGGAGCGGGGCTTCGATTGGCGGCCCGCGATCCAGATCGACCCGGACCTGGAGGCGACGCGCGGCCTGCCGGACTTCGCCGCCGTCCTGCGCGAATTCCGCGAGCCAGCCCCCGCGCCGCGGGCGAGGTGAACGGCACCGGCGCGACTCGCTACTTCTTCATCATTCCGGCGATCTCGCGCCACTTGGCGGCCATTTCGCGATTGCCCAATCGCTCGCAGACGTCGGCCATTTCCAGCCGCAAGCCGGCGTCCCACGGTCGAAGGTCGGCGGCCTTCGTCAGTTCCGTAATGAGGTCCATGTCCTTGCGCAGCGATTCGGCTTCCCGGGCGATCCGATCGGCGTCGGCCTTGCGACCGGCGGCGGCGTAGGCCTGCGACAGCAACAAGACCTGCGGGTAGGCCCGGGGCGGCCGCTCCAACGCCCGCTCCAGCGCCGCGACCGCCGATTCCGGACGGCCGTCGTGAAGTTCCAACTGGGCGAGAAGCGACAGCAGCGGCGGGGATTTCGGAGACGCCTTCAATCCGGCCTCGACGACCTCGCGGGCCTGGGATAACTGGCCGCCCCCCCACAGCGCCTCGCCGCGGAGCGTCGCCCACTCCGCGTCTTCGGCGCTGCCCCGGCGTTTCGCCGCGTCGCAGACCGCGAGCATCTCGTCGTAGCGCCGGCTGCTGCCCAGCACGGAGGCCCGCGAACGATACGTCGTATCGAGGAGATTCGGGTCGAGCGATCGCGCGAGGGCGATCTCGTAGGCCGAGGCCGCCTCGTCGAATCGCCCGAGATCGGCCTGGATATCGCCGAGCAATCGGGCCGGCTTGCCATCGACGGTGTCGAGCTTGATCAGCCGTTCGAGGAAGTACACCGCCATGCCGAGCTGGCCGATGTTGTACGCGAGTTGCGCCGCGCCCCGATACGCCTCCGCGGATTCCGGCTTCAAGCGGATCGCCAGATCGTAGGTTCGCGCGGCGTCCTCGAGCCGGTTCAAGGTCGTCAGGCACCGCGCCACCAAGAGCGCCGCTTCCGCGCGATCGCCCGTTTCGGGGAACGCCGCCAACCGCTCGAGCGCCGCCGCGGCATCCCCGCGCTGGTACGCCATTTCCGCGCGCACGAGGATATGCAAATCGTCCCGCCCGGCGGCCGCCAACCGCTCGGCGTACCAATCCGCGCCGTCCCAGTCCTTCACCGCGATCGCCGCGCGCGCCCGCTCGTAGCGAGATTCGGGCCGCGCCACCCGGAGCCGCCACCCGGCCACGGCGCCGACGACGACGAGGCCCACCACCGCGCGGAGCCAAAGCCTCCGCCGCGAGCGGCGCGGCACATCTGGTGCGGACGTCTCCATGCTCCGTCGTTCTATCGGTTTTCGCGTCTCACTTCGCCGCCGGCTTGAACAGGCTCTTCCATTGTTCCTTTTCCTGATCCCGCTCGGCGAACGGAATCCCCTTCGCCATCCACTCCGGCATCGGCGCGCCCTTCAGGTGGTGGTCGAAGAACTGCTGCATCCGCAACGTGTAGTCGCGCTGCGTGGACTTCTTGATCAACCCGTGGCGTTCGCCGTTGTAGTTGAACAGGTAGCACTCCTTGCCGAGCCGGCGCAGCGCGAGGTAGTACTCGATCCCCTGATACCACGGCACCGCGTCGTCCTGGTCGTTGTGCAAGAGCATCAGCGGCGTCTTCACACGGTCCGCCATGAAGATCGGCGAGTTCTCGATGAATTTCATCGGCGCGTCCCAGAGCGTCTGCCCGATGCGGCTCTGGGTGCGCTCGTACTGGAATTGCCGCGGCAGTCCGGTGCCCCAGCGGATGCCGCCGTAGGCGCTCACCATGTTCGACACCGGCGCCCCGCTCGCCGCCGCCTTGAAGCGGTTCGTCTGCGTCACCATGTACGCGATCTGGTAGCCGCCCCACGAGTGCCCCTGGATGCCGATCGCCGCCTCGTTCACGCAGCCCTTGTCCACCACGGCCTGGATCCCCGGCAGCACGCACTTGAGCGCGCTCTGCCCCGGCGACCCCACCGTGTACGCGATGTCCGGCATATACACGAGATCCCCGTTGCTCGCGTAGTACGTGGGATTGATGCTCGTCCCCGCCGACGGCAGCCGGAACCGGTGGAGGTCGTCCGACAGCCGCTCGTAGATGTACACGATCATCGGGTACTTCTTCTGCGGGTCGAAGTCCTCCGGCTTGATGAGCACGCCGGACAGGTCCACGCCATCGGCGCTCTTGTAGTTCACGAGTTCGGCCTTGCCCCAGTTGAACTCCCGCTTCTTCGGGTTGATGT
>CAYVRB010000191.1:0-12436 GCA_964453375.1 uncultured Alcaligenaceae bacterium
ACTCGGTACTGAATACTCGGTACTCGGTACTCGGTACTCGGTACTGAATACTCGGTACTCCGCACTCCGCACTCCGCACTCCGCACTCCGCACTCGGACTTCACGCCCCCGCGAGGATGATGCGCGGGCGCTTGTTCGCGTCCGGCTCGGCGCGCTTGAGCAGATCCCGCACCATCCACGGCACGTTCCCCTCGCCGAAGAGTAAAAAGCCCAGCGTGCCGCTCACCGGCGATTCGTCCGTCCAGCCGAAGTGGATTTCCGGCGGCCGGCCGACCTTGCCCATCTCGAGCGCCACCGCCGCCAGCGTGTGCGAGATCGACGCCGCCTCCGTGATGTCGATCACGTAGCGCCCCTCCTCCTGCTGCACCTTCACGATCGGCTGCGGGGCGAAATCGCTGGCGTCGCTCAGCTCCACCTCGATGAACACGATCATCAGGTCGCGCGGGATCCGGTGCTCGCGGCGGATCGCCGCCTCCTTCTCGGCGAGGCTGCGCCGGCCGGGCCGGTGCGGCACCAGCACCGTCAGGTCCATCTCGCGGATCGCGTCCCAGAGCAGGTGCGATTGCGCGTCCGCCATGCGGAAGCCGCTGAAACGCAGCTCCTTGCTCCGCGCGAAGCGCGACACCAGCGAGGTGAGCACGATTGTGAGGATGAAGACCGAGGCGATCTTCAGGCCCTGGAAGTGCTTCTCGATCTCGTTGGCGACCGTCGTATAGACGAAGACCGCCGTGATGAGGACGAACCGCCACGGCAGCCGGCGGCGCCATGGACCGGTCCGATGATTCCATTGATCGATGACGCTGGCGAGGCAGGCGCTGGTCATGAGCACGAGCACGCCGGTGGCGTAGGCGCCGCCCTGGGCGTCGACGTTCGCCTTGAAGATCATGGTGACGATCAGGTTGACGCCGGTGAAGAGCAGCACGAGCGGGCGCGTGGCGCGGGCCCATTCGGGTGCCATGCCGAAGCGCGGGAGGTACTTCGGCACGAGGTTCAGCAGGCCGGCCATCGCGCTGGCCCCGGCGAACCAGAGGATGACGATGGTGCTGATGTCGTAGATCGTGCCGAAGGTCGCGCCGAAGAACGGGCAAACTTCCTTCGCGGTCGCGTTCTCCCCGTGCGCGAGGAACGCGAGCGCCCGGCCGGCGGCGGGCTTCTTCGGCCAATTCTCCACTTCCTCGATCGCGTTCCCGTCGGCGTCGCGCGGCAGGTCCCCGGCGGCGCTCACCGGCGTGATTTCGTCCGGATCGACCAGCGTGCTCACGACGAGGGACGAACCGAGCAGACCGCAGGACATGATGAGCGCGGCGCAGAGGAGCAGTTTCCGTGTATTGCGGATGCGGCCCGTCGGTTGCTGCGGCGAGTCCCCCGGCCGGCCGCGCACGTGGCCCATGACCGCGACGCCGGTCTCGAACCCGGACAGGCCCAGAGCGAGCTTCGGGAAGAGCAGCAGTGCGACGGCCACCATCGCGAGCAGGCCGCCCCCGGACGCCCCCAGCGGGTTGTGCGGCAGGTGCCACTCCCCGGCCGTCAATCGCGCGACGTACTGCGACCACTTCTCGGGATGCGACGCGAGATAATTCAAGCTGAATCCGATAACGATCACGTTCAGGACGAGGTAGGTGCCGACAATGGCGACCGCGAGGCCGATGACCTCCTTGAAGCCGCGCATGAACATCCCGCCGAGCAACACGAGGAAGCCGGCGGTGACGGCGATCTGCTGGCGCACGTTCGGCGGCGCGCCTTCGGCCGGCCGGCCGGGCCAGTTCGGATTCTCGATCAGGTGGACCGCCGCGTCGGCCGCGGAGAGCGTCTTCGTGATGACGAAGTCGGTCGCGGCGAACCCGAGCAGCACGAGGACCAGGAGCTTCCCGGGCCAGCCCGACACGAGCTTCGCCAACATCCCGATGGAGCCTTGCCCCTCGAACGATTTCGACGCGACGTAGGAATAGACCGGCAGCGCGCCGAAGAGCGTGACCAGGATCAGCACGACCGTGGCGATCGGCGCGAGCAGCCCGGCGTTCTGCACCGCGATCGACGGCTGGTAGCCGAGCGTGGAGAAGTAATCGACGCCGGTGAGGCACATCACCCACAGCCAGAACGACTGGTGGGGCGCGTGGGCCGGCTCCTTGGCGGAACCTGCGGTCGGAGTGGACATGGCGGGTGGGACGCGCCCGGACCGAATGCTCCGCGACAAGCCGAGCCGAACGGTCCGGTTCACGGCGGGCGACCAAGGGACGACCGGCCTTAAAACTGGAATGGCATTTTAGGGGAAGTCCGGTTCGAGGACATGCCGATTCACGCTTCCGCGAAATCCGCGGATTTCCGCTTGCACGGCGGACGGTATTCGGGATACTTCCCACGGGGCGGGTCACGGCCTTGCCCATGGAATATGGACTTTAGTATACTAATTCTGAAACCGGCCACTCATTTTCCGAGTCGGCCGTTGAAAGCGCAGGAGTTCCCCGATGCCGTTGGCCAAGACGCTCGTCGCGCTGCCCTGCCATCTCGCTCCGGGCGCATTCTCGGGCGAGCGCGTCTTTTCAGTGCGAATGGCGAACGGCCACGAGTACGTCAGCCTCGCGCCGAGGCAGTTCTGTTGGAACCAGTCGGGGCAATTGGTCGATCGGCACGAGCCGGGGAACGCGGCCGAAGGCATGGTGGCGGCGCGAGTCGTCAATGAGCCGGACGCGCTCCAGGTCTTCGTCGAAGTGCCCGACGGCGAAGTCATCGCCGTCGACCGCGAACTCGTCCGATCGCGGCCGACCGAGATCCGTCCGCCCGTTCCGCCGACTTGGAATTGATCCCCATGGAGCGCCGGCGATGTACCTGTCCGATCGGGATCTTCGCTTCGCGCTGACGACGGGACAGTTGATCGTCGATCCGGCGCCCGTCGAAATCGACACGTCGGGGATCGACGTGCACCTCGACACGATCGACGAAGCGCGCGTCTGGAACGTGGAGAAGTTCGCGGAACAACAGGCCGAGGCGGGCCAATCGCCGATCCTCATGGTCGGTGCGTTCAAGCACCGGGCCTTTTCCAAGAAATTCGAGGAACCGATCCCCCGGCGATCGGAGCGACCCGACGCCAAAGTCTTCCGTGACGGCGAGACGGTGGTCATTCGACCGGGAGGATTTTTTCTCTGGCAGACGCGCGAGGTCGTTGGAACGCCCGAAATCGATCCCCGTTTGATCTGTTTCATCGATGGGAAAAGCACGCGGGCGCGGACCGGAATCCTGGTTCACATGACCGCGCCGACGATTCACGCGGGGTGGTGGGGACAAGTGACGCTCGAAATCGGCAACTTCGGCCCGTTCGATCTCGGGTTGCGAGAAGGGGATGCCATCGCGCAAATCATCGTCGCCACCATTACCAGCCCGCCATCCAAGCAAAAGATCGCACAGGGCATCGCCGTCGGACAACGGCATGTGACGGGGGACGATCGCGAATCGACGAATCCCGCGACCGAACGTTGAATCGGTTACTTCTTGGGCTTTTCGTTGGGCTTCGTCTCCTTCGCCCCCGGTTTCGACTTCGCGGTCAGGGTCGCGGCGTCGGTCAGCTTGAACTTGTCCGCGTCGCGGTGGATCGAGAAGGTCGTGTCGTCCTTCCAAGTCACGTCGCTGGTGAAGAGCTGCCGGCCGAGGAGGCCCGGTTCGAGGATCGCGAGTTTCTTGGTGCCGCCGGCGGCCTGGAATTCCCGCACCGTTTCGCCGGGGGCCAGTTTGATCGGCTTGCACTTGCGGACTTGGCCGTTGACCGTCACCGATTCCTGAACGACCACCGTTTGATTCGTGTCGTTGGACAGCGTGATCCATCCCGCCCGTGCGACGCCGGCCGGGAGCAACCCGAGGCCGCAGACGACGCCGTAGAGAAGCAGGGATCGGACCATGTGCCACCGGAGCGGACGGAGTTCCGACGGTGGAACGCAGGAAAAGCCGCGACTTGCGCGGCGGAACGCATCGACGGAAGAATATTATTGATCGAGCGTTGCGGCGATTCGAAGGCGTAGCAGCCATTCCCGCAGCGCCGCGGAGCGCTCGGTCCAGGCGCGGGTCGCTTCGTCGTCCACCACTTGGCGGAACCGCGCCGCGCCGCCGGGGCGGAGTTGCGCGAGGCGATCGAGGTCGGCGCGGATGACGTGGGCGATCTTCGGATAGCCGCCGATGGTCTGCCCGTCGACGCCGAGGACGATCGGCTGGCCGTCGTTGGTGATCTGGATCGCCCCCGGCGCGACCGGTTCGGAGATCATTTCCCCCGGCCGGCGTTCGAGCTTCTCGCCGGTCAGGCGCACGCCCATTCGATTGCTCGCCGGCGAGACGCGGTACTCGTTCGCGAAGAACCGCGCCGGGTCGAGGAACCAATCGAACTGCGGCCCGGCCACGACGCGGATCGGTTCGTCCGGCGGCTCGCCCGGCAGCGCGACGAACGGCAGCGAGCGCCCGGCCCGGCGCGACTCGGCGCAGTCGAGCGCATCGTCGACCTGGATCGGCTCGGAGGAAACGACGGAGAAACCGCCGGGGACGCAGAGGTAGGCGCGGACGCCCGACGGCGTGCCGCCGATCTTGAGCGTGTCGTCGGCGTCGAGCGTGAAGGTCGTGCCCGGTTCGAGGCGGCCCTTGTTCGCGACGGCGGCGAGGAACGGGGCGCCGAAGACGACGGCGGCCGTGGCGCGGTCGGCGCGGAGTGTCGGGCCGCTGGCGGTGATTTCGAGGGCGGGCGCGTCGGGCGGATTGCCGACGAGTCCGTTGCCGAGGGCGAGCGCGGCGCGGTCCGCGGCGCCGCCGACGGGCACGCCGAGGTGGCGCGTCGCCGGCCGGCCGGCGCCGACGACGAGCGAGTGCAATCCGGGGTCCAGTACGACGAGCGCCATGGCGGTTATTGATAGGACCGCCGCGCCCGCGCGAACAACGCTAGAACAACCCCATGACACCGTTCGCGGCCGCCCGGCACGATTCGCTGCTCCGCTATCTCCAGCGCCACGTGTCGGGCGAAGTTCGCTTCGACGACACCTCCCGCCGGCTCTACGCCACCGACGCCAGCCATTACCAGATTCCCCCGCTCGGCGTCGTCGTGCCGAAGACGGCCGAGGACCTCGTCGCGACCGTGCAGATCGCCGCGGACCTGAACGTGCCGATCACGGCGCGCGGCGGCGGCACGAGCCTGTCGGGGCAGTCGATCGGCCCCGGCATCGTGCTCGACTGCTCGAAATACCTGAATCGCATCGGCGAAGTCGACGCGGCGAACCAGACCGTGCGCGTGCAGCCCGGCGTCGTGCTCGATCAACTCAATCGCGAGCTTGCGAAGCACGACCTGCTCTTCGGCCCCGACGTGGCGACCGCCAGCCGCGCCACCCTCGGCGGCATGATCGGCAACAACTCCGCCGGCTCGCGCTCCATCCGCTACGGCAAGACGATCGACCACGTCCGCGCGCTCGAGACGATCCTGTCCGATGGCACGCGCGCGACCTTCCGGTCCCTGTCGCCGGTCGAGAAGCAGCGCAAGCTCGAACTCCGCACGCGCGAAGGGGACATTTATCGCACGGTGGATCGCGTCGTGGCCGAGAATCGGGACGAGATCGATCGTCGCTTCCCGAAGATCGTGCGGCGCGTGAGCGGGTACAACCTCGCGGACGCGAAACCGGATTCGCTCGTCCCCATCGTCGTCGGCAGCGAAGGCACGCTCGCCGTCGTGGCGGAGGCGGAGCTGGCGCTCGTGCCGCGGCCGAAGGAGCGCGGGCTGCTGGTGCCCCAGTTCGATTCCCTGCGGGCGGCGCTCGATGCGCTGGCGGCGTGCCTGGAGTTCGATCCCTCGGCCGTGGAGTTGATGGACGAGTTGCTGCTCAAACTCGCCCGGGAGCAGCGGGCCTTGAAGCACGCGATGGGGGCGATCCGCGGCGCGCCGGCGGCGGTGCTGATGGTCGAGTTCGTCGGCGACGACCCCGGCGAGGTGGCCGACAAGGTCGAGAAGCTCTCGCGGCGATTGAGCGGCGCGCGCGGCCTCACCGCGGCCGTGACCGCGACCGACCCACACCTGCGCGATCCGCTCTGGAACCTGCGCTCCGCCGCCGTGCCCTTGCTTTACGGCATGAAGGGCGACGGCAAGCCGGTCACCTTCTGCGAGGATACCGCCGTCGCGCCGGAGAAGCTGCCGGAGTTCGCCACGCGCTTCCGCGAGATCTTCCACAAGCACGGCACCGACGGCACCTTTTACGGCCATGCGAGCGTCGGCTGCCTGCACATCCGACCCGTGTTGAACCTGCACGATCCTTCCGACATCGTGCGGATGCGCGCGATCATGACCGACGTCACCGATCTCGTCCTCGAGTTCGGCGGCTCCCTCAGCGGCGAGCACGGCGACGGCCTCGTGCGCAGCGAATGGAATCGCAAGATGTTCGGCGACGCGATCTACGAGGGATTCCGGCGGATCAAGCGTGCCTTCGACCCGGAGAACGTGCTGAACCCCGGTAAAGTCGTGGATGCGCCGGCGATGGAGGAGAATCTGCGCTTCGTGCCGGGCCATGCCGTCGCCGAGCCGCCGACGGTCTTCGACTACTCGAAGCAGGGGGGCTTCTTCCGCAGCATCGAGCTGTGCAACGGCGCGGGCGTCTGTCGAAAGACGCAGGGCGGCGCGATGTGCCCGAGCTACCGCGCGACGATGGACGAGAACGACAGCACGCGGGGCCGGGCCAATGCGTTGCGCATCGCTCTGAATGCGGAATGCGGAATGCGGAATGCGGAATTCAAGACCGAAGAGCATTCGCCGTCTTCCCACTCCACACTCCGCACTCCGCACTCCGCACTTCCCTCGACGCACTCCGCACTTTCGGACCGTTGGCTCGCGCCCGTCATGGACCTCTGCCTGTCGTGCAAGGCGTGCAAGGCCGAGTGCCCGAGCAACGTCGATCTGGCGAAGCTGAAGGCCGAATGGCAGCACGCGTATTACCGCCGTCGGCCGCGGCCGGTCTCGCACCTGATGCTCAAGAACATCGACTGGCTCTCGCCGCTCGCAGCCAAGTTCGCCGGGCCGCTCAACTGGTTCGGCCGGCGCGGCCTGATCCGCCGCGCGATGCAATGGAGCACCGGCTTCGACCGTCGGCGGAGCTTGCCGGAGTTCCATCGGAAACACTTCCGCAAATGGTTCATGAAGCAAGGGAAAAAGGAACAAGGACAAGGGAAAAAGGTCATCCTGTTGGACGACTGCTTCACGACGTTTCAGGAGCCGCGGATCGGTCGCGCGGCGGCGACAGTGCTGGAGCGGGCCGGATTCGACGTGGAACTGGCGGGCATCTGCTGCGGGCGGGCGATGCTCTCGAAGGGGTTCCTGACGGCGGCGCAGGCGCTGGCGGCGCGGGGCATCGAACGCTTGAAGTCCGCGGCCGCGGAGGGCGTGCCGGTCCTGGGCCTCGAACCGAGCTGCGTCCTCACGCTCGCGGACGAATGGCCGGAGTTGGTGCCGGGCGAGGATGCGCGACGCGTGGCGGAGTCGGCGCACCTCGTGGAAGCGTGGCTGGCGAGTGAGATCGCGGCGGGGCGCTGCGACTTGCCGGTGCCGACGCGGGCGGCGAAGGCGCTCGTGCACGGGCACTGCCATCAGAAGGCGCTCGTCGGCGTCGGCGGGACGATGGCGGCGCTCAAGCTCGTTCCCAACCTGACCGCGACGGCGCTCGACGCCGGCTGCTGCGGCATGGCCGGCGCCTTCGGGTACGAAGAGGAGCACTACGACCTGAGCGTGCGGATCGCCGGCCTGCAACTGCTCCCGGCGCTCGCCGCCGAGCCGGACGCGCTCGTCGTCGCGACGGGCACGTCCTGCCGGCACCAGATCCGCGACCTCGCCGGGCGGACGGCGCTCCACCCCATCGAACTGTTCGCGGAGTGATTGAAGATTCTGAATCGAGTCGGCGGTGCGAATCAGCGGATGAAATCAAAACCGACCACGAAGATGTCGCCGCCCGGGGGAGGATTGACACCGACGACGACGAACTGCGCCTCCAACCGACCAAATTGAATCGAATACGCTTCCGGAATGCGATTCGAGCCGTTGATCGGTCGGCTCAGCTGAAACTGTTTGGGCATTCCCGGATACGTCGTGGAAAAATCGTCTAAACAAACACGAATCTGCGAAAGCGCGGTTTCAAAAGATGCCCGATCCAGCGGCGGAACCATCGCCTTTTCGATGGAATCCAATTCGGCTTGGGCCTCCGGTCGAACGATGACGGCCATTCAAACCCCCAATTGCCGCAGGGCATCGGCGAGAGGAATGCCGTCGGAAAAACCGATTTGCAGTTTCTGGATTCTCTCATGCAAGACCGCGGAACGATCCGGGTGGGACATGAAATAATCTTCGAGAGGCACAACGCGGATTTCAGGTTGGTTCCGCAGCGCGATGGAGCCGTTGGACAAACCATCCACCAGCGTCGCGGCCACCGATTCGAAAGTATTCTTAGGGCTTAACCACATCGCGCGTCCCTTTCCCAAAATGCGACACGAATGCCTCGCGAATGGCATCGGCGGCTTGACCCGCCGTTTTCGCCTGCCCCAACGGGACTTCGAGCAAGCGGATCGCCATGTTGACTTGTCGGATCGCGACGGCGTTCCTCAGGGCGGGCCAGAACAACGCGCCGCTCACGGAACCTGCCAGAGCGAGCAGGCCATCGCCTTTGATCGCGCCGACGACGATGACGAGGATCCCAACGGTCGGGAAAACCACGGTCAACGCCAAACAGAGTCGCTCCCAGACCTTGTTCTCCGCGATGGCCGTGTCGATGACCTCGCGGACCGTTCGAGGATTCGTCCGGGAATCGCCGGGCATCTCGGACACGAGCATTCCCCAAACGCAATTGCCACCAACGATTTCCCGTCGCTCCGATTGTAGCCGATTCGCCGCGTCGTGTCAGTCCGAAACGGACTTGGCATTTCTCATTTGCCTCTCACGTCTCGCATCGCAATCATGACCGTATCGGTTCGCCCGTGTTCCGTCTCTCCAGGAGTATCCCCATGCGTTATCTGACCGCGTTGATGATGTGCGTCGCGGTGGCGACGTTCGCCGTCGCCGCCCCGGCCAAGAAGGGTTCGGCCGAGCTGAAGTCCGTCACGGCCATCGCCTTCAACGGCGAAGGCGTCCTGTTCATCGGCGACTCCACCGCCGCGAAGGTGTACGCCGTCGAAACCGGCGAAGCGAAGTCCGAGGCGAAGGGCGCGCTGAAGGTCGAGAAACTCAAGGATCAGATCGGCGGGATGCTCGGCGTGCCGGC
The DNA here is from genome assembly GCA_964453375.1 of uncultured Alcaligenaceae bacterium. Lineage (GTDB taxonomy): Bacteria > Planctomycetota > Planctomycetia > Gemmatales > Gemmataceae > Limnoglobus. The sequence continues at coordinate 9,252 of CAYVRB010000191.1, forward strand.
CGCGCAGGTGACCATCGCCGACCTGAAGGTGAACCCGGTGTCGGGCAACGTGTTCCTGGCTGTGCGTCGCGGCGACGGACCGGACGCCGCCGCGGCCATCCTGAAGGTGACGCGCGACGGGAAGATCTCCGAGTTCGGCCTGAAGGACGTGATGGTGTCGTCGATCGAGTTGCCGAACGCCGTCAACACCAAGCGCTCGGAGGCGATCACGAGCCTCGGGTTCGCCAACGGCAAGCTGATCGTCGCCGGCACCTCGAACGAGGAATTCGCGTCGACGCTGCGCGTGATTCCGTTCCCGTTCGGGGACGCGGCCTCGGCCACCGGCGTGAAGATCTACCACGGCGCCCACGGCGCGTACGAAACCCAATCCCCGGTCCGCACGTTCACCACCCTGAAGATCGGCAACGCCGAGCAGGTGATCGCCGCGTACCAGTGCACGCCGCTCGTCAAGTTCCCCGTCGGCGACCTGCAACCGGGCAACAAGGTGACGGGCACGACCATCGCCGAACTCGGCAACCGGAACCGCCCGCTGGACATGATCGTCTACAAGAAGGACGGCAAGGACTTCGTGCTGATCGCGAACAGCGCCCGCGGCATCATGAAGATCTCCGGCGAGAGCCTCGCGACCAACGAGGGGATCACGACGAAGATCCCCGACAAGGCCGGCGTGAAGTACGAAACCGTCGAGGGCTGGAAGGACGTGATGCAGCTCGACAAGCTCGACGACGCGCACGCCGTCATCCTGACGGACGACAAGAAGACCGCGACGCTCGCCAGCGTCGAGCTGCCGTAAGAGTGGTTTCATTGCCCGCGGACGGTCGTCCGCGGGCTTCTTTTTCGACATGAAGTGAACAAATGTTTCTCATCCTGATGCTCGCGCTCGCAGCCGATCCGAAGCCCCCCGAACTCCGCGTCGCCGAGGGTAAAGTCGTCGAGGCGACCGGCCTGCCCGACTCGTTCAAGCACAAGACCCTCGACGAGTGGGCCGCCGCCCTGCGCGTCGTTCTGGCGGACACCCCCGCCACCGCGTTGCTCGGCACGCACACCCTGGCCGACGGCACGCTCAAGTTCGAACCGCGCTTCCCCTTCGCCCCCGGCGTGACGTACCGGGCGATCCTCACGGTCGACCAGCGCGAGACGACGCGCGACTTCGCCCTTCCGAAGCCGAAGTCGGAGCCGGGCCGCGTGACCGCGATCTATCCGAGCGGCGACACGCTCGCGGAGAACACGCTGCGCTTCTACATCCACTTCTCCAAGCCGATGGCGCGCGGCGACATCTACCGGCACGTCACGCTGCGGAACGATACGGACAAGAAAGTCGTCGAGTTGCCGTTCCTGGAACTGGACGAGGAACTCTGGTCGCCCGACCAGACGCGCGCGACGTTCCTGATCGATCCGGGCCGGATCAAGCGGGAAGTGAAGCCGCGGATCGATCTCGGCCCGACGCTCGAGGCGGGGAAGACCTTCACGCTCACCGTGGCGGCGACGTGGAAGGACGCCGACGGCACGGCGCTGGCGGCGGCGTCCCGCAAGACGTTCAAGGTGGGCAAGGCGGACCGCGAACCGATCGACCCCGCGAAGTGGACGCTGGCGGCGCCGAAGGCCGGCGGACGCGACGCCCTGAAGCTCGGCTTCGGCAAGGCGCTCGATGCGGGGCTGACGCAACGGCTGATTACTTTGGAAGACGCGGCCGGGAAGCCGATCGACGGGACGATCGCGCTCGCGAAGCACGAATCGGAATGGTCGTTCGTGCCGAAGGCGCCATGGCCGGCGGGCAAGCACATACTGCGCATCGCCACGCACCTGGAGGACCCGAGCGGGAACCGCGTGGGCGAACCGTTCGAGGTGGACCTGCTGGAGCCGGCGGGCAAGCCCGCCGACGCCGCGACGAGCGTGACGCGGACGTTCGAGGTGAAATAGGAACCGCTTGACAAACCTCGGCTGCGTCCCGAACAATAGCCTTATTGGACGAGGATTCAACATGACCGCCATAAGGCTCGACGCGGACTCGGTGTCCCGCATTCGTGGATCTCAGGGCGCGGTGCTTCTCTGCGACGAACGCGGTTCTCCCGTGAGGATGTGCGTTTTATCCCCAATCCCGGAAGCCGAACCCGAGCTTCCAAACGAAGAGTGGGAAAAAATCGCCAAAGCTCCCGGCGGAATGACGACACCGCAATTAATCGAATTTCTCAACGGCTTGGGCCGACCATGAAGTCCACCGTCGTATGGCAGCCCGTGGCCATCCAGAAACTTGCGACGTTGTGGAACCAGGCGGCGGATCGCAATGCCATTTCCGTTGCCGCCCACCAAATCGAAACGCTTTTATCCCGCGATCCGCACACTCAAGGCGAGTCTCGGATTGGGACTCAAAGAGTCGGTTTTGTTCCTCCGCTGGGATTTCGCTTCGACGTGATTCTCGACGACTGCCAAGTCCGTGTTCTCGCCGTCTGGCTCGTGCAAGCCGTCTAATGGTCTCGTAGCCCTCGCTCGATTCGGTATCATTTCGCAGTCCCGATCCTTCGCGATTCGCCCATGCCGCGTCGTTCCGTCGAAGCCGAGTTGCCGCCGTTGTACGCGATGCTCCACGCCGGACTGGAACCGGTCGTCGCGGACGAGATCGCGCGCGACCTCGGCGGCGAGGTGAAGAAGACCAAGCGCGGCACCGTCATCTTCCGGTTGAACGCCATCGACGAGGACGTGCTCGCCCTGCGGACGACCGAGGACGTTTACCTGCTCGCGTGGGGGTCCGACACGCTGACCTACAAGGCGCAGGACCTGAAGTCGATCGCCGAGTGGACGGCGAAGGGGCCGGACTGGAAGCGGCTGTTCGAGTTGCACCGGGCCGTGCGCGGGGCGCCGAAGGGGAAGCCGACCTTCCACCTGGTCTGCCAGATGCAGGGCGAGCACGGCTACCGGCGCGTGGACGCGCTCGACGCGATGGCGGAGGGGCTGCGCGGCAAGGTGCCGCACACCTGGCAACCGGCGGACGAGAACGCCTGGCTCGAAATCTGGCTGACCATCACCGGCCGCACGGCCGTGTGCGGCGTCCGCCTCTCCGACCGCACCATGCGGCACCGCACCTACAAGCGCGAGCACATCGCCGCGTCGCTGCGGCCGACGGTCGCCGCGGCGATGGTCCGCCTCGCCGGCGCGGGGCCGGACATGACCGTGCTCGACCCGTTTTG
>CAYVRB010000192.1:0-2890 GCA_964453375.1 uncultured Alcaligenaceae bacterium
CGGCACCGCGGCGCTCGACGCCGACGCGGCGGGCACGTTGGCCACGCCGTTGCACGACGGGCACTTCACGCGCTTGCCCGCGTGTTCGTCCCCGACTTTCAAGGTCTTGCCACAGGCGCAGGCAAACGTTATCGGCATGGCGGATTCCCGGCAGTGTGGGCTGGCGAAGATTGTACCACGCCGACCGACTACTTCAACTTGGGAAGCTCGCGTTTTAACAGGTCGAACCGTTGCTTCAGCCGATCCTTCAGCCAGTTGATTTCATTCTTGTAGTTGTCGGCCCAGCCCTTGTTGATCGGCGTCATCGCCTCCTTGATGCGCGGGGCGAGTTCGTCGATCCGCTTGAACATCTTCTCCTGGGTGAAGTGCTTTTCGGTCATCTCCTTGAGGGCCGCGATGGTCTTTTTCTTGCCCTCGGGATGGTCCATGATGGCGCGGGCCGCCATGCCGCCCCAGCCGTGCCAAAGGCCCTCGCCGGGGTTCTGCCACATCTGGTCCATGCCGTGGGGCACGATGACCGCCTTGCCGTGCTTCGGATCCTTGGGGAAGAAGATGCGGTAGTTGTTCGGCTTGCGGATGTAGCCGTCCCAGTCGGCGGTGATGATCTGGAGCGCGGCGCCGGCGCAAAACTTGTCGACGTCCAGGAGCTTCGACACTTCCTGATAGCGCTTGTTGGCGTCGCCTTCATTGCAGGCCTTCACCAGAGCTTTCAAGTCCTTGCGGCCGTTGTCGACGCCGTGATCGAGCTTTAGGTCGCCGTTGATGTCGGTGAGGAAGCCGCCGTCGTAGAGGTTGCCGTCGGAGGTCTTGAAGTGGCGCTTGAGCCAGCCGGTGTCGAAGCCTTCCTTGAGGACGTACAGCCCGACCTTGCGTCCGTTGAGTTCGCCGAGGGCGTGCGTGCAGCGGCACGCCGGCACGCCCATCGCGAGCGCCAGCTCGTTCGCCAGCAGTTCCTGGAGGAAGCTGCCGTCCTGCGCGCCGTTGTTCAGGTGCAGCTTGTCGATGCCGCGGAAGCGCTGGTCGTCGGTGAACTTGTCGAAGTTCAGCGTGAGGCCCGGCTTGTCGTTCCAGTCGCGCCACGACCCGGCGGCGCCCTTCAGGTGCAGGCCGACGTTCGCGTAGGATTTGTCGTCGACGCGGACGGTCGCCTTCACGTACTTGCGCGGATCCCCTTGCAGTTGCCTCAGGTTCGGCTGGTCCAGCGTCACCTTGATCGTCGGCACTTTGCCTTCGGGCTTGAACAGGTCGACCGTCTCGTCCTTGGTCTGGCCGTGCGCCGTTCCGCCGGCGAGCAGCAACGCGATGGCCCAGCCCAGTCGATCATGCCTCATGCGCGGTCCTCGGGAGTCGTACTCTTTAGACTCCCGAACCGGCGGACGGTTGTCAACGGGCATTCGAGCGTTTAGGATCGGCCTTCACGATTCCTCCTCGTTCGGGAGCCGACCATGCGCGCCGTTTCCATCGCGATCCTTCTCCTCGTCGGCGGCGCCGCGACGGCGCAGGACGCCGTTCTGGCGAAGAAACTCGAAGCCTTGATGGACGGCCCCGACTACGCGCAGGCGAGCTGGGGCGCGCTCGTGACCGACGCGAAGACCGGGGCCGAGGTGTACGCCCGCAACGCCGACAAGCTCTTCACGCCGGCGTCCGTGACGAAGCTCTTCTCGTGCGCCGCCGCCCTCATCGCGCTCGGGCCGGACCGCACCGTCACGACGCGCGTCGTCCGCAAGGGCGAGACGAACGACGGCATCCTCCGCGGCGACCTCGTTCTCGTCGCCGCCGGCGACCTCACGCTCGGCGGCCGCACCGGCAAGGACGGCCGCGTCCTCTTCCGCAACTCCGACCACATCTACGCGAACTTCAGCGGCGAAGCGTACCTGACCGACAGCAACCCGCTCGCCGGCTTGGAGGCGCTCGCGAAGCAAGTCGCCGAGAAGGGCATCAAGGAGGTGACCGGCGAAGTGTTGATCGACGACCGGCTCTTCGACCGCGCGTTCGGGTCCGGCAGCGGGCCGGACGCGATCTCGCCGATTCTCGTGAACGACAACCTCGTGGACGTGCTCGTGACGCCCGGCAAGGCCGCCGGCGACCCGGCGACGGTGAAGCTCATTCCCGAAACCGAGTACCTCAAGGCGGACATCCAGGTCGTCACCGGCGCGAAGGGATCGCGGGCGACGCTCGCGCTCGAGACCATCGACGCGCACCGGTTCCGCGTGCGCGGCTCGATCCCCGTCGACAGCCCCCCTCGCCTGCGCATCTACGGCGTCGCCGACCCGGCCGGGTTCGCGCGCGGCCTGTTCATCGAAGCCCTCCGCCGCGTCGGCGTGCGCGTCAACGCCCACGTCTTCAAGCCCGCGAAGCCCGACCTGCCCGATTCGGTCGAGACGCTGGAGACGGTGGCGTCGATCGAGTCGGCGAAGTTCCGCCACGAAATCCTGGTGACGCTGAAAGTGAGCCACAACCTCTACGCGGGCACCCTGCCCTGCCTGGTAGCCGTCAAGCACGGGACGCGCACGGCCGCCGCGGGACTGCGCGAGCAGGGGAAGATCCTCAAGGAGTTGGGCGTCGACGCGCCGACGATCTCGTTCGGCGGCGGCGCCGGCGGCGCCTGGGCCGATTGCGTCACGCCCCGCGCCACCGTCGCGCTGCTCGCCGCGATGCGCAAGCGACCCGAATGGGACGCGTACAAAACCGCCCTGCCGATCCTCGGCGTCGACGGCACGCTCGCCGAGGTCGTGGCGAAGGACAGTCCGGCCCGAGGCAAGGTCTTCGCCAAGACCGGCACGCTCAGCTACGACGACCACCTCAACGGCCGCACGCTCCTCCGCAGCAAGGCGCTCGCCGGCGTCATGACCACCGCGACCGGCATCACCTTCAGCGGCGGTAATACCGG
>CAYVRB010000192.1:2900-12311 GCA_964453375.1 uncultured Alcaligenaceae bacterium
AACCTGGCGCTGTTCGTGAACAACGTGCCCCTACCGGCGGGCGTGACGGCCACGCGCGAGGGCAAGATGCTCGGCAAGCTCTGCGAAGTGCTGTACGAACACGGACCGTGAAGAACGTTAATCTCGTGAAGAGATCACAAAACGCCGATAGGACGAAAACCCGAAAGAAACCTTGTTTTCACTCTCGTCTCGAACCTCCGGTTCGGGATGCGGCGTTCGCCAACCTCGGGTTCGCGGACGCGAGTCGTTGCAAAGACCTTGGCTCGCCAACCGGAGGTTGGGAGCGACCCTTCCCGAACCCGAGGTTCGGAATGAGGTAGGATGTTTATCGGGTTTTCGTCCTTTCGGGGTTTCGTGATCTCGACAATCACTTCAATTCCGTCGGCAGCGGTTCCTTCGCCTCCTTCGGCGGGTCGATCCCCAGCAGCTTCGAGAGCAACGGCGCGACGACGAGCGAACTCGTCGCCGCTCTTCGTTCGCCGAGCTTCGGAATTCCGGCGCCGATCGCGAGGATGGGGATGTGGCGGTCGTACTCGTAGGGAGTGCCGTGGTCGGTGCCGGTCGAGAGCGGGCCGAGCACAAGGACGTGCGGGGGGGGGACCACGACGATGTCGCCGCTGCGGGCGGGGTGGTACGAGAGCCGGACCATCGGGCCGAACTGCTTCTCGGTCTCCGTCGTGTACTGGCCGTTCTCCAGCGACGAACGCGTGAAGACGGCGAGCGGCGTCGGCCGTTCGCGCAGCCAACTCGCGGCGGCCGCTTCGACCTCGGACGATTTCAACCCGAGCGCGTCGATCAATCGCCGATTGAGGTAGAGCCACGGGAACGAGGCTTCGATCTTCACGCCGACGTCGAGCCATTGCCCCGGCGCACCGTCGTGCATGCCGAAGACCTTGTCGAGGTGTTGGTCCAGCCCGCCGAAGAGGTCGAGTGTGCCGAGGCGCTTCGCGCCGGGATCGGTCTTCGCGGCGACCTCCGGGAGCGGGCAGACGCCGTGGTCCGCCGTGACGACGAGCGACCAGGCGCCGGGGCCGACGGTCGCGTCGAGGTGGGCGACCATCTCGCCGATGAGCTTGTCGGTGCGGAGGGTCACGTCGAGGATTTCGTGGGAGTCGGGGCCGTACTCGTGGCCGAGGATGTCGTTGGAGCTGAAGCTGAGGCAGAGCAGGTCCGGCGTGCCGTTCGCGCCGAGTTTCTCGCCCGCGATGGCGGCCTTGGCGAATTCCCAGAGCAACTCGTTGCCGAACGGGGACGATTCGAGCAGCGTGAAGTGGTTCCTCGCGCCGGAGTCGGGGTTCCCGAGCGGGTACGGGAAGGTCCGATGGCTTCCGTGGATGCGGCCGCCTTCGGTGGGGACGTCGTCCGGCCCGAGCGCGTCGTACGCCGCCCGCGGCCCGAAGCGGTCCCACGTCTTGCCGGCCCAGCGGTAGACGACGCGGGAGCGGTCGAATTCGTCGACCCAGCCGGGGAGCTTGTCGCGATAGTGCGCCGACGTGTGGAATTCGCCGTTCGTGTTGTCGAAGCAATAGGCGCCGTTCGGCTCCTGGCCGCCCATGAGCACGGCCGCGCGGTCCTTGATGGAGAGGCTGAAGGCGCGGCCGTCCTTCACCTGAGCTCGCAGGGCGTCGCCGACGGTGGGCGCGAGCAGGCGCTTCGGGCTGAGGCCGGGCCAACGCTCGCGCGTCGCCGTTTCGTCGGCGGGCACGCGGCCGACGCCGTCCTCGGTCGCCGCGATAACGATCTTGCCGAGTTGGCGATCGAACCATCGGTTCTCGATGATGCCGTGGACCGACGGCGTCGCGCCGGTGAGCAACGAGGCGTGGCCCGGCCCGGTCGAGGCGGCCGAGTAGGGAACGTGGGCGTTCGAGTACCAGACCCCGTCGCGCTTCAACCGCTCGAAGCCTTCGGTTCCGAAGAGGTGCTTCCACCGCTCGACGTAGTCGCCGCGCATCTGGTCGAAGACCGCGACCACGACGAGCTTGCCGCCGCCGACCGACGCGACCGGTACCGGCGGCCCGGAGGTCGCCGGCGCGACCGGCTTGAGGATGACGAACCCCACCGCCGCGAGTAGCAGCAGCGCGGGCGAGAGCAGGAGCAGGACTCGGGCGAACCGGGGCGCGGACATGTTGGCTCTCGTGGGGGGGGGTCACTGTCCGTGGTTCGGCTGGAGCTTCCAGTTCTCGTCGAAGAAGCCGGCGACCGTCACCTTGCCGGGGAAGCGCGAGTTCGGCGGCGTCGACGTGTCCACGATCGCGTAGTCCGGCAGCCGCGGCACCTGCCGGGCGTTGTTGAGGTACGCGTACTCGCGGTAGGTGAAGCCGCTGTTGAGGACGACGTACTTCTTCGGGTTCAGCGGGTTCGGGAAGATCATCACCGGCACGTGCGAGTTGCCGTCGTAGGCCTTGTCGCCGAGTTGGAGGCGCACCGCCGTCCACTTCTTGTTCTCGTCCACGACGATCTTCGAATCCCACGAGACGGGCAGCTTGCCGGCGATCTTCGCGAGGATCGCGTTGCTCTGCGGATCGCCCCACAGCACGAGGTTGTGGTTCTTGATGTCGTCGTCGGAAACGTCCTTGTCGTCCTTGACGCGGGCGTCGCCGCGGAACTGCTTCCGCCAGTGGTCGATGGCGTGCGTCATCTCCTTCTTCGTCCATTCGCCGAGGGTCGGGTTGAACGGCGTGCCGGTCGGCCGGACCATGAGAAACGAATCCATGAAGGCGTCGTCGATGGGGCCTTGGAGGCCGGGGCGTTTGACGAACCGTTTCGTTTCCTCGCCGAAGCCCCAGTTGTCGAAGGTCGGCGGGCCGACGGCGATGTGCGGGCCGGCACCGATGAACGCCTTGATCGCGATCTTGCGGCCGTTCACGATCACGTCCCAGACGCCGGCCTTCGGCAGGCGGAATCGGAACGCCGCGATGTTGGTCGTCTGGATTTCGGCGACCTCGTCGCCGAACTTCGCGTTCAGCGTCGCAGGCTCCCAGTGCTTGACGAGCTGCAGGATCTCGAACGGCCCGCATTGGTTGTAGCGGAGCGTATGCGTGACGAACTTGACCTCCTTCGGGAACGCTTCCTTGCCCTTTGCCGCGAAGGCGTCGATCCGTTTCTCGACTTCGAGCTTCGCCCCCTTCTCATAGCTGTGACCCGTCTTCGGCCCGATGATGTGCGTCAATTCCAGGTCGACCTTCTTCATCTCGCGCGCCATCACGTCGGCGGCCTGCTTCTGACGGTCGATCTCGCCGCTGTAGGCGACCGTCGGGATGTTGAAGATGTTCTGGGCGTATTCCGTCGCGTCGTACATCCGCCAGAGCTTCTTCTCGTACCAGGTCGGTTTCACCGTTTCGTCCTGGAAGTCGCGGAGGAACTCGCGCGTCTCGGCGAAGCCGGCGCCGGGGGCGGCGGCGCAGAACAGCGTCGGGTAGTGGACCGCGTACTGCCAGCAGGCGGCGCCGCCCATGCTGAAGCCGTGGGCGACGATCCGCGACTCGTCGATGCGGTAGTGTTTCCTGAGGAAGTCGAGGATTTCGAGCGAGTCGATTTCGCCGGCGAACTTGTTCGCGTTGCTGAAGCGGCCGAAGGGATGCACGACGATCGCCCCGGCCGGCGTGAACTGCCCGGCGCTCCGCTCGCGCTCGGCGAGGAACGAGAGTTCGAGGTTATTCTCGTACCGCCCGTGCCACCAGAAATCGAGCCGGTGCTTGACCTTCCCGGCGTAGTCGTATTCCTTCGGGATCACGAGGCCGAACGGTTGCACGTCGCCGTCGATCTTCGAGCGATAGCCGCGAACGACGAGGCCGGTCGCGGTCGTCCAGCTTGGCTTGCCGTCCTTGAGTTCCTGCGCGCGCTTCAGGCCGGTCTTGAGGTGGTTCTTCGCGGTGGCCACGTCGTTGCGCGTCGTCTTCATCGTCTTCGGATCGGTGACGACGTAGAGTTCATTGTGCTCCAGCCCGTAGCGCACGGCCTTGTGGTAAATCTCCACGTCCGGCCGGAGAGGGTGGTCCTTCAGGGCCGCGAGGTGCTTGCCGAGTTCGCTCAGCCCCGCCCGCAGTTCGTCGGCGTCCGTCGGCGCGATCGCGCTCCCCTTCGGCGGCACCGGCCGCACGTCGTCCGGCAGGTTGTCCTTCGGCCCGTCGGCAACGAGGAACCGACACGTCACGACCATCAAGACGAGTGCGAAGAGTTTGCGCGACATGCGGGACTCCGTGGTAGTTACGATTCGTTATAGATCGTTTCGCGGCGACGCGGAGTCTTCGAAGCGGAGCGCGGGGCAATGATCGACGCGGCGCCGTGGAGATACGCTCCGCACTCGGCTCCGCAGACTCCGCTTCGCCGCGAAACGGGGCTACTGGATTGCAAAGGATTGTCCGCCTCGCCGCGAAACGGGGTCATTCACTTGCCATCGCCGCATGACCGCCCTACGGTGTTGAGGGGAATTGCAGACCTCTCAGCGGATCGGATCGAAGTCATGCCCGCGACGTGCGTGGTCGGCCTCCAATGGGGCGACGAGGCCAAGGGAAAGATCGTCGACATCCTCGGCGACCAACACGACTTCGTCGTGCGTTACAACGGCGGCGCGAACGCCGGGCACACCGTCGTCTGGGGCGACCGCAAGTTCGCCCTCTCTCTGCTACCGACCGGCGTCCTGAAGCCGCATGTGAAGTCGGTGATCGGCAACGGCGTCGTCGTCTATCCGCCGCGCTTCTTCGAAGAGGTCGAGAAGCTCCGCGCCGGCGGCGTGTCGGTCGGCGCCAACCTCGTCGTCAGCGAGCACGCCCACACGATCTTCCCCTACCACATGGAGGAGGAACGGCTCGCCGAAGTCGAAGGCGAGAACAAGATCGGCACCACCGGCCGAGGCATCGGCCCCTGCTACCAGGACAAGGTCGGCCGCCGCTTCGGCGTCCGCGTCGGCGAACTGCTGCATCCGAAGCACCTGCGGGACCGCCTGAACTACATCGTTCCGTTCAAGAACCGCATCCTCGCCGCGTTCGGCGCGGGGTCGAAGGTCTTCGACGCGAACCAGCTTTGCGACGAGTACCTCGGCTACGCCGAGTTCCTCAAGCCGCACGTCGCCGACACGCCGAAGATGCTCAACGACGCGCTCGCGGCCGGCAAGAACATCCTCTTCGAGGCCGCGCAGGGCAGCCTGCTGGACGTGGACCACGGCACGTTCCCCTACGTCACCAGTTCCAGCAGCCTGCCGTCGGGCATCTGGCCCGGCAGCGGCGTGCCCGCCCGCGCCGTGTCGCGCATCATCGGCATCCTCAAGGCCTACTCCACGCGCGTCGGCCGCGGCCCCTTCCCCACCGAACTCGACGACGGCCCCGACGGCATCGGCCAACGCATCCGCACCATCGGCCGCGAGTTCGGCACCGTCACCGGCCGACCGCGCCGCGTCGGCTGGTTCGACGCCGTCGCCGCCCGCTACACCGCCACCCTCGCCGACGTGGACGAAATCACGATCATGCTGCTCGACGTGCTCAGCGGCCTGAAGGAATTGAAGATCTGCACCGCGTACGAACTCGACGGCGAGCGGATCGCGCACTTCCCGAGCGATTCGTTCCGACTGGATCGCTGCAAGCCGGTGCTGGAAACCGTGCCGGGATGGAGCGAAGACCTGACGAAGGCGCGGAAGCTCGCCGACCTCCCGGCCGCCGCTCGAAAGTACGTCGATCGCATCGCCGAGATCGTCGGCAAGAAAGTCGCCTTCGTTTCCGTCGGGCCGGACCGCGACCAGACGATCGTTCCGTAAAATCCCCCCGTGCCATTCACTCCCGCAGAAGCCGCCGCTTATACCCGCTCCCAGGGCCTCGATCCGGAGCGCCTGCCGCGGCACATCGCCATCATCATGGACGGCAACGGCCGCTGGGCGGTCGAGCGCGGCGAGCCGCGCGCGTTCGGCCACGTCCGCGGCACGCAGGTCGTCCGCGACATCGTGGACGAAGCCTGCCGCCTCGGCCTCGGCCAGCTCACGCTCTACTGCTTCAGCGTCGAGAACTGGAAACGCCCGCCGGCGGAAGTCGAAGTACTCATGGGAATCCTGAAGCAATACCTGCTGAGCGAGCGCGAGCGGATCGTGCGCGAGAACATCCGGTTCACGATCATTGGCCGCCGCGACGGCATCGCCGACGACGTGCAGGCGGAGATGGACGCGAACATCGCGATGAGCCGGAAGAACACGGGATTGACCCTTTGCCTCGCGATCAACTACGGCGGGCGGACCGAACTCGTGGACGCGGTGCGCGCGATCGCGGGCAAAGTCCGTTCGAACGAATTGAACGCGGACGCGATCGACGAAGAACAGATCGAGAACTCGCTCTACACGGTCGGAATGCCGGACCCGGACCTGCTCGTGCGCACCGCCGGCGAGATGCGCATCAGCAACTTCCTCCTCTGGCAGATCTCCTACGCGGAGCTTTGGGTCACGCCGAAATGCTGGCCGGAGTTCGACGCCGCCACGCTGCACGAGGCCCTGCGGGACTTCGCCCAACGCGAGCGCCGCTTCGGAGGCCTCGCGCCCGTGAAGGGAGCGGTCTAGCCGATGCTCCGCACGCGCGTCCTCGTCGGCACGATCCTCGTTCTCGCGATGTCGGGCATCCTCGTCGGCGACGAGTACTTCCTCCCGAACGCGCCGTTCCTGCTCGCCGCCGTGCTGGCGCTCGGCTGGTCCGGTTCGCGGGAACTGTGGCGGATGCTGCCGGAACGGGATCGCCCGCCGCCCGCGGTCGTCGGCTGGTGCGTGCCGCTCGTCCTCGCGGCGAACTGGCTGCCTTCGTTGTCGGGGATCGCCTTCGCCTCTCCGTGGATTCCGGCGCTCGGCGCGTTCGTCTTCGCGGCGATCGCCACGACGCTCTTCGAAGTGCTCACCTATTCCGCCGACGGGCGCGCGACCGGGCGCATCGCGCACGCCCTGCTCTTCTTCGTCTATCTCGGACTCTTCCCGGCGTTCCTCGTGCAGCTCCGTTGGCTGCCGAACCATGCCGGCGCCGCGCTCGCCGCCGCGATCTTCGTGCCGAAGGTCGGCGACATCTTCGCGCTCCTCACCGGGATGGCGATCGGGAAGCGTAAGTTCACCCCGCTCCTCTCGCCGAAGAAGACATGGGAAGGCTTCGCCGGCGGGATGCTCGCGGCGGTCGGCACCGCGTTCGGCTTCCACCTTTCCGTGCCGGGACTGTTCGCGGGCGGCCTCGGCCACGCCCTCGCCTTCGGTTTCGCCGTCGGACTGGCCGGCGTCTTCGGCGACCTCGTCGAATCGCTCTTCAAGCGCGATTGCCAGACCAAGGACGCCTCCGCCAGTGTCCCCGGCTTCGGCGGCATCCTCGACGTCGTCGATTCCGTGATCTATTCCGCTCCGGTCGCGTATTTCATACTCGTCTGGTAGAACCTTCTTCCGCGCCGGCTGTCCCTCCCCGAACACCGTTCGAGACAACCATGCCCGAAACCCGCTCCCTCACGCTCGACAGCCGCGACGAAGCGATGATCCTCTTCGGCCCGCGCGACGGCTACCTGCGCCTGATCCGCGACGCCCTCGGCGTCCGCATCGTCGCGCGCGGCGACACCATCCAGATCGACGGCTCCGCCGACGGCGCCGAGCAGGCCGAACGGACCTTCCAGCAGCTCCGCCTCGTCCTGCGCAAATCGGGCAAGCTGACGGCCGAGGACGTGCGCACCGTCCTCGAAGTCGTCCGCGGCAGCGACGTCCGCGGTGGCGCCACCAGCCTCGCCGTCACCGACACCGGCAAGTACATGCGCCCGCGCACCGACGGCCAGGGCCGCTACGTGCAGGCGATGAAGACCCACGACGTCGTCCTCTGCGTCGGCCCCGCCGGCACCGGCAAGACGTACCTCGCCGTCGGCTGGGCCGTCAGCCTGCTGCGCTCCGGCGCCGTCAAGAAGATCGTCCTCGTGCGCCCCGCCGTCGAGGCCGGCGAACGCCTCGGCTTCCTCCCCGGCGACCTCGTGCAGAAGATCAATCCATATTTGCGGCCGCTGTTCGATTCGCTCAACGACATCATGGACCCGGACGCGGTGCGGAAATACATGGACCACGACATCATTGAAATCGTCCCGCTGGCGTACATGCGCGGCCGAACGCTCAACGGCGCCTGCATCATCCTGGACGAGGGCCAGAACGCCTCGACGGCGCAGATGAAGATGTTCCTGACGCGCATGGGGCACGGGTCGAAAGTCGTCGTCACCGGCGACATGACGCAGGTGGACCTGCCGAAGACGATCAAGAGCGGCCTCGCCGACGCCGTGCTTCGATTGCGCGACGTCGAGGGCGTGTCGATCGTCCACCTCGACGAAGCCGACATCGTGCGGAATCCGATCGTCGCGAAGATCGTGGCGGCCTACGAGGACGACGCGCCGCGCCCGCGCAAGCCCCCGGCGCGGTAAGGTTTTCCCAGCCGACACGGAATCGCCATTTCCTCGCGATCCGCGCGCTCCGGCCACTTTAGTTCGTTGCCCTTCGCCCGAATTCTGCGATGCTGACGGTTGCGGGGTCGTCGAAGATGATACGCCCTAGCTGGCGCGGCGGGCTGTTGGATCATGAGCTATTCCCTCGCGACGATCTGGTTCGAGCGCAGCCGGTTCCTGCCGGCCATTCTCGCCGTCGCCTTCTCGGCCGTGCTGATCGCCGTGCAGGGCGGCCTCGTCATCGGCCTGCTCGCGATGATGTCCTTGCCCGTGGACAAATCGACCGCGACGCTGTGGGTCGGCTACCCCGGCGTGCGCAGCGTGGACCTCGGCCGCCCGCTGCCCGAGCGCTGGATCACGCGCGTGCTGGCGCAGCCGGAGGTCGAACGCGCCGAGCCGGCGATGATCGGCTTCTCGCTCTGGATCCGCCTCACGGATAGCCGCAACCCGTCGACGCCCGAAGCCTGCACCGTCGTCGGTTCAGCCCTCACGCCGCAATCGCTCGCCGCCGTCGAGGGCCTGCGCGAGCAGCCGGACCTGATGGCGAAGCTGAACGAACCGTACACCGTCGCCGTCGACGAATCGGAACTCGGCCGGTTGAACGTGTCGGGCGTCGGCGACTACGCCGACGTGCTCGGCATCCGCGTGAAGGTCGTCGGCCTCGTGCGCGGCTACAAGAGCCTCGGCGGGCCGTACGTCTTCTGCTCGAACGAGACCGCCCGCCTCCTGCTGAAATATTTCCCCGGCGAGGCGTCCTACATCGTCGCGAAATGCGCCACCGAGGAGGACGCCCAACGCGTCGCGCACCGCCTGCAAAGCTACGTCCAGATGAGCGCCTTCACGGCCGACGACTTCTCGTGGCGCTCGCGCATCCACTGGCTCACCACCACCAAGGCCGGCATCGCCCTCGGCTTCACCGCGCTCCTCGGACTGCTCGTCGGCGCCGTCGTCACCAGCCAGACGCTCTACGCCGCCACCGTCGCCTCGCTCCGCGAG
>CAYVRB010000193.1:0-12224 GCA_964453375.1 uncultured Alcaligenaceae bacterium
ATCGTCTTCGCTTCGTGCAGGGCGCCCGCGGCGTCGGCGAGCGCGGCGAAGGTGAGGTGGTGCGGGTGCCGCTTCACCCCCTCGATCGCGAGCAGCAAGGACAAGCCCGGATCGGTGCGCAGGGCGTTCGTGGCTTCGGCGCCGAGGCGAAGCCCGTCGGCGCGCACGGCGGCCTTCTCCTTCGCGACGCGTTCCGCCTCGGCCCGCGCCTGCTCCGCCTCGGCGGTTTTGCGGGCGGCCTCGGCCTTCGCGCGCTCCTCGCTTTCCGCGACGCGGGCGGCGTCGGCGTCCCGCTTCTCGTCGAGCGCCAGCCGCCGCGCCCGGTCGGCGGCGTCCCGCTGGTGCCGCGCTTCGATCAGGCCCAAGACGGCGCCGGTCAGCCCCGCGACGAGGGCGCACATGATGGCGAGCGAGCCGAGGACGGCGGCGCGGTGCCGGCGGGCGAACTTGCGCAGCCGGTAGCCGGCGCCGGGCGGCCCGGCGCTCACCGTCTCGTTCGCCAGGTGCCGCAGGATGTCCGCCGCGAACGCGTTCGCCGAATCGTAGCGCCGGGCGCGGTCCTTCTCCAGCGCCTTGAGCACGATCCAGTCCAGCTCCTGCGCGTTCGGCACGCGCAGGTGGGCGAGCTTCGAGCTGGGCGGCGGCGGCTCCTCCTCGCGCACGATCCGCAGGATTTCGATCAGCCCCGCCGCCTTCAGCTTCGCCCGGTCGTGCGGCGGGGCGCCGGTGAGCATCTCGTACAGCAGCACTCCGAGCGCGTAGACGTCCGAGCGCGTGTCGATGTCCGCCGAATCGGCGGCCTGCTCCGGCGACATGTACTCCGGCGTGCCGACGATCGCCCCGTGCCCGGTCTGCAGCGTCGTATCGGTCAGCCGGCCGCCCGCCGCCTTCGCCACGCCGAAGTCGATCACCTTCGGCACCGGCCGCCCGTCGTACTCCGCCACCAGAACGTTCGATGGCTTGATGTCCCGGTGGATGATCCCCTTCTGGTGCGCGTGCTGGATCGCCTGGCAGACCGGCACGAACAGCTCCAGCCTTTGCTTCGCGTCGAGGGACTTGGAGGTGCAATACCGCGTGATCGGCTCGCCGCGCACCAGTTCCATCACGAAGAACGGCCGGCCGTCGCCGGTCACGTCGGCGTCGAGCACCTTCGCGATGTTCGGATGGTCCATCATCGCGAGGGCCTGCCGCTCGGCCTCGAAGCGCGCGAGCACCGCCTTGGTGTCGGTGCCGGTGCGGATCAGCTTGAGCGCGACGAGCCGGCGGACCGGTTCGGTCTGCTCCGCCTTCCAGACGGTGCCCATGCCGCCTTCGCCGACCGGTTCGATCAGGCGGTAGCGTCCGGCGAGGAGTCGGTCGGCGTCGCGGGCGTCGTAGTCGGCCGTGCGCACGCTGGGCGTGAACGATTCGGTCGGGGGTTGCGGTTCGGAAGTAGGGTCGGGCATGGTTCGGCCTCGGTCGTGCGATTATCGCACGCCGCCGGGCGGAACGGAACAGGCGGGGCGGGGAATCAGTCGAGCCAATTGGCGAAGCGGAGGCCGGGGACCAGTTCGAAATCGCGCCGGTTGGCCGTCAGGAGCAACGCGTTCCGCGCGACGGCGATGGCGGCGATCTTGCGATCGGGCGTGCCGATGCGGATGCGGGAATACGAATCGAACAGCGCGGCTGCCGGAAGGTCGAATAGTGCGATCTCGTACTTCGCGAAAAACCGAAACAGGTGTGCGAGTCTCGCATAGGAACGCACTTGGCGATCGCTTATCCGTTCCTTGGCGATCGAAGCCATCCAACCGCGCATCTGTTCTTCGACATTGGCCACGGTCGTTCCGACGACTTCGTTGGAAGCATCGAGTCGGGCGACCAACGGTTCCCGTCGGTTCGAATCGGGCGTTTGCAGCACCGTGAGGTGATCGGAATCCAGCAGAATCACTCGTGCACCTCGCGTTGCGCCTCTTCGCGCGCGGCTTCGCGAATGGCCCTGGCTTCGGCGAGTACCTCGCGATCAAAGTCGGGGTCGTCGTCGAACATGCCGACCGTTTCGAGCCAAGCTTTGGACGGAGACTTCGCATTCTGTTCCGCGAGTTGCCTTTCCAACGCGGCGACACGGTCCACCAACTGCTGATTCATGGCAGCGAGTTGATTCGCCAGGCTTTCGAGCGTCAATTCCGGCATCGCAGTTCCCCCTCGTACGTTCGCACCGCGCTCGGCTCCGAAGACTCCGCCTCGCGGCTAAACGTGCTCACTTCTTCGTCTGCCCCCGGGCGAAGATGCTCGCGACGAAGTTCAGCACGTCGGTCGCGCTCGATTCGTTGTAGCCGTAGTTGCGGATCAGGCGGCTCTTCACCACGTCGATCTTCTCCTGCGTCGCCTTGTCCACGACGTTCGACACGATCGTGCTCAGTTTGATCGAGTCCTTCTGGTCCTCGAACAGCTTCAACTCGAGCGCCTTCTGGAGGCGCTCATTGGTGCGGTAATCGAACTTCTTGCCGTCGATGGCGAGGGCGCCGATGTAGTTCATGATCTCGCGGCGGAAGTCGTCCTTGCGGCCGTCGGGGATGTCGATCTTCTCCTCGACGGAGCGCATCAGCCGTTCGTCCGGCTCGACGTAGTTGCCGGTGTAGCGGTCGCGGACCTTCTCGCGTTGCGTGTACGCCTTCACGTTGTCGATGTAATTGCCGCAGAGCTTGGCGAGCGCCTCGTCGTCGGCGGCGATGGCGCGCTGCACCTCGTTCTTCACGATGTCCTCGTACTCCTCGCGCACCACGGCGAGCAGCTCCTTGTAGTAGCGGAACTGGTCCTCGTCCTTGATGAGCGAGTGGTGGCGCAGTCCGTCCTCGAGTTCCTTCATCACCATGAACGGGTTGATGTTGTCCTCGTCCGGGTGGGCGACGAGGGCGTTCGAGATCTTGTCCTGGATGTAGCGCGGGCTGATGCCGGTCATCCCTTCGTTCAGCGCGTCGCGCTTCAGCTCGATGACGTTGTCCTCGGTGAAGCCCGGCAGCGTCTTGCCGTTGTAGAGCTTCATCTTCTGCATCAGGCTCAGGCCGGCGTGCTTCGGCGGGTTGAGGCGCGTGAGCACCGCCCACATGGCCGCCACCTCGATCGTGTGCGGGGCGATGTGCTTGCCGCGGACGCGCTCGACGTTGAAATCCTTCTCGTAGATGCGCACCTCGTCCTTCAGGCGCGTGACGTACGGCACGTCGATCTTCACGGTGCGGTCCCGCAGCGCCTCCATGAACTCGTTGTTCTGGAGCCGCTTGTATTCCGGCTCGTTCGTGTGGCCCAAAATGACTTCGTCGATGTCCGTCTGGGCGAACTTCTTCGGCTTGATCTTGTGTTCCTGGCTCGCCCCAAGCAGGTCGTAGAGGAACGCCACGTCGAGCTTCAGCACTTCGATGAACTCGACGATGCCGCGGTTCGCGATGTTCAGTTCGCCGTCGAAGTTGAAGGCGCGCGGATCCGAGTCGCTGCCGAACTCGGCGATCTTGCGGTAGTTGATGTCGCCGGTGAGTTCGGTGCTGTCCTGGTTCTTCTCGTCCTTGGGCTGGAAGGTGCCGATGCCGATCCGGTCCTTCTCGCTGAGGACGAGCCGGTAGACCTTCACTTCCTCGGCGAGCATCTTCGTCCAGTCGCCGCCGTACTTGGTGAGGCGGGTCTTGAATTCGTAGCGGCTGTACGGGGAGAGATCGCCCTTGATGGCGACGGAATAGGGGTAGGGCTTCGCGCAGTTCTCGTTGAGCATGGCGAGGATCTTGGGCCGGTGCTCGTCGGGGATGAGCTGGAGCGGCTCGCCGTGCATGGGGTCCTTGGTCCATCCGTTTCCGTCGGCGTTCTTCCAGGCGAAGCTGTAGAGTTGGCCGCCGTCGGTGCGGGAGTATTCTTCGAGGCCGCGTTTGAGGAGGCGAGCGATGGTCGATTTCGCCGAGCCGACGGGTCCGTGGAGGAGGATGACGCGGCGTTCGGTGCCGTAGCCGAGCGCGGCGCTCTTGAAGGTGTTGACGAGCTGCTGGATGCGGCGGTCGAGGCCGTAGATGCCGTCGGCGTGCTTGCCGGCGAACTCGGTGAAGAACTTGTAGCGGGTCTGCTTTTCCTTGTTCTCGTAGACGTCCTCGGTGCCGTGGCTGAGGATCATGTCGTAGAGGCGCTGGTAGGCGGTGCGCGTGACGCCGGGGGTCTGGAGGACGATGTCGAGGTACTGCGCGAAGCCGCCGTCCCAGTGGAGTTTCTGGAAGTCGGTGGTGTCGATTTCGGTGCGGAGGGTGTCCAGGATCGCCGTTGCCGTGGCCATGGGATTCCTCGATGTCAATCCGCCGGAGTCCGGCGGTTGGGGTTTCGGTCGGAGACGTTCGGCATCCCGGCCGGGGTCTGGGCGCCGCGGGGAGCGGCCGGGAGGCGGACCGGTTCGGAGCACCGGTCGTTCGCAAGGGAAGTCACTGCATTCTACGCCGCCGCCGGAGGCCGATTCCATCGAATCAAAGAGCGGCGACCGGCTTTGCGGGTTCGACGGAAGTTCAGGATACCCCGGCCGCCGCGCGGGATGCAACCGGAATTCGCGCCGGGGGGCGGTTCGCCCAGCTTGCCCGGTCGGCGGGAAGCTGGGCAAAAATTGCGGAGAATGTGAATTGCTCCGTCCGTGCGGTCGATAACACCTTTGCGGGTCGAAGGGATTCGACCGCGCGCCCTCCGCGCCGCGAACGGAATCGAACCATGCACGGAACACGGCCTTGGCTACTCGCCCTCGCGGCGTCGGCGCTCCTCGGCGGCGGCCTGCGCGCCGATACGCCGGAGATCGAAGTCTTCGTCGGCACGCGGAAGGTCCTTCCCAAGCCGAAGCCGGCGCCCGATCCGACCGCCGCGCCGCGCGCCGTCGCCGGCCTCGTGGATTCGCTCCGCGCCGGAACTGTTTCCGCGATCGATTCGGCCACCAAGGTCTCGGCACGCCTGCTCGAGCGGGCGGTGCCCCGATGGGAATTGCCGACGGTCCCGGTCGTCGTCAACGTCACGCTGCCGCCCGCGCCGCCGGCGCCGTCGCCGATCGTGCCGGCCGGGGCGTTCCATTCGAGCGGATTCGGCGGTTCGACCGGTACGCCGGGCCTGCTGCCGTGGGTGAAGGCGAACGCGACGCACGAACTCGTGCCGGTGCGGAACGAACCGCGCGAGGACTCGAAACCGACGATCATCGTCGTCCGCGACGCGTCGCCGCTGGCGGCCGAAGCGCCGGGCGTGCGCCTCTCGAACGAACTCCTGCTGGCGACCGCCGCGTTCTTCGGCGTCGCGCTCGTCGGCACGATCCTGGTGGCGACGACGCGCTCGGCGGCGCGCCGCCCGCGGCCGATCCCGCTGGCGGTGGCCGCCGGACACGTCGCCGTCGGCGGGCGCGACGCGGGCCCGATGCCGGCGGCCGAGCCGTTCGACCTCGGCCCCACCTACGCCGAGCAAGTCGTGCAGTTGAAGGTCGCCGAGAAGGCCGGCGAAGACGCGATGCTCCTGAACATCCTCGATCAGAACCTGTCGTTGCGGGCCGAACTGGCCGCAAGCCCCGAACCCAATCCCGGAGAAAAGTGATGTCCGCTTCCAACGCCGTCTTCGTCGGGATGGACCTCGGCACGTTCAAGACGTCGGTCGCCAGCTCCACGGGGCTGCGGGACGTGATGCAGACGGCCGTCGGCTGGCCCAAGGACCACGTGGCGCGCACGATGCTCGGCCGCGACCTGGTCTTCGGCAAGGACATCGTGGACCACCGCCTCGCGCTCGACGTGGTGCGGCCGTTCGAGAAGGGCGCGCTGAAGTACGTCGACGGCAAGGCCGCGGGCCTCGACGACAAGCAGGTGAAGAAGCACGCCGACGCCACGCGGCTGGTCGTCGAGTACGCCGTCAAGATGGTCCACCGCGAGCCGGGCCGGCCGTGCTTCGGCGTCATCGGCGTGCCCTCCCGCGCCAACACGCTCAACAAGAAGTTCATCCTCGACGCCGTCGACGGCATCTTTGAATCCGTCGCCATCGTCTCCGAACCGTTCACCATCGCCTATGGCATGAACCGCCTCACCGACGCCCTCGTCATCGACATCGGCGCCGGCACCATCGACATCTGCCCGCTCTTCGGCACCTATCCCAGCGAGAAGGACCAGGTCACGCTCTCGATGGGCGGCGACCTCGTCGACGAGGAGTTCGAGAAGAAGCTGAAGGCCAAGTTCCCGCAGGCGCAGGTGTCGCGGAACATGGTGCGCGAGATCAAGGAGAAGTACGGCTGCGTCCAGGACGCGGGCGAGTCGGCGATCGTGCCACTGACGGTCCAGGGCAAGCCGACGAACTTCGACGTGACCGAACCGCTGAAGGCGGCGTGCAGCACGATCGTGGCGCCGATCGTGAACGCCGTGCGCGAGATGGTCGGGAAGTTCGACCCGGAATTCCAGGGTCGGCTGCGCCAGAACATCATCCTCGGCGGCGGCGGCAGCCAGCTCAAGGGGCTGGACCGCGTGATCGAGGCGTCATTGAAGGAGTACGGCGGCGCGAAGGTGACGCGCGTGGGCGACGCGTCGTACGCCGGCGCGGTCGGCGCGCTGAAGCTGGCGATGAACATGCCGGCCGAAGGCTGGACGCAACTGAAGGGCGCCAAGGGCCGCAAGGCGACGGCCGCCTGATCGCATTCCCCCGAATCGGAGACCTGCCATGAAGACGATGCCGACGTTGCGGTGCTGGCTGGCCGCGGGCTGCGCGGGCGTGGCGGCGTCGGGCGCCGCGGCGCAGACGCCGACGATCCCGCCGCCGAAGATCGACCTGCCGATCTCGACGTCCGTGAAGCCGACGACCGCCGCGCCGCCGCTCGTGCTCCCGCGGGTCGCGCCGGTCGAGAAGCTCGTCGCGGTGCCCGTCGAGAAACTGCCGCCGGTTCCCGACCTCCCGCCCCAGCAGGCGCCCGCGCCGGTCGAATCGGCGTCCGCGCCGTGCGAACCCGAAGCGGCGTGCCCGACGCCGGCCGGCAAGAAGCACGGCCACGAGAAGTGCGACTACACGAAGTCCGGCAACCTGCGCACCTGCAAGATCCCGCCGACCGGCGCCGTCGCCAACGGCGCCGTCGTCCGCAGCATCTTCGAACGCCAGAAGCAGCTCGCGATGGCCGAGTACTTCGTCGTCTACCGCGAAGACTTCCTCGCGAACGCGGCGACGCTCAACGACACCGGCCTGCGCCACGTCACCGGCATCTTCAAGCGGCTCGACACGATCGACGACTCGGTGCTGGTGGAACCGACCGGCAACGCCAAACTGGACGAGCAGCGCCGCGACGCCGTGATCCGCGCGCTGATCGAACTGGGCGCGCCGAGCGGGGTCTCGGGCCGCGTCGGCGCCGGCACCACGCGGGCCGAAGGGCTGCGGAACGAGGATGTGCCGGCCGTGGGGCGGCGGAATCCGCTCGTGGGCGGCGGCCTCGGCTTGAACGGGGCCGGCGGCCTTGGCGGCGGCGGCTTCGGCGGGGGTGGGTTCGGCGGCGGCTTCGGCGGGCGATAAAGATCGGGTCCGTCGCGGCGAGGGCCGCGACGGACTTCGATTATTCGGCGCCGCTGAAGATCGGCGTCGAGCGGTCGGTCAACTTCACGAGGTGGTCGGCGCGCGGCGAGCGGTAGTACGCGAAATCGACGCCGTAGATCGAATCGCCGACGTCGTGGCGAAAGACGCCCATCCAACTCCATTTGCTTTCGACGACCACGGGCCGGCCGGGTTCGACGGCCCGCACGATCGCGGTGTGCGTGATACCGACGCCGTTGCGATAGATCGCCAAGTCGCCCGGCTTCGGATCGGCGAACCGCTCGTAGCCGTTGTCGGCCAGGATCATTTCGACTTCCGCGTTCGTGAGGTTCGTTCGGCCGCCAGTGAAGACCCAGCCGTGGCAATTCGTCGTCTCGCTGGCGTCGCCGATGCGCTCGACCGCGGCGGACGCGCGGGCCAGGCGCAGGCTGCGCGCTTCCTGCTCGCGCAGCGATTCCTCGTCCCGACGCGCCACGGGGCGCCAGATCGTCATCGCGCGGCCGCGATCGGTGTACGCGACGGTCGCGGGGTCCGGCTCGCGTTCGGGCATGTAGGTGTGGAGGGACATCTCCTCGGTGTCCGAGTCGAGCTTGTCGTTCAACCCGATTTCGTGACGGACGACGGTGACGCCGAGTAGGACCGCCCCGGCGGCGGCGATCGCGGCGCCGACGCGGCGCGGCCGACCGAGTTCGATCCGGGTGCGTTGCGCGACGATCGCGAGGACCGCGCCGGCCGTCCCCGTCGCGGCGGCGCCGGCCGCGAAGCGGTCGTCGGCCGTCAGATTCGCCGCCAGCAGGAGCGCCGCGGCCATCGCCGCGCCCGCGAATCCGACGCGCCACGCCGGCGCGATTCGCGGGAGAAGGATCTGAACGATCCCGATCGCCAGCAGCCCCAGGCTCACCGGGGCGGCCACCATCAGTTGCCGGTCGAAGTCTTCCATCTTGGTTCCTAGGCGATACGACGTTGTTCCTTAATGCGATTCATTCTTAGCATGGCGAGGGTGAGCGGACGGTGAGACCAAACTGAGAAATTGCTGAGAAACAAAGTGAGAAAACGCTGAGGGCCGACCCCGATCGGGTCGGCCCTCGAATTCCCTTCCGGGAACGAATTACGGCAGTTCGACCTTCTGCTCGGCGGCGCGTTCGCGCAGGAGCTTCATGCCGCGGACGTTGATCTGCCGCACGCGCTCCTTCGTGATGCCGAAGTGCTGGCCGATCTGCTCGAGCGTCATCTGCCCGCCGCCCGCCAGGCCGGTGCGCATCTTGATCACGTCCCGCGTCCGGCTGTCCAGGTGGTCCAGCAGGTCGTGCACGCGCGCCTTGGCGGCGTCCGCCACGGCGAGCATCTCGTGCTCGTCGGTCCGGCCGTCCTGCCGCGCGTCGAACACCTCGTCGGCGCCGGTCATGTACCGCTGCCGCCGCGTGTTCTCGTCCGGGATGCTGCGGGCGAAGTTCTTCATCACCGCCCAAGTGGCGTAGGTGCTGAACTTGTTCCCGCGGCCGTAGTCGAACTTCTCCACCGCGCGCATCACCGAGATGTTCGCGTCGGACTTCAGCTCGTCGAGGCTCTGGCCGACCTGCATGTGCTTGGTCGCCAGGGCGTGCACGAGCCGCTGGTTGCACTCGATCAGCAGGTCGCGCACCGCCTTGATGGCGTTGCGCAGCTCGTCCACCCGCTGGATGTCCTGCACGCGCGCCCGGCTCGGATCGAGCTTCGCCCGCACCCGGTGCAGCTGGTGCTTCAGGAAGTTCATCTTGCGGAACAGGTGCGCCTCCTGCTCGCGCGTCAGGAGCGGCCGCTCGTAGAGGTACGCCATGTGCGCTTCCACGTCCTTCGGCGGGCGCATCGACCGCACCTTCTCGAAGAACTCCTCCTCGCCCGGCATCGGGCCGAGGATGATCGCCTCCTTCGCCGGGTCGTCGAACTCCGCGTTGTGCATGTAGTCCACCGGCTGCGCGACCAGCCGGGTCGCCTTCACTTCGTTGACGACGCGGTACACGCTCGAGCGCGTCCTGTGGTATTTCTTCGCGATGGTGTCCACGGCGGTTCCCTCCTGGAGGGCGGAGTAGATGCGTTCCTTGTCGGTCGCGTCCAGCGGTCCGGTGTGCTTGGGGAAGACCGCGGCGTCCGGGTGCGTGCGGTCGAAGTTGCGGATCGTGTAGCGCACCGCCTCCGGGGAGCGGTGCAGTTCGTCGGCGATCTTGCGGCTGACGTCCACGAGCGACTCGCCGCGGGACGCCAGCTCCCGCGCCGTCAGCACGATCTTCTCGCGCTCCGGCTCGCTGAGCTGGCTGAAGCGGGCGCCCTTGGCGACGCGGTCGCCGTGCGCCGCGGCGAACGCCTCGACGCTGGCGAGCGGGAAGCCGAGCTGGCTGCGGCCGTTCGCCTTGAACCGCCGCGCGACCAGCCCGCGCAGCCGCCACCGGCCGATCGTCTTCTGCGACACGTTGAACCGGGCGCAGATCTCCTCGAGCGTCAGCATCTCCTCGCCGACCTGCTCGCGCGGCACCGGCGGCAGCGACCGCTCCACCTTGATGATGAACAGCGCGAGGTCGTGCTTCAACTCGTCGCCGCGGATCAACAGGTCCGGGTGCCCGTTCGCGCGGAACTCCGTCAGGCGATAGCAAACGAACTGGTACGGATATTGTTTCGTCGGCTCGGCCTCGGCCAGCAGCTTCTCGGCGTTCTTCAATTGCTCGCGGCGCTTGGCGGGCGGCGCGAAACGGACCTGCTGGGCCGTCAGCTCTTGCAACGCGGGATATTTGAAAGCGTTCATCGCGGTGTCCTCCCATCCCGTGGTCGGGGGAGCGTCGTCCCCCGAAGTCGTCCGTCGTTCGCTCCGAAGTCGGTTCGATGGGCCTATCCGGGAATACTGTTTCCCGGACCGATTCTTACCCGTCGGGGTTCGGGCGAAAAAAATCGCCCTTGCACGATCTTCGACCCCGCGGTATGCCGAACAGTTCCCGAGCGATGGCGAGTCGGATTCGACGCGAGAGATCGAGCAAGATTCGCGCCGGTTCGCAATCAAACTTTCCGTTCGCCTCGAACTCGTTCGTAACCACTATCCAGTCTTCGCTTTGCGGCCGCCGGGATTTTGATTTTCCGATCCACGCCGCAAGACGTTTTTCGCGGACTGGTCACCGCACCGCCTTTTACCGATCCCGTGTGTAGTTTTGCACACGACTGTGGTGAAAAACACCAATCGGCACAGTTTTCCCAATCCGCCCGGTCCGCCGCCGTTCGTTCCATCGCACTTCCTGCCCGACGAACGGCGGATTTCGTCCAGTTTGCGCCGCGAAGGGCCGACGCCGCGCGATTACCATGCAAGTGCGTTCGATTCCGTTCCTACAGGACCTACGTCGATGCTCCGCCGTTCGTTGGGGCTGCTCTTCGTGATCCTCTGGCCCGGCGTCGCCGTCCGCGCCGCCGAGCCGTACACGCTCGCCGAATCGTTCGCCCCCGGCGCGATTTATCGCGTCGAGCAAAAGACCGAACTCTCCGGACGGCTTGTCCTCGCCAAAGACGGCAAATCCGAGACCGTGACGCTCGCCGGCGGAGGTTCCATCGCCTTCGACGAGCGCGTCCTCGATTCCGACGATTCGGACGCGCGAAAAGTCGTCCGCCAGTATCGCACGTTCGAGGTGCGTCGCCAGCTTGGTAGCCGCGAACAGTCGGCCGACCTTCGCCCTGCCGTGCGTCGGCTCGTCGTCCTCCGCTCCGCGAAGGGGAAGTCGCCGTTCTCGCCGGACGGTCCGCTGCTCTGGAGCGAGATCGACGCGGTGCGCACCGATCCGTTTCTGCCGGCGCTCGTGCCGGGGCTGTTGCCGACGAAGCCGGTCGCGGTGAACGACACCTGGCCGATGGCCGCCGACGCCGTGGCCGAACTCACCGACCTCGAGAAGGTGACCGGCGGCGAATACACGCTCAAGCTCGTCGGCGTCGTCACCGTCAACGGACGGCGACAGGCGCGCATCTCGCTCGCGGGCACCGTCCGCGGCGTCGACGACAACGGACCTTGCAAGCACTCCCTCGACGGCACCGCCTACTTCGACCTCGACGCCAACCGCCTCGCGTATCTCTCCCTGAAGGGCACGCACGAACTGCTCGACGGGTCGGGCAAGACCGTCGGCACCATCGAAGGCCGCTACACCCTGACGCGGACGGCGAGCGAGGCGAAGGAACTGTCCGACGCCGCGCTCAAAGGCGTTGCCCTCGCGCCGACCGAGGAGAACTCCCGCCTGCTGTACGACAATCGCGATCTCGGCGTTCGCTTCCTGTACTCGCGGCGCTGGCGCGTCGGCGCCGTGCAGGGCCGGCAAGTGACGCTCGACGGACCGAACGGCGCCGGCGTGCTGCTGACGGTCGAGACGGCGAAGACGCTGCCGACGGCGGACGAATTCGCGAAGGAGGCGGCGGCGCAGTTGGCGAAGTCGGCGAAGGCCGTGGCCGTACGGGACCGACCGCGGCGCGTGGCCGAGAACCCGGCGCTCGATCGCTTCGCGCTGACGGCGACGGCGCCCGACGGCGCGATGGTCGTGGAGTACGCGGTGCTGTCGAACGCCGACGGCACCGGCGCGACCTTCGCCGCCCGCCTGCCCGACGCCGACGCGAAGGCGCTCGGCAAGGATGTGGACTACTTCCTCAAGACATTGACCATCCGCAAGTGAACCGATTTGTAGATTTGTAGGTCGGGCCGAGTCTTC
>CAYVRB010000194.1:0-2718 GCA_964453375.1 uncultured Alcaligenaceae bacterium
AAATGCGTGCCGATCAGCTTCTGCCAGCCGTTGCCCAGGCTCGTCGCCGCCTGCGCCGCGCTGATGCAGATGCCGGCGTCGCTCACCTTCACCAGCGTCTCCGCGCCCTGATCCTCCAGGTCGAACGTCACGAACGAGCGCCCCGGCCCGGTCCAGTCGGGGTACATCTCGCACGCCCACGTCATCCGGTAGCCGGGCGACCAGACCACGACGGTGCCCCAGAGGACGCCGCCGCCGCCGTGCCACGCCTCGTAGACGCGGCCGCCGAGCTGCGGCTCGATCACGAAGCCTTCGGGGTTCTCCGCCGAGAAGAAGTCCTTCGGCCACCAGTTCGAGGTTTCGTCGACGAGGGCCGACCAGACGCGCTCGCGCGGGGCGCGCACGGTCACTTCGAATCCAACCTGGTAATTCTGGGCGGGCTTCATCAACCGGGGATTCAACATTCTGGCGGTCTCGACGTTGAACAATCCGACGGGCGGGGCGGCCGCGAGCGCGGTACACTACCCATACCTTAGCTTACCAACGGGATCGGGGGAACCATGTCGTACCGCGTCCTCGCAGCGATTTTCCCGGTTATTCTGTGCGCATCATTCGCGCCGGCGCAAACCCGCGCCCCGCTCGACCCCGAACCGAACACGCCGTATCGCTGGCAGATTGGCCTGCGCTGCGCCGATCACCCCGTCCTCTCCGCGACGGTCCGCCAGCAGCTCGCGCGGGAACTCCGCGCCGCCCTGCAGGCCACGCTCGACACCGCCGGCGAAGTCGAAGTGATCGACTTCACGCACACCGTCGACGACAAGCATCCGCTCCTGAAGGCCTTCGCCGAGCGCGGCTGGGCCGCCCTCGAACCCGACCCCGCCCGCGAACTCTCCGGCGGCAAGACCCACATCCTCACCGTCGACTACAAGGACGGCGTCTTCCACCTCGCCGCCCGCCAGCTCGACGGCTTCACCGGCATCCCCTCCCCCGTCCTCCGCAAGCAGACCTGCCGCGCCGTCGACACCCTTTCGCGCGTCGCCGCCCTGCTCGTCGAACCCGACTTCGGCCCCGTCGGCACCCTGTCGACCATCCAGGCCGACGACGAGCACATGATCGTCACCTTCCGCGGCTCCGCGCTCGCGCCGCCGAGCCGGTGGGTGAAGAAGGGGGACGTGCTGATCGTCTCCGCGATTCGCGAAGTGACGCGTCCGGCGGACCCGAAGAACCCGCTGCCGAAGGATTTCCGCGGCGAGCTGCCGAAGATGCGCACCGGCGTGCCGTACTCCTACACGCTCTTGAAGGTGGAGGAGAAGCCGGACGACGCCGGCGCCGCGAAGTGCGCGGTGCTCTCGCGCTTCAAGGACCCGTGGATGCGCGACAGCCTCGCGCGCGACGCCCGGCGGCGGATCGGCCTGCGCGCCGTCAAGCTCTCCACGATCGAGGCGAAGGTGAAACTCCGCCTCGTCGGCCAGGACGGCTCGCCCCACGTCAAGGGGTCGCTCATCCAAGTCACCGGCACCGACCTCGACTTCAACGCCCAGCCCGGCCCCGAAGACGTGCTCAAGTACGAATCCGGCACCTACCGCTCCGGCCGCGTCTTCAACAACGTCGCCTGCATCCAGGTCGGCCTCGAAGGCGGCCGCATCGAACTCTTCCCCGTCCCCGTCCTCTCCGACGATCCCGTGCTGCTGCGCTTCGACGTGAAGGCCGAGGACGAGGAGCGCGCCGCCTTCGCCAACGAGTGCAACGGCTATCGCACCAAGGTCGCCGACCTCGTCCTCTCGCAGCGCGCCCTCTTCGAGAAGGTGAACAAGTTCCTCGACATCAGCAAGAACCGCGACGCCCTGGCGACCGCCACCGGCGGGCAGGCCGCCGTCATCGAGGCGCACAAGGTGCTGACGGACGAACTCCGGCAGCTCCGCGAACGGCCCCGCGCCGGCGAGGAGACCATCAAGAAGATCCTGGATGCCGGCGAGAAGCAGCTCGCCGCCGTCGAGAAGGGGATCGTGTCGATGACCAAGACGATGGGCCTGCTGGACGAGGTGGCGAAGAAGTCCGACGACCCCAGCAAGCTCGAAGCCGAGTTCCGCGCCAAGGAGTTGGCGGAGCGGATCAAGGAGTTCCGCTCCCGCGGCGACATCCCCGAGGCGCTCGAGGCGCTGGAGAAGCTCATCAACCTCGCGCCGGGCAACCAGGCGGTGAAGGACGAGCGCGAGAAGCTGCAGGCCGAATGGACGCCGAAGGACGACGAGCACCGCAAGGCGCGCGACGCGATGAAGAAATGGGCCGCCTCGAAGACCTACGACGAGTTCCGCGAGAACGCCTTCCCGACGAAGAAGGCGGTCGAGATCCTCGTTCGCAAGGCGGACAAGCTCGGCCTTCGGAAGCTGTTGAACTCGTTCGAGCCGACCTATTCGGCGCTCGGCAAGATGGTCGCCGACACCGACGGCACGACCGAGGAGGGCGCCAAGACGCTCGCCGAGATGGAGAAGTTGAAGGAGCTGATCCGCGTGATCGAGGACGACGCCCGCATCGGGCTGAACAAATTGATCAACGAGAAGAAGTGACCAACTTGTTTCGCGGCGAGGCGGAGTCTTCGGAGCCGAGCGCGATTGCGCTCCATGTTGAGCGGCGAGGCGAAGTCTTCGGAGCCGCGCGCGGGGCGTCGGTAAAGCGCTCGGCTCCGAAGCCTCCGCCGCGCCGCGAAACGAGCAAACCGGTCGCGCGCACGCCGGCCGC
>CAYVRB010000194.1:2728-12068 GCA_964453375.1 uncultured Alcaligenaceae bacterium
CGGGGTGGTGGCAATGTTGGGGGCCCGGGGGGGGCGTTTGGGTCCCGGGGGGCGGCCCCCAAGACTCCGCCTCGCCGCTAAACGATCAAACCGTTCGCGCGAACGCCTGCAGCTCCGGGTAGAACGCGCGGAAGTCTTCCTCCAGTCCCGCGTCGTTCGCGAGCAGGTCCGGCATCGCCTCGTGCAACTTCACCGCGCGGTGCGGGATGCGCTCCGCGATCCGCCGCGACAGTCGCCGCAGCGTGTCCTCGATGCCGTCCGGCGTCCGGTAGAGCCAGAGTCGATCGTCCTTCACGAACCATTCGACGAACCCGCGGCCCGGCATCGGCAGCGCCGGCGCGTGCGCCCCGAGGATCGCGTACATCCGATCCGCGAAACTCCGCAGCGGCTCGGCGTCGTGGCGCGCCCAGTCGCGGGCGAGCAGGTGGTCGTAATAGACGTCCACGAGGATGCCGGAGAACCAGCCCCAGGCCTTGCTGATGCGGACGATGCTGCGCTGGACGAGCGCGTGCCGGTCGGTGAAGGCGTCGACGGCGCGGTGCTGGCGCACGCCGCGCTGGATCGCCGGCGGCAGCGCGTGGAAGTCCGGGCCTTTGACGAAGTCGGCGACGACCGACCCGACGCGCTCGTCGTCGGATTCGGGGGCGAGGTGCAGGTGCGCGAGGAAGTTCATGGCGCGGGCGGCGGCAGGGCGGCGTCGAACTCGGCGAAGAGCTGCGCGAGCGACAGCGCGAAGCCGGGCAACACGGCGCCGCCGTCGAGGACGTCCACCGGCGCGCCCGCGTCGTCGGCCGTGTAGGCCATCGCCGTGCGCGACCGCGGATCGATCTCCCAAAGGAGCCGGCAACCGGACGCGAAATATTCCGCTCGCTTCAATCGCATTTCGGAAACGGTGTTGTCGGGGCTGAGGACTTCGACGCACAAATCGGGGCACCAACCGCCCACCTGCGGCATCGGATTCGGCAGGCGATCCCGATGCGTGAAAGACACATCGGGTTCGCGGATGTTGCCGTGGATCATTCGGAACATGCCATCGGAACCGATCGCGATACCCAGCCGCCCATTGCGCACGAACGGGCCGAGGAACTCGATGATCAGAGCCGCGACGAACGCTTCCGGCATTCCCATGGCCTTCTCCACCAACGTTCCGTTGATCAGTTCGCAATGCAGTTCGGTGTTCGTGGCAAGCCGCGCGTCCGCCTCGGTCGCGGTGCCCGGATACGGCCACATGCGGATGCGGTGCGGCGGCACGTCGCCCAGGCCGCGCAGCCACTCCTCGGCCGTGAGAACTTGCGATGCGCGCGTGGCGGCGGTGGTCATGATGGCTCCCCGATGTGCGATTCACCCCGGCGTGACTTGTTTCGCCGGCTCCGGCGCCGCCGACGCGGACTCCGGCGGCTTGGACTCCTCGACCTTCGGCTTCTCCTCGGCGTGGCCCATGTGCACCACCACGTCGAACGCCTTCTCCACCACGTGCTCCACCGCCTCCGTCACCTTCTCCACCGGCTTCACGATCATCGGCACGTCCTTCGACTCCCCCGTCGTCACGCGCCGATTGATGAGCAGGCGGTACAGGATCACGCCGCCGACGGCGCACAGGATGCCGAAGACGAGCAGCTGCTTGTACTGCTCGATGCGGTGGAAGACGTCCAGCACCTGGTCCGTGAGGAAGTAGGCGAGCCAGAACATGACCATGACGCCGGGGATGGCGTAGAGGCCGTCGGCGATGAGGAAGCGCGTGAAGGAGACGCGCAGGATGCCGGCCATGAGGAAGATGGGCGTGCGGATGCCGGGCGTGAGGCGCGCGGTGAGCAGGATCATCACGCCGCGCTGCTGGAATTCCCGTTCGATGACGGCGCGCTTCTCGGGCGAGAGGATTTTTCGCTTCACCCAGGCGTTGTTGAGCAGGCGCTGGCCCCAGAGCCGGCCGACGCCGTAGAGCAGGCCGTCGCCCACCACCACCGCCACGATCACCACCGGCAGCATGATCCACCAGCGCAGCCGGTCGTGCGGCAGCTCGGTCATGCCGGGCGCGAGCGTGTCCCCGTGGCCGACCAGCACGCCGGAGAAGAGAACGGGCAATTCTTCGGGCATCGGCAAGCCGAACCCCGTCGCGATGATCGCGCAGAAGATCCCGACGTAGCCGTATTTGGCGAAACTCTCGATCATTCGCGGCTCTCGCGCCGGCGCGGGGCGATGGGAACCCTGCTTACGCTACAGTAAACGTGAAGGAGCCGGGAAGGGCAATCGGGGAACTCCATGCGCATCGTCCTGCAACGGGTTGCGTCCGCGAAAGTCGTCATCGCCGGCGAGACCGTCGGCGCCGTCGACCGCGGCTGGCTCGCCCTCGTCGGCGTCGCCCCGGACGACACCGCCGCGAGCGCCGCCTGGCTCGCCGAGAAGACCGCGCACCTCCGCTGCTTCCCGGACGCCGACGGGAAGATGAACCTCTCCGTGCTCGACATCGGCGGCGCCGTCCTCGCCGTCAGCCAGTTCACGCTCTACGGCGACTGCGCGAAGGGCCGCCGGCCGAGCTTCGTCGGCGCCGCCCGGCCGGAGGTCGCGGAGCCGCTCTACCGAGCCTTCGTCGACGGCCTGCGAAGCTTTGGCATCCCGGTCTCCTGCGGCGTCTTCGGCACCGACATGCAGGTTCACCTCGTCAACGACGGCCCCGTGACGATGATCGTGGAGACGAAGGCCGGTTGAAACTCTGCTATCGTACCGTGGGAGGCCGAACCATGCCCTTGCACGACTGGCGCGACGACCGCGGTTGGAACAGCCTGCACCTCGTCTGGCAGACGCAGTTGCTCGATTGGATCCAGCCGCGCCTGCCGGAGGGCTATCGCGCCTATCTCGGTTCCGTGCCCGCCCTCACCATCGACGCGAACAACGGCCGGCCCGATCTCGGCGTGCGCCAGTGGAAGCCGGAGGATCGTACCACGGCCGGCGGCGCGGCCCTCCCGGAGCCGGACAGCGAATCGGTGGCGGTCTTCGAACTCGACCCGCAGACGGCCGTGCACATCGACCACCACGGGCAACTCGTCGCGGCCATCGAGATCGTCTCGCCGCGCAACAAGGATCGCCCGGATGCGCGCGAGCGCTATCTCGGCCGTTACCTCGGCTACATCCGGCAAGGCGTCCACCTGCTGCTGATCGACGTGCTGCCCCGACCGGTCGGCTTCTCCTTCGCGGACGCGTTGGCCGAGAATCTGCGACTCGATCAACCGCCGGTCCCGGTGCCGTTCGCCGTCAGTTATCGCGTCGGGGAATCGGTGCCGGACGGCACGCTCGTCGCCGTGTGGCGGCGCCCCTTGTCGGTCGGGCAATCGCTGCCGACGATTCCATTAGCCTTGAACGTGAACGCGTCGATTGCCGTGGACTTGGAGCACACCTACTCGGAATCGGCCCGGCGCGTGTACCTTGACTGACGGACGCGAAGCATCGAGTCGTTCCATGATCGAACAACCGCCGGTGACGTTTCGTTCGTCCTTCGCCGTCGCGTGGCGGTGGACGACGACAATTTGTGGAATCGTCTTCGGTTTCGGCTACGTCATCGCCTGGTTTCTTTCCGGACGGCAACCCGACGCGCCACCGACCATCGCCACCGCCGTAGTCGCGGGCCTGCTGTTCGCGGTCGCGATCATCTTCTGGCCCGTCTACGTTTTGTCCGACGGCATTCGCACTTACAATTACTGGGGGATGTACCGCACGGTTCCCTGGACCGAATTCACGGTGGTCGAGCGGGCCAATATCTTCGGTTTGCGGTACCTCCGTTTCGCGTCGATCGACGGAACGCGATTGTACATTCCCCTCTGGCTGGCGGACATGCCTGGCTTCGCGGCGATCGTTCGCGATCGCGCCGGCGACGTTCACCCGCTCGTCTTCGCGCTCGAACGGTACCGCAGTTTTCCGAATCACCGGTGAACCCGCTTCCGGTTCGACCGTAAAATGCGCTCATGGGCGCGCACCTGTTCCAGGCCGGCGTCGGCAGCGGCGGCATCGTCGCCCTCGATCTGCTCGCGCGCGATTCGCGATTCACTCGCGTCACGCTCGTCGAACCGGACCTTTACAAACTCCACAACGTCCACCGGCACCGCTTCCCGCCGTCGGCCGTCGGACGCCCCAAGGTCGAACTCGCGAAGGAATGGCTGCTCGCGCTTCGCCCCGAACTTCAAGTTGAAGGGCTCGCCGTCGATCTCTGCGATCCGAAGGAGCAGGACGCCCTGCGGGAAAAGATTTCCTCCTGCGACGTCGGCGTCTGCGCCGTGGACAACGAGCCGGCGAAGTACCACTTCGACCACCTGATGCGCGCGGCCCGCAAGCCGTGGACGCTCGGCGAAGTCCTCGCCGGCGGCATCGGCGGCTGGGTCCACGCCTTCGCGCCGGACGGCCCGTGCTACGGCTGCGTCGCGAGCTTCCTCCAGCGCGAGGGGCCGACCGACGCGCCCGCGTCGCCGCCGCCGGACTACGCGAACCCGAACGGCCTCCCCGAAACGACCGTGCCCGCGGGCGCGGCGAGCATCGCCACGATCGCGGCGCTGCACGCCCTGCGGACGCTCGACCTGCTCGCCGGCCCGCCGGAGTTCTCGTCCCTGCTCCTGACGCTCGCGCGCGTTCCGGACGTCTTCGACGAACCGTACCGCGCGCACCGCCTCCGCATCCCGAAATCGCCCGCGTGTTTGCTCTGCTCCGCCGAACCGGCGCCCGTCGCCGGGGAGGACCTCGATGCGGCCCTCGATCGCGCGCTCGCTCGGTTGGCTCATGAATGACCTGATCCCCGCCGTGCGCGGGCGCCCCGGCTCCACCGCCGTCCACGTGCGGCACGAGATCGCCGGCCTCGCGCTTTCCGACCTGCCCGTGCCCGCGGCGGCCGAGGCCGTCGTCGTCGAGGTCCGCCTGCGCCTGCCGCCCGCGGCGCGCCGCAAGGACGACTACGCGCTGCGCATCCCCGGCCAGGCGCCGCTCGCCCCCGAGAGCCTGCGCAAGGACGACGCCGACCCGCTGCGCTACCGCCTGACCTTCCGCCTCGCGCCGCCGGAGTTCTCCGCGCGCGCCGAATTGCTCTGGCGGAACAAGCTCCTCGCCGACGTTCCCCTTCCCGTGCAATCGGCGGACGACTTCCTCGCGCAACTGACCGTCGCGCACGCCACCACGTCCGTGCAACTCGCCGATCGCACGGTGGCGGCGCGGGCGTTCGTCGCCGCGCAGTGCCGCGGGTTCCACGCGTCGCTCGTGCTGAAGTCGCCGACCGCGCTCGCGCCGCTGGCGAGCCTCGGCGTGCGCGTCGTCGTCCGCTCCGATCGCACCGCCGGCGAGCAGGTCGTCCCGGTGCCGCTGGTCCCCTCGCAGTTGGCGGCGAAGGAGGCGCTCCTCGTCGCGACGCTCCCGCGGCCGCGGCGCGTCGGACATTCTTCCGTGTACTGGTACGCCGGGGATCGCGAGCTGGCGGCGCTGCGCGTGCGCGCCGTGTCGGGGAAGGAGTTCCTGCGCTCGCTGCGGTTGTCGGACGCGCGCTTCGCCGTGGCGGACAAGGCCGGCGCCGTGCGGTTCACCCGGCACGCGCCGACCGACGCGCGCCTCGGCCCGTGCTTCGTGCTGGCGAGCGCGTTGCCCGGCGTGGCGGCCACGCTCGCGCTCGAAGCCGTCGCGCAGCCCTCCGAACCGCCGCTCGCGCGCGCCGGCACGCTGCTCGTCACGGACGGTCCGTCGGTCTTCGCGCCGGGGCTGTTCGACGCCGCCGACCTCGCGCATCGCACCGGCTTCGACCTGCGCACGAAATCCCATACGCTCGGCACGCTCTCGCTGCACCCGGTGCCGTCGGCCGCCTTCGACGCCGAGGGCGCCTTCCAGCCCCCGCCCGACTTCGCCTGGACCCCGACCGCCGAGGAGGAACTCGCCGAACGCCTCGCGAAGCTGATGGAGGAGGGGTGAGCGAAATTCCGAGATTTTTTTCGGATTTCCCTTGCTCCGCGCGTCGGGTCGCGGGAGAATTCCTTCCGAATGGACTCTTGTTCAGCGCACGGCGCGCACCCTCGCGATCCACACCCGGAGTTCCCCGTGTCCAAGTTCCTCCGTTCACTCGCGCTCATGACCGCGCTCGGCGTCACCGTCGCCGGCACCGGACTCGTCGCCCAGGAAAAGAAAGACGCCAAGAAACCCGCCGACACCAAGAAGGCCGACGACAAAGAGGAGAAGCTCGGCAAAGTCGAGATCTACGAATCCAAGAACGGCTTCCGCTTCCGCGTCCTCGGCGCCGACGGCAAGAACATCTGCGGCGCCTACAAGGACTACAAGACCAAGGAAGAATGCGCCAAGGTCGTCGAGGAACTCAAGGCGATCCTCACCAAGACCAAGCCGGTCGAAGTCGCCAAGTAATCCCTTCCGCGTCGAACTCCCGGGCGGCCCGCGATGGACGATCGCGGGCCGTTTCGTTTCCCGCCCGTTGGCCGTTCCCGCCTCCGCGCGGATAATGATTCCATCGCATTCCTCCCTGAGAGTTCTTTCGATGAGCCGTTATCTCCGTTCGCTCGCCCTGATGGCCGCGCTCGCCGTCTTCGCCGTCGGCACCGGCACCACCGCGCAGGAGAAGAAGAAGGACGACAAGAAACCGGCCGACACCAAGAAGGTCGAACCGAAGAAGGACGACAAGAAACCGGAACCCAAGAAGGACGAGAAGAAGGACGACAAGAAGGCCGAGGAGAAGAAGGAGGCCGGCATCCAGGTCTACAAGAACGACAACGGCCGCTGGCGGTATCGGATCGTCAACGCCGAGGGCAAGACGATCGTCATGCCCGTGCCGCTGGCGAGCTGGGACACCAAGGCCGAATGCGAGAAGGCGATCGCCGACCTGAAGGCGCTTCTGAACACCGCGAAGCCCACCGAAGTGAAGGACTGACGCATGAAGCGCGTCGCCGGCCTGTTCCTGATCGCGTTCGGCGCGCTGATGCTCCTGCTCGGGAGCGTCGGCGCGCTCCTCTCGTTGTTGAACCCGCGCCAGGGCGACATCGCCATCGCCATCGTCTTCGGGGTCATCGCCGTCGTCGGCCTGATGATTCTGTTCGTCGGCCGCGCGGTCATGAAGTCCGCGCCGCCGATCGGCCTCGAACCCAAACCGGTCGAAGGCCGCGTCGGCCAGTTCCTCGCCAACCTCCCCGAAACGCGCGAAACCGACGACGGACGCCGCTACGAAGTCCAATACCTCGCGCCCATTCAGGGCAAGCACGGCCGGCCGTCGTCCCTGCACGTCCGCGTGCCCGCCCCCTCGCCCACCACGCTCCAGTTCCACCGCGAAAACTGGTTCGACCGCTTCTCGAAGTCCCTCGGCATCGCCCGCGAACACCAGTCCGGCGACGAGGAGTTCGACCGCGAAGTGTACGTCCGCTGCCCCTCGGAGGCGTACGCGGAACTCGTCCTCGCCGACGCCGACCGCCGCGCGGCCGTCCTCGCCCTGCGCAAGCTCGGCTTCTACCACGTGAAACTCGACGGGAACCAGGCGTTCGTCCTCTGGCCCGCCTTCGACCCCGCCAAGCACGACCATCCCGAACTCGTCACCGCCGCCGCGGACCTGCTCGGTGTGATCGCGAAGGACCTGCCGGCCGAAGACCCCGACCGCGCCGCCGAACGCCTCGACCGCCGCAAGGGCTGGCTCGCGTTTCTCTGGATCGCCCTGCTGCTCTACGCCGTCACGATCGTTTCGCTCTCGCAGTTCCCGCCGATCCACACGTCGGCGCTGCTGCTCGCCGCGCTGCCCACCTTCCTCGGCGGCTACGTCGCCTTCGGCTGGATCGCCGCGTTCCTGCTCGGCGGCACCTCCACCTCGCATGACAAATGGGGCGTGCTCATGGCCGTGGGCCTCGCACTCCACGGCGTCGGCAGCGTCGGCCTCACGACGGCGATCAACGGCCTCGCCGACCCCGGCCCGCTGGTCGAACACGAACCGATCATCGTCGACAAGCGCACCCACACCAGCAAAAGCAAGAACCGCACGACCGTGACGTACTACGCGAAGGTGGCCTCGTGGGAGCCGGGCGGCGGCGAGTTGGAGTTCAAGGTGTCGTCGGGCGAGTATGGCGCGATCGTGCCGGGCCGCTCGAAGCTGCACCTGGTCGTCGGCCCCGGCCGGATGGGCTTCGAGTGGCTGAAGAGCCAGCGCGTGGTACCGTGACGAAAAAAGGGGACTGTCACCTTTTTTATCGACCGATTATTGGAAAATACCCACCATAGAAAAGGTGACAGTCCCCTTTGATGACGCCCGTTGATGACGCCCCCGAATTACGACGCGAAATACACCGACTCCGCCGTCTTCGCCAGCAGCCACTCGCGGTCGGATTTCGACAGGAAATCCAGACGGTCCCGCACCAGCGCGATCGAGTCCTTGTACGTGTTCGCGCCCCGCGTCTGATACGGCGCGTCGCTCGCCCACATCAACCGCTTCGGGCCGAAACTATCCAACAGCTTGCGGATCATCGGGGCCAGTTCGTCGTGCGGCGGCTTCTTCTTGCCGAGCGCGTAGAAGGCGGACACCTTCACGTAGGTGTGCTTGTGCCGGGCGATCCGCACAAGCGCCGCCACATCGGCGTCGCGAAACTGGCCGTCGACGCCGATGCGCGCGAAATGGTCGATCACCACCGGCGTGTCGGGGTGCTTCGCGCACATCGCATCCGTCGCCGGCAGGTCCTCGGCGTCGATCAGCAGGCACATCGCCTGGCGCGTCGTCGCGCCGGTCGCCCACATCGCGGCCATGCCGGGCGTGTCGAGCCACGTCGCCCGCTCCGCCTTCGCGCGCACGAACGGCGTGATGCGGAAGCCGGTCACGCCCTTCGGCAGCAGTTCCTTCATCGCCGCGGCGGGGTCCTTCGCGTGGTCGTCCACCATCCCCTGCACGCGGAAGCGCTTCGGGTGGCGTTTCACGGCATCGACGAGGTACGCGTTGTCCCAGAGGTGGTAGCCGGAGTGCTGGATGAGCACGACGCGGCCGACGCCTTCGGGCCGGGCGATCGCCATGAGTTCGTCGTCGGTGAAGCTGGGTGGGTCGAGGTCCTTCTTGGTCTTGCCGGGGGCGAGCGGAAATTGGTCCGTGTCGGGCGGCCAGATGTGGGAGTGGGCGTCGATCCAGGGCAGGTTGTCGTCGGCCGCGGGCAGGGTGGCGGCTCCGAGCAGGGCGGCGCCGGCGGCGAGCGCGGCGCGCCGGGAGAGGGCGGGATCGGCGGTCATGGCGCGGCTCCTGAAAAGGGGACTGTCACCTTTTCTATCGAACGATTATTGATAAAATACCCCGGATAAAAAAGGTTACGAGTTACGCAGTTGAGGGATTTTGCTCTGGCGCCCTCGACGGGATTCG
>CAYVRB010000195.1:0-12044 GCA_964453375.1 uncultured Alcaligenaceae bacterium
AGGCTAACGTAGCCGACGTCCCCGGCATGCATGGATTCTTTCGGCGACGGAGGGCTTCGGGGCAAGCAGATGTGGAAACGACTCTGTAGCTTCTGCGGCGTCGAATACGACGGCCTAGTGGTGGTTGGACAGCCGGCTTGGTGCCCGCCCTGTCACGCTGCCTATCGATCGCTCGCTTGGCCGGTGCGGGCTTCCATGGGGGCGGCCGTCCTCGGTGCGTTTGCGGCTGGCGCGTGGGCCGGTTGGGAGTTGATCGGGACGGGGTGGGGTGGGTTCGCCGGCGGGTGGGTGCTGGCCCTCCCGGTCGGGCTGGTGATGGGGTGGAATCGGCGGCGGTTGGTCCGCCGGGCGCGGGAGGCCACGCCGGGCGCAGGGGTGCCCGGGGCCTCGGCGGACGCGGTGCGCGTTGCCCTCGGGCAGATCGAGCGGGGGTTGGCAGTCCGCCGGTGGGCGATTTGGGTTGCGATCGGGCTTTTCGGTCTGGTCGTGGTGGGTTTTCTAGCCCTCGCAGTTGCCAGGTAAAGGCAGGCCGAACCAGGCGCTGCACCTGGTTGATTTCGGCGGGTTGTAGAACGGGACTCTGAACAGAACCGCCTGTCAGGGAACCGGTTACGGCGAGACGGTCGGCCTTCGCTTCCCCTGCCTTCATGGCTTCGGGAGGGCAGAAAGAGGGCAATCGTGAGGATGCGTTGGAGTTACGTCGCTGGGCGCGGACGCACCCGGCGGCGATACTTCAGCGTCCCTCACGGAGTCCTTATGGCCTGGCTCGAACGGCACCGCGGGTCCGGACACTTCCACCTGTGCTTCCGCTGGAACGGCAAGCGGAAAC
This sequence comes from uncultured Alcaligenaceae bacterium, assembly GCA_964453375.1. GTDB lineage: Bacteria > Planctomycetota > Planctomycetia > Gemmatales > Gemmataceae > Limnoglobus. The sequence goes on from CAYVRB010000195.1 coordinate 830, forward strand.
GCCAGTCGCTCGCCACCGGCGACGCGAAGGCGGCGGAGGCGGCACGTCTGCGGTTCGAGGAGAACGTCGCCCTGCTCGAACGCGGGCGGCTCGAACTGCCGACGAACGCGGACGTGATGACGTTCCTGCTCTCCGACGGGAAACTCGCCCGCTCGCCGCAGGCGGCGTCGGCCCCGGCGAAGACGCTGCGGGAAGTCGTCGAACTCTACCTCGCCGCGCTCGGCAACGGGTCGGTCGAGGCGAACTCGCTCGAAACCGTGCGGCTGCACCTGAACCACGTCCGGCGGAAGTTCGGCGACGGCTTCCCGCTCGGCGAGTTGTCCGGGGCGAACCTGCAAGACTACGTGAACACGCGGGTGCGGCGGAAAGGGAAGAAGTCGGTGCCGCTCAGTGCGGTGACGCTGCGGAAGGAACTCGCGTCGTTCCGGGCGTGCTTCAACTGGGCGGTCCACAACGAACTCGTCGGCGGGCGGTTCCCGAACCGCGGGCTGCGGTTCCCGAAGGGCGAGGACAAGCGGCCGTTCATGACGTGGGAGGACATCGAGCGGCGCACCGGCCGCGGCGGACTGTCCCCCGAAGAGACGAAACGCTTCTGGGACTGCCTGTTCCTCGACCTCCCGCAGATCGGCGAGTTCCTCGGCTTCGTGAAGGCGCACGCCTCGCGGCCGTGGGTCTACCCGATGTGCGTGGCCGCGGCCCACACCGGGGCACGCCGGAGCGAACTGGTCCGCCTGCACGTCGATGACATCGACTTCCGGGACAAGACGGTGCTGATCCAGGAGCGGAAGCGGGTGAAGGGCCAGCGGACGACGCGGCGGGTGCCGCTCACGCCGCACCTCGAACGGGTGGTCCGCGACTGGCTCGACGGGGACTACCCCGGCGGGTGTCACCTGTTCGGCCAGTTGGAGAAGGCGGATGAACCCGCGGTGTCCGTGAGCGTGGACGAAGCCGGATGGCACTTCGCCCAGACGGTGCGCGGGTCGAAGTGGGCGGTGCTCCGCGGGTGGCACGTCCTGCGGCACTCGTTCGCGTCGAACCTGGCGGCGAAGGGAGTCGATCAGCGGTTCATCGACGAGTTCCTGGGGCACCAGACGGAAGCCCAGCGCCGCCGCTACCGGCACCTGTTCCCGCACCAACAGCGGGAAGTGCTGTGTCAGGTGTTCGGGGCGTGAAATCAAACCCTCCCGACAGTCACGCACCGGCGGGGCGGTCGTCGGCTGGCACCATTGGGCCGACTATCGGGAGGACTACACCGAGTCCACGTCGTGCCGGACTCGATGGACCGGCCATCGGGCAGGCGCTGGAGATGTCACTTGGCAGACCGGCCCGTCGCAAGGAGTGCGTCGATCACGACGGCGATTTCGTCGCGGCATTCGGGGCAGAGGTCGAGGTGCTCGCGGACGAGCCGGAACGCCTCGCCCGTCTGCTCGGCCGGGGTCGCGTCCAAGTACCCCGGCAGCGCGGCGAGCCATTCGTCGCATGTCAATTCGTGATCTTTCGTAAACTGGAGGGCGGAGAACAAGGCCCGCATTTGTTCTGGGGTCATACTCATTGGATATTCCCTCCCGACGGGGTGGACCACGTCTCGGCGAGGTCGGCGGCCGCGTAGCCGGCGGCCTCTAACCGACTCTTCAGACTCCGCCTGGCGTCGTGTGCGAGCTTGTAAACGGCGTTTCGGTTCGTGCCGAGTTTGCGTGCGATCTCTTCGAGCGGGTGCCCGCTCAGTTCGGCCCGGATGACCGTTCGTTGCTTCTCCGTCAACTCGTCCCGAATCAGATTATCGAGCAGACCCAGCAGTTCACTGCGGGCCGAACGGGTCTCGGCCGACGGCGACGGATCGGACGGCTCGAAAGGGGCCGACGATCCTGCTTCGGCGTCCAGCGACACGTCGGCCCAGTGGCGGCGGCGGGTCTCGGTGACGGCGGCGTGGACCGCGATGGTCGTCGCCCAGGTCAGGAACCGAGCCTGGTGACTGTAGGTTGCCAGTTTCCGCAGGATCAGGAGGAGGGCGTTCTGGACGGCGTCTTCGAGCAGGCCGTCGTCCCTGCAGTCGCGGCCGACCCGCGACACCCGAAGGCCCGCGAGCAGCGTCGCGCCGAGACACGACAACGCGGCTTCCTGCTCGGCACCGGGGCTGCTCAGATCGCGAATCCAGGTCTGGTTGTCTCGTTCAGTCATAGGCTTCCCAGCCGGGCGGCCTCCGTCGTGTCGCTCGCCGACCTGGCGAGCACGTCCGCCACCCAGCGACGTGACCATGGCCCATCCGGCCATCGCGACGCCAGCGACCGCACCGACGGCCGCACCGTTGATCAGTCGGAGAATCAGCCAATCAGTGTTCAGTCGCGGGGTTTGAATCTGTACCGGTTGCAGAGTAGATATCGTATGTCCTTTTTGAGAGTTGCGCGACGTGACCGCGGGCGGTCACGTCGCAGGATTGAGAAATACTTCTTCGGGGCGGCGAGCCTTTGTTGCTAGTACGCCTTTGCCGTTGAGCCCCGTCGTCTCCTCTACTGGCCGGCCTGAGCGGCGACCCTCTGGATCGCCTCGACCTGAGTGGGGTAGCAGTGAATCACGGCCGCCAACTCCGCCGGCGTCATCTTCTGCATCACCGCCAAGGTGAGCAGCGGAAGGGACTCGCCCGCGTGAGCGGACACGAATGTCGCCCCGACGATGACCCCGTTGTGCGTGTACAAAGCAACAAACCCTTCCGCCTCTCCATCGATCACCGCCCGCTCGACCCCCGCCAACTCCAACCGATGGGTGGCAATGGCGATTCCCCTCGTCGCCGCATCCTGCGGGGTGATACCGACCTGGGCCACTTCCGGGTCGGTGTAGGTGCAGTGGGGGATGACCAAGTCGGAAACCCGCTGCCCGGCCCCGCTCAGCGCGTTGGCCACCACCAGTTTGGCCGCAGCGAACGCCGCGTGCGTGTATTTCTCCGGCCGGGCCACGTCCCCGGCAGCGTACACCGCGTGGTTCGCCGTCTGGAGGTGGTCGTCGGTTTCGACCCCGGACTCACTGAACTTCACCCCGGCCGCCTCCAGCCCCATCCCATCGACGTTGACCCTCCGGCCCGCCGCGATCAAGAGCGCGTCGTAATCCAGTTCCGATCCGTTGCTCAGGGTCAGTCGCTTTCGCCCCCCGTCCACGTTCGTGACCTTCACCCCCAGGTGCAGACGCACCCCCTCGGCCGCCAACCGCGCGGCCACCACCTCGGACGCCGCCGGTGCCTCGGCCGGCAACAGGCGTTCCGCGTTCCCGACCAGATCGACCTCGCTGCCGAGCCGCCGAAACGCCTGGGCGAGTTCGCAGTTGACCGTGCCGCCGCCGAGGCAGACCAGCCGCCGGGGGAGTTCGGTCAACTCGAACACGGTCTCGTTCGTCAGGTAGTCGGCAGTGGACAGACCCGGTACGTCGGGGACCGCCGACCGGCTGCCCGAGGCGATCAGGGCCTTCTTGAACCTCAGACGCCGGCCGTCCACCTCGACCGCGTCGGGCCCCACGAACCGGGCGTCGCCGAGGAACACGTCGATGCCGGCCCCGGCCGCGACCGACACCGCGTCGAAGCTGCCGCTAAAGGCCCGCATCTCCCGCACTCGAGTCATGACCGCGGAAAAATCGACCCGAAGCGCGCCGTCGAGCGTATAGCCGAACTTCGCACCCTCGCGGGCGTGGAACACCGCCCGGGCGGCGCGGAGCAGGGACTTGCTGGGGGTGCAGCCGAAGTTCACGCAGGTGCCGCCCATCAAGTTCCGCTCGACCAAGGCAACGGTGTGCCCGGCCTTGGCGGCGGTGACCGCAGCCGTTAGGCCGGCCGGGCCGCCGCCGATGACGACCAACTCGTACATGTCCCTCGGCTGGGGCGACTGCCAGTCGGCCGGGTGGCCTTGAGCGATCGTTCTGCGGTTCGGCGTGTCGAAGGGTGCAAGGCTTGCGGCGGACATAAGTCACCTCGATTGTAGATCAGGGTCCGGACGGTACTCCGATCCTCACCGGACACCGATTAGACGCGACGGGCCCGGCGGGTCTTACCTCGGTGGTCCCAAGTCACATCATTCAGCACCCTCCGCAACTCTCCTCACGCGGCGAACAGTGCCGGGAAAATCACAGCGAGTATTCCCTTGATGTGCGCATTGCCCTCCCGACAGGCACGCGACCGGCGGGGCGGTCGTCGGCTGGCACCCGTGGGCCGACTATCGGGAGGGGCGAAACGGGCCTGGGTTCGACGACCCGTTCCCGGCTAGAGAGAACATCGTCCCCTCCCCGGATCGTCCCGTAGAAGTCGAACGCGGGAATTTCCGGGGCCACCTGGACGCACTCACCGTAGTCCAACGCCGCGTTCGGCGGCCACGTCCTTGAACATCTTGGTCAGCAGCCCGCCGGGGTTCTGGACCGGCTGCCGGTCGCGGGTCTCCTTGAGCAGCCCGAGGGCGTGGTCGGCACAAGCGACCCCCAACCGGCGAACGCACTGGCCCCACCACGGGCGGTCTTCGGCCGACCCGACCGCGGCCGTGATGCGGCCCACGGCCGCCGCTTCCGCCTCGGTCAGCGGGGCGGGCCGGAAGTGCTTCACCGCGGCCCCGGCGGGCCTCGTCTTCCGCTCGAAGGTGATGACCGTCCGCCCGGTCGCGGCCTCGAACCCGAACCCGGCCAGGATCGGCAGCCGGTGGCCGAGCAACCCGTCGGCCGCCGACTTGATGATGGCCTTGGCGTCGCGGGGCCGGGTGGCCTCGACGGGTAGGGCCGCCGCGAGGTCGTCCAGGTAGCGGCGGTGGATTTTCTGCGAGGTGAACTTCTTGGCGAGGTACACCGCCAGCCGCTGTTCGAGCGGCTTCATCCGGTAGAACAGGTCGTTCGGGAAGCCGAGCGCGAAGAACCCCCGCGTGCGGGCGATCTGCCGCAGCACCGACGACACCTCGATGAACCCGAACGGCAGTTGCTCCTGCCCGCTCCCCGGCTTCTCCTTGAAGTAGAAGACCGACCCGAACAGCCGCCAGTTCATGTCCGCGTAGGCCGTCCGCTCGCGGTCCCAGAAGGCGTTTTTGCAGTGGAAGTCGTAGCCGCGGAGGATGTCCAGGTCGCGGCGCATCCGGTCGTAGTCGCGTTTCGACGGGTTCCGCTCGCCGCGGCGGAGGAAGAGGGATCGCAGGGTGCCGAACTGAATCTGGCTCCCCCGCGCCCCCTGCCCGACGTAGAGCTGGAGCAGGTCGTAGAGGAGCGTCTGCGTGCTCGCCCCGCCGAACCCGAACGGGCCGGGGTAGGCTTTCCACTCGCGGGCGACGGGCTTCCCGTCGTGGCCGGTGATGGTGTCGGTGTAGGCGAGCGGGTCACGGTTCTTGGTCGGCGTCCGGTGGAAGCGGAAGAGCGGGAACTCGGCCAGGTCGAAGTCGTAGCGGCCGGACGTGTCGTCCGGCGACGGCGCGGGGAACGGGTCGTCGTCCGTGTCCGCGACGGCGGACGACCGCCGGAGCATCGCTTCGAGCAGGTTCCCGAGTCCTTCCGGGTTCTGATTCCCGACTTCCTTCCTCAAGAGCATCCCTTTAATGCATTAGTACTTCTTCTTTAAATACATTTCTCTTTACCCCCCGGATTCACTTGTGATTCCCGGTGGTTACACGGCGTTTTGCGAGTGAAAGCACGAACCCGACCCCTCCCCCGCGAGTGAAAGCACGAACTCTTTCGGCGCGGGCGCGAGTGAAAGCACGAACCCCGCGAGTGAAAGCACGAACGCCCCGAAATCTGTGGACAACTCCGTAAACGGCTGAACTGATTGAAACTGTTCTCGTCATCCCGCCTTCCCGCCCGCCCGCAGGCCCGCGAGCAGTGTCTCGGCGAGCGCCTGCTCGAACGCCACCCGCTCCCCCTCCTTGCCCTTCGCGTTGCTCGGCCGGGCGAGCGGGCCGAGCCGGGCCGCCTCCCGCTCCACATTGGGCCACGAGTCGGCGACGAGTGACAGCACCGCCCGGAGGACGTGGCTGTTACTCACGGTGGTCCCGGTCGCGGTCTCGAACAGGCCGACCAGCCGTTTCAGGGTGTGGTCGGCGGTCTGGGTGAGGACGAACTCCCTCTTGAGGTAGACCGCGTCCGGGCCGTCCGGCTCGCGGGCGAGCGGGAAGGCGGGCGTGCGGGGCGGCAGGGGTTTCACGGCTGCGAGCACGGCCGACCCGATGCCGGGGTCGAGCAGGTTGGCGACGGAGCTGGTGGGCGACGGTCGGCTGAGCGGCTTGGGCATGGGCGGTTACTCGTTCACTCTCTTCGGTTCGGGAATCGCAGACGACCCGGCCGCCAGGAACGCGGCCCGGTTCTGCACGCGGGTTTCGATCTCGTGGGCCAGGGCCAGGTATTGCAGCGTGACCTTGTGACGGCCGAGGCCCTCCACCTGGAACAGCGTCTTCCCCTTCCCCGAGCATTTCGGCAGTGCCGTCGCCTGGGTGATGACGGTCTCGAACGCCCGGCCCGGCAGCTCGCGGGCGATCAGGTCGTCCACCTCGCGGGCCAGACTGGTCCGCGAATCGACGCACGTCAGCACCACCCCCAGCACCTCCAGGTCCGGGTTCCGCCGGGTCCGCACGTCGGTGATGTCCTTGAACGCCTCGTTCAGCCCGGCCACGGCGAGCGGGTGCGGGAAGGCGGACAGGAGGAACCACTCGGCCGACGAGTAGGCGGCCACGGTGGTCGTCGCCCCGGCCGACGGCGGGGTGTCGAGGAAGATGAAGTCGTAGTGCGGGCGGGCCAGTTCGAGCGGCCGGTCGAGGATGCGGGTGCGGTCGGCGAACTTCGACAGCAGGTTGTCCAGTTCGGACAGTTGCGGACGGGCCGGGATGAGGTGGACCCCCTTCGGCATCCCGTCGGCGATGGCGAGCGTGGCCGGGGTCTCGCGGGTGGTGAGCAGTTCGAGCGCCCCGGCGAAGCTCTGGACCGGGACGCCGAGGTGTTTGGTCGCCCCGGCCGCCGGGTCGAGGTCGATGACCAGGCAGCGGTATCCCAAGGTGCCGAGGGCGGCGGCCAGATGCACCGTGTTCGTGGTCTTCCCCACCCCGCCCTTCTGGTTGCCGACGGCGATGGTGACGCCGGTCTGGTTCGGATTCATAGCCCTCTGTGGAATATCCCCGGTCCCGCCTTCCCGCCCGCGGGCGTGCGGTCATGCGAGGAGTCGGTCGGTTTCGCCCCGTTTACACCCCTGTGAAGGCATCACACAACGGGGAAAATGGGGTCGGGGGTGAATGACGGCCCGCGGGCTGGCCCGCAGGCGGGCAGGCGGGCGAGCGGCAAGCCGTGGTTTCTGGCATAACGGCCGTGCGGAAATGATTCCGCTGACGGTCGATTGACGTGTCACGCTGTCGAAGCGTCTTCCGAATGGGGGACCGCACCCGCCAACCCGACCTCACCAGTCGGCGAAGGGGGCAGGCTCACCACCTGTCGCGCGGTCCGCCGGTAGAGCCGGATGCGGCGAGAGTCGCTTGTCCGTGCTTCGAGGGAGGCTCGTCGGAGTAATCCCCCGTCCGGTGCGAACTGCCGTCGTAAGGCAGGGGCACCAATGGACGGGACGTAATCCCGGCGTTTCTATCCCATCGGTCTCGACGAAGGTGGGCGACGCGGACCGACCGGGGACCCGGCAACGGGTTCCCGGCCGTCATGAATCGAAGCGGGTGCGAGCGGGGTCCGAAACACCGTCAACATGGGGTTTGTGTTTCGGACGTGCCGCTCTAATCCCGCCCACGGGGTTCGTCCCTGCGACGGGCGTTCAACGTGGCCGGCGCGTGGAGTTCCCGGCTCGGCGACGAGCGGGACCGGGTTTTCATCGAACCCGGCGTCCGGGGCAAGTCCCCGGCGGCGAAGAGCTCAAGCGCGAAAGGCCCGAACGACAAGGGCTTGCCGGTGAGGGAATCGAGAGACGACGCCGAACAGGTCGCGGGCCGCCGAAGGGCGATCCGCGATGGCGACAACACTTTCGTCTGGGGGTACGGGAACGCTTCTAGCTTCGGTTCCCGGAAATCGGGTCTTCGGACCCGGAAACTATGCCGCGCCGGAAGGCCGGACATAAGGCGGACGTGAGCGGGTGAAACACCCGCTAGCCACGTGACTCGATGCCCGAAGGTCATGACTAACGCGGGAAGGGTGTGCGGCGGCCGGGTTGGTCCCCGGTGCTCGGCGTGATGGCCGAGTGGTTGAAATGCCGCACCCTGGGAGTGGCGTTCGAGTAGACAGCCGGAATCGCCAGCGGGGGAACCCGACGACGATCCCGGGCGGTGTCCGCGGGAAGGCACTCGCGGCCCGTGCTGTTGCTGACGGGTGGTGCCGGGCAACGCAAGCCGACGAAAGAACGGACTGGCTTTCTCATTCGGAAATTGACGGCGGCCCGCCGTGCCGACTCCCCTCGTACGGGAGGCGGTGCGGCGGGCCGGTTCCTTGGTCGGACTCGGAGCGACTGGCCCGTGTTGAGCCGGAAGGTTGAACACGCTCCAGGGACGAATCGGCGGTGAACGCCCGAGGTACGCCTCGAATCGCGTTCACCGCTCGAAGGTTCGGCGAAGTGGAACGCCCATAAATTGGGCGGCGACAACCTGGAAGCTAGCGCCTTTGGTTTTGGCGACGGCATCCGGGCGACGCACTCCGCTTCGGAGGGTTCGGGTTCCCGGGAACAACGGCTTGGGGGTTGCGCCGACTGAAGCAACCCCGTCTTCGGGCCGGAGTGGGGGAGATGGCCGACTACGACTACCGCCACGAGACGACCTCGCCCGAGGGGTTCGTCCAGCACGTCGCGTGCAACCTGCTGCCGCACGGGTATCACTTTTTCATCTCCGGCTGGGTGCCGGACCGGAAAGACCCGCTCGCGGTGGACCGGAAACTCCTCGCCAAGTACCGGATCGACGTGTCGCCGAAGACCCGGCACCGGCGGAAGCTGGCCGGGGAAGCGAACCTGCACTACGTCCGCTGGGGGCAACAGTTCCTCGTCCTGGCGACCCACGGGCACCACGACTTTTTCGCCGACGAGGCGGGACAAATCCGGGACGTGCGGAAGGTGCCGATTGCCTTCCGGGGGTATTCCATCCGGGTCGTTCAGGGCCAATTCTTGCGAAAGGAAAATCCGGACGACCCGCCGCAGGTCGATCCCAAACACCGGGTGCGGGTTCAGGTCGGCCGACTGGCCTTCCGGGAGATCGAGGCGGAGTTCCTGAACGGGGCGGCTCGCTGGTCGGTCGAGGAGTTCGGCCGCCGGTTCTACACGCTGCCGTTCGAGCCGTACGCCCCGGTGCGGCAACAGTTCCTCAACCTGCTCCGGCGGGTGAATCAGAAGCGGGCCGAGGCGCGGCTCGACAAAATCCCGCCGACGGTGATCCGCTACCGGCGGAAAATCGTGAAGCCGTTCGAGGCGGTGCCGATTCCCGACGCGGCGTGAGACGCAATAATCGGAATTTGAGCAAGTCCCGGAACGCCGTCTGGGCGGTCGAGGGGGTCGGCCGCATCCGCCCCAGCGACACAAAGCACCGGCAGGTTTAGTCGATCTCTTCGACCACAGGCCACCTGGACATCTTCTGAAGCTGCATGTAGTTAACCCGGCCCAAGCCGCCCTGATGTCTCCGTTAGGATCTCCGGGCTAAATGAGCACTCTGACCGGCCGAGACCGGTCGGGCACACGTAGGGGCAAAATAATGAAACGGATATATCTGATTCTGCTGTTCGTTGGCTGCGGAGGTGGCGGCGGAGGTGGGAAGGAAAAACTCTGCCCTACCGAAGGCTACCCATTAGCTTGTACGGCAATCAATACTTGTTGCCCTACCGGATCGCCCTATGCATGTCTCGGGTCTTTGAACGGACAGAACCAGCAATTTTGCAGTAATCGCCCCTGCGCTGTCGGGTATCCGGTCTTGGATTTTTGCGGAGAAGAGTAGTCCGGGGGTAGGGGGCACGCCGCGAACCGGTGGTCATTTCGTGCTGCTACCGCGATGCCATTGGAAATTCGCCCCGACCTGAAAAACCCAGACCGCGACTGGACAATTTCCCGTTCCTGAAAGCCGATCCGCCGTGTGCTAAACGTTGAAGCCGTTCGAGCCGGTGCCGATTACCGACACGGCGTGAGACGCAATAATCGAAATTTGAGCGATTCCTGGAACGCGCCCGCTTACCGCGGGACTGCCGGTTGCCGCAACCATTTGACGGAAATCGGTTTGGGGAATCGGACGCGGACCGGGACACCGCAACGTCCCGGTCCGCGCAAGAAATGCTCCGGGGAATTCCAGTGGCCCGTCAGAAGGCATTTTCGGGCGGGGAATGCGGGCGAGCGGGAAGGCGGGGGTGCGGGGAGGGGAAAAATGTGGGCCGTCGGATCGACCCGTGGAGGAGCTTTCCATAATCGCGGAGCGGCATTCCCACAAATGCCCGGAGCGGTTGTGGGAAGGTCCGGGTCGGCAGCGCGCCGGTGCCCGCGGCGAGGGCCGACATCGCAATAACGTCGGCAATAGCATATCTTCGGGACGACGGCGGCATAACGGACGTGAGGAGAAAGCCGGGCCGTGGCTTGGTCCCGCCGCCCGTTCGGGCAGCGGGACGAGGCCGTGGGCCACCGCGAGAGGACAGGTTTTCTCGTCCGTCGGGCTCGTCTTGGCATTGGGGACGAACCGGGGCCGGTCGGGGGAACGCGGAAGCGTCCTCCGGACCGGTTCCGGTTTCCCGTCCCCACGCCAGAAGGCGGTGTCCGATGTCCCGAGAGCAAGAGCAGACGATCCAAGATCAGGCCGTGCGGCTCGACAACCTGATCGGGGCGGTGCTGGATTTCGACTCGCCGCCCCCGCCGCCGCAGCTGGCCGAGGTGCAAGCGGCGTTGCAGGACTTCTGGAACCTCATCAAGGGTCTCCGGATTCGGAACAAGAACCCGGTCCGGCGCGCCTGTGTGGAGGCGGACAGACTGGCGTCCTGGATGGCGGACTACCCCCGGCTTCACCCCTGGGAGGACATCCGCGAATTCTGTCGGGAGTTCCGCGAGCATCACCTGCGGCTTGCTTGGCCGAGGTGGTAAGGTGCAGGCGGCACAGTTTTCGGTGAGCGTTCCCCCCTCTCGCCGGTGTACCCCACCGGCCTCTTACTCCGGTCGGCCTGTCCGGGCCGCACCCAATACTTCCCCCTGACTTTCCCCCATCCCCGTCGCCGTCGGTCGCCGTCACGGTGCTCACCCCGTGCTGGCACCGCTGCGGTGGCCGTACGGCGGCGGGCTTGC
>CAYVRB010000196.1:0-11948 GCA_964453375.1 uncultured Alcaligenaceae bacterium
ACCGGGACGGCGCCGGCCGTGCCGCCGCCCGCGACGTTGCCGCCACTCGCGACGCCGATGGCGCCGATGCCGAGCGCCGCGCCGGCGCTGCCGCCGATGGCGCTGCCGGGCGAGGTGAAACCGACGGCCGCCGTGGTGAAGGCGCCGCCGACGAACCCGATGCCGCCGGCGACGCCGCCGACCTTCGAAACCGCGACGGAGGTCAAGGCGCCGCCCGCCGGATCGTCCAGCATTAAGGTCGGCAAGCCCGCGATCGACGGCCTCGCCGCCTATTCGATGATGCTCGCCGAGGCCAAGATCGCGCTCGGCAAGGTCAACGACTACTCCGGCCACGTCATCCACCAGGACCGCGTCCGCGGCAAGCTCACCGGCGACCAGACCGCCGAACTCCGCGTGAAGGCGAAGCCCGCCAGCGTTTCCCTCAAGTACGTCGCCCCGAACGCGCTCATGGGCCAGGAACTCGCGTACGTCGCCGGGCGCAACGGCGGCAAGCTCCGCTTCAAGCCGGCCGGCAGCTTCGGCCCCGGCGGCTTCGCCACCGTCGAACTCGCCGACACCCGCGCCACCGCCCACACCCGCCACGCCGCCAGCGAGTTCGGCATCGGCCCCATGATCGAACTGCTCGAGAAGAACCTGACCGTCGAACAGCGCCTCCGCAACGCCGTGCAGGTGTCGGTCTCCGACTACGTCTACGCGAACCGGCCCGTCGCGCGGTTCGAGGTGTTCACCGACCGCGCCCACGCCCTCCGCTTCGCGTACCGCACCGTCGTGTACGTGGACAAGGAAACGAAGCTGCCGATCCGCATGGAGGCCTACGACCAGCCGACCATCGGCGGCGCGCCGACCGGCGAACTGCTCGAGTGCTACAGCTACGTGAACCTGAAGTTCAACCAGGGCCTCGGCGACGCCGTCTTCGAGAAGTGATCGAACCGTGACATCTCGCGGCCGGGGGCGGAGTCGCCTCCGGCCGTCGCGTTTACTCCACGTCGATGGCGAAGAACGTATCCGTCAGCTCCGCGCCGGAAGCATCGCGGGCATGGACGGCGAAGACGTGCCGGCCCTTGGCGATCGTGTCCGGCAGCTTGAACTCCAGCGAATCCGTCAGCGTTGCATCCGGCACCACGCCCCGGCCGTCGAACGTCACGGTCAGCTTCTGCCCCGGCTCGACGCGCACCTTCGCCTTCACCAGTTGCCCCGGCTTCGCCTTGACCAGCACCGGCTCGACGCTGACGCGGTGCGGGTTCCAATCGAGGCGATGATTCTTCGAGAGGCAGAGCTTGTCACAGATCTCGCCCGCCTGCTCGCCCCAGGTAGCCCGCTGAGCGTAGTCCTTCCGGTTGAAGACATACGGCCCGCCGTGCTCGGCGAGGATCCATTCCGGGTTGATCTTCAGCACTTTCTCGGCACTCTTCGCGTAGACGCTCGGGAAGCTGCGGTTCAGGCCCATCCAGCCGCCGCTGCCGCTGTACTGCCGGACGTGGAAGAAATTGTCGGCCGTGAACAGGCAGCGCTTGCCGTCGATGGTCGTCTCGATGGCGCAGGTGAACTCACTCTGGCCGGGGAAGTGGTGGAAACGGAACGTGTACTCGCGCCACGTGATGCTGTCGTCGTCCTTGATTTCCTTGTCGAAAACGATCGGCCGGACATCGAGGAACGGCGCCCGGTATTTGAACGGCTCCTTCAGCGGCTCCGCCACGCGGTCGAGCGTCCACACTTGGTAATCGCCCTTCACCGGCAGCGTGTAGACGCCGTCGAAGTGATCGTAGTGGGCGTGGCTGAACGTCACCGCCTCGATCGGCCCGAGGTTCTCGTCCTTGCGGAGTTTCGCCACCTGATCGACGCCGCGCTGGCCCCACGGATCGACGACGAGGCAGGCGTTCGCCTCCTTCGATTTCAGGACGTAGGTGTTCCCCGTCAGCCAGAGGCTCGGCGACACACGCGACCACGGCTTGTCGCCGCCACTCGCCACCTGCTCCTTCGGCACGAGGAAGTCGTAGGTCTGGGCGTCCTTTCCGACGAAACGCTCGAAGCTCTTCAGCCGACCCGCCTCAGCGATCCGCCGTTCGCATTCCGCCAAATACTCCGCTGGCTTCTCCAAAACTTCTCCGCGACTCGGCAAGATCATCGACGGTTTCAACTCCGCGATCCGCTTCACCGAATCGGCCGTCGGCTTCAGACCCGCGTCGGTCCAGTGGTCCCAGTCGGTCGTGAACGGCGTCCAGAGGTGGCAGTTCGTCGAAACGGCGTCGCCGGTGAAGACGAGGGGTCCATCTTTTCGTCCCTGCTTGTTCATTGCGAACGCGACGTGGTCCCGCGCGTGCCCCGGCGTCGGAACGACGGTCAGCGTCCATTCGCCGATTTTGATCTCGGTATCCTTCTTCAGCGAATACTCGATGCCGTCGATGCCGACCGGCACGACGAAGTAGGATGCGCGCGAATCCCGCAGCGGGATCGTCTTCTCCCAGTGCTTGGCCACGAGGTCCGGTTTGAGCCACTCGGCCGACTCGGGCGTTGCCAGCACGGGAATCTTCTGGCCGAGGAAAGTCGATGCGGCTGCGACCGTGTCCCGGTGATGGTGCGTGAGCAGGACCTTCGTCGGCTTCGACGGCAAAGCGTCCACCGGCATCGGCGCGTCGATGAGCAACGATTCGCCGCCGGACCGGAGCAGGTACGACGCGGGAGAACTCGGCGAGCGCAGCACCGTCAGTCCGTCGGCGTCGAAGACCGTCTTCCAGGGCGATTCGGGCTTGGTCGTCTGCGTGCGGCCGACCCAGGCGGCGAGGCCGACGAGCGCGAGGCAGAGTGCGGGAAGCAGGAGGCGCGAGCGCATGGGGAGGCTCCGGTCAGGCCGCGAGCGGCGCGGCGGGCGTGATGCCGGTGATATGCAGCAGGATGCCGAGGATGCGGTCGGGATCGGAGATCAGCCGGTCGGCGGATTCGAGGTCGAGCCGTTTTCCGTCGAGCCGGAGGAATCGCCATCGCTCGCCGTCGGTGACGGCGCCGTGGATCGGCGCGCGGTCGGGTTGCGGACGGGCGGCGTTGAATCGCTGGGCCGCGACCATCGCGGCGGCGCACTGGCCGACGCCGCCCCAGATGTCCTCGTTCTTGGCTTCGACGATCATCATGACCGGCGCCGTGACGTAGTTCAGTTGCGGCGGTCGACCGAGAATGAAATCGCAGACCCCGTTCAAGCCGAGCGATTCGTCCACATCGAAGCGATTGCCGACGAACAGCGCGAGGCCGTGGTTGGCCAGGAGCCAGACTTCGCCCAGCATTGGCGCGATGAGGAAGTGCGAACGGCCTGCTTCGGTGTTCGCCAGCGTGGCGTAGCCGGGATAGCGTTGGCGGAAGGACGCGGAGACCGCGTGGGAAGCGACGTTGGGAAACAAGTTGGGCGGCGTCGTGACGACCAGTTCGAATTGCGATTGAACCTGGGCGAGCGAGAATTGATTGTACGCCATCGTTGCCATCCTCGTGGTGAAGACAATTCTACGCCGTTCTCCCTCGCGATCGGAGGTCATTTCAAAACGGGCGCCTTCTCCCGCGGGATCAACAGCTTCTCGAAGCCCGGCGGCGGCTCGAAGCGCTGCGCGAGGCCCGCGATCGGCTCTCCGAGCTGCGGGATCAAGTCCTCGCGGATATTTCCCAACCGCTTCGCGTGCGCGAGCGCCACGGTCGGGATCCGCTCGACCGGGAGTTTCATCAGCCGGCAGCAGGTCGCGTCCACGGCCACGAGGTCCAGGCCCATCACGATGGCGCCGAACGGCTTGGCCGTGCCGTTCAGCGGGCCGTCGCCCTCCATACCGACGACGCCGTCGACGATGGCGAGGTGGGGCGTGTTGGTGCAGGCGATGTCCACGACGCTGTTCGCGATGCCGCGCCAGTGGAGTTCGTTCTTCGGCCAGCCGTAGCAGATGCCGGGCAGCGTGCCGAAGAGGTTCTTGAGCGCGAGCGTGGCGCCGGCCCAGTGGTGCGTCTTGAGCTTCGGCAGCGAGACGAACACGTCGGCTTCCGTCACGGTGCGGGCGATGTAGAGGTACTCCAGCCCCGTCGTGCGGCCGAAGTTCAGCATCTTCCGCGGTTCGTCGTGGTTGATGTCCACGAAGCGGACGCCGTGCTTGCGCAGCACGTCGCCGAGACCGGACTCGTTCACGAGGTACTGCACGTTCCGCCAGTGCCCCGGCCCCTCCGCGACGATGATCTCGGCGGCGCCCTCGGCTTGGAAGAGTCGAATCACCGCGTCCACGAAGCGCGGGTCGGTGTTCACCACCTTCCCCTGGTGGTACTCGACGAGGTTCGGCTTCAGCACCACGCGCTTCCCCGCGATCGGCAGGTACTCCCGGTAGTGGCCGAACTGGACCCGGAGCAGGTCCAACATCGCCCCGACGTCGTAGTCGGCGCACCTGCCGATGTGCACCGCGGACGTGACGGGCAGCGGCCGCGTGTTCGCGATCATCTTCGCGGTGAAGCTCTGGAAGTACGCCTTCACGCGCTCCTTGATCGGCATCCGCTCCTTGACCGACACCGCCTTCTTAGTGCGCTCGAGGAACGCCGGTTCGCCGGTCGAGATCGCCGGCGCGTCGGTCAGGAGGAACGGGTTGCGGGTCTCGATTCCGATCGCGAGCGCCGCGAGCGCGAGGCGCGGCGGCCCGGCGCCGAGGCCGTTGTCGGCGGCGCCTTCGATCGCGAGCGATTCCCGGATCTTCGCGTCGAGCTTCGGCAGCGCCGCGCGGGTCGCCTCGTCGTCCGCGTGGGTCGCGAGCGCGATCTTGATCCAGGCGAGGTGCTCGAGGTCGGTCGTCCGCTCGGCGTGGACGCGGAGGTAGCCCTTGGCGGCGTCGATGCGCGGGTGGTCGACGCCCTGCATCGCCAGCAGCAGCACGGCCGTCGGGCCGGGGATCGGCTCGGTCGTGCGGCCGAGGACGGTGCGGTTGCCGTAGTTCGCCCCGCCGGTGTCGAAGGCGCGGTCCATCAACAGTCGCAGGCCTTCCTTCACGCGCGGGTGGTCGCCGCGGCCGGCGCCGCGCAGCGCGAGGCACGCCCACGACGTCGGCTCCACCCACGAAAACGTATCCTCGCCCCACGGCCAGCCCATCAGCCGCGAGTCGATGTCCAGCATGTCCGCCACTTCGGGATCGGCCTTGATCGTGCGCCCTTCGATCGCGAACAGCCCGTCCGCGAGGCTCGCCTGCTCCTTTTCCGTTCCGGCGCCGCTTCGCCACGCGACGAGCGCGAGCGCGGTCGTCCAGACCGCCTGCGGGCGTCCGCGTTGGAGGCGCGCCGTCGTGCCGCGCCCGGTCGCCACGAATTGCGCCGCGACGAACCGCACGGCCGCGTCGTAGGCCGCCGGATGGCGCGCGCGGTCCGGCGCGAGCGCGACGAGCGCCAGGCAGGTCGGTTCGAGGTGCGCTGGCTGGCCGGTGCGGTAGCCCCAGCCGCCGTCCGGGTGGGCCGATTGCCAGAGTCGTTCGAGGGGTTCGATCATGCGAACAGTTTAGACGACGAATCGCCGCGGCGCCGGGTCGGGCGGGTCCGGGAGGAATCCATCGCCCTCACGATCCGCAGAACCCGTAAAAAACCCGAAAGGAGAACCGACCGTGCGCGTGGCCCATTTCGATTGCTTCAGCGGCGTCAGCGGCGACATGATGCTCGGCGCGGCCCTCGACGCCGGCGCCGATCCCGCCGCGATCCGCGCCGCCCTCGATTCGCTCGGCCTGCCGATCCAGCTCGAAATCGAACGCGTGAAGCGCTGCGGTTTCGCGGCCACGAAGGCCACCATCCGCGCGCAGGACCAGGAGGACTACCGCTTCCTGCCCGACATCGAGGCGATCCTCGCGAAGGCGGCCCTGACGCCGAGGCAGCGCGAACTGGCGACGGCGATCTTCCGCAAGGTCGCGCTCGCCGAGTCGGTCGCGCACGGGATGCCGCTGGAGAAAGTCCACTTCCACGAGGTCGGCGCGCTGGACAGCATCGCGGACATCGTCGGCTCGGCCGTGGCGCTGGACCTGTTGAACGTGGAGCGGTTCACGGCGTCGCCGGTGGCGGTCGGCAGCGGGACGGTGAAGTGCGCGCACGGGATCATGCCGGTGCCGACGCCGGGCACGGCCGAGCTTCTCAAGGGCGTGCCGATCGCCAAGTGCCCGGTGAAGGGCGAACTCGCGACGCCGACGGGCGTGGCGATCCTGACGAGCGTGGTGGCGGAGTTCGTGGAGACGCCGGAGCTGACGATCGAGCGGATCGGCCACGGCGCGGGGACGAAAGACCCGATCGAGCAGCCGAACATGCTGCGGCTGCTGGTGGGCGATGCGACTCCCCGCGAACGTTCGTTCGCGGGCTTCGATGAGGTGGTTGTATTGGAGACGAACCTCGACGATTGCCCGGGGGAATTGATCGGCTATGCGATCGAGCGGCTGTTCGCGGCGGGGGCGCTCGATGTCTTCGCGATTCCGATCCAGATGAAGAAGAACCGGCCGGGCGTCCTCGTTTCCGTGATTGCCGAACCGGAGCGAGTGGCGGAGTTGGAAGCGATCCTGTTCCGCGAGACGGCGACGTTCGGCATCCGGCGCACGACGGCACGGCGATCGAAGCTCGCGCGGGAAACGGCGACCGTCGAGACGGCCTGGGGACCGGTCCGCGTGAAGCGCGGCCATCGCGACGGTTTCTCGGTCGTTACGCCGGAGTACGAGGACTGCGCCCGGATCGCACGGGAGCGGGACGTGCCGCTTCGCGAGGTGTACGAGGCGGCGCGGCGTGCGGGGGATGGTCTCGATCAACAGGTTTGAATTTTGAGTTTTTCGTTTCTCGTTTTGCATTGGTCCCCATTGTCAGTACCAACGCAAAACGAAGAACGATCAATGCAAAAATAAGAAGGGCCACCTCGCGGGAGGTGGCCTTCTTTGTTGTCCGATTTACTTTTTCTTCTCGCCCTTCGTTTCGGTCGGCTTGTTCGCGGGCGGGGGCGGCGCGCTCGGCTTCGGCGCGGGCGGCGGCGAAGACGGTTTGAAGGTCGTCACGGGCGCCGGGGCGGGTTTGAACGTCATCGGCGCCGCGGCCGGACGCGGTTCGGATCGTTGCGGTGCCGGCGATGGCGTGAAGGACCGCGCCGTGGTCGTCGGGGCCGGTTCGCCCTTCGGCTTGTTCGGCGCCGGCGGCGGTGTCGTCGGCTTCGGAGCCGGCGGCAGCGGCGCCGGGGTCGGTTTCGGAGCCGGCGGCAACGGCGCCGGGGTCGGTTTCGGGCTAGGCGCGGGAGCCGGCGCCGGGCTGGGCTTTGGGGCCGGCGGGGGCGGCACGGGTGTCGGTTTCGGAGCCGGCGGGGTCGGTGCCGGAATCGGCGTCGGCTTCGGAGCCGGAGGCGTCGGAACCGGCGTCGGCGTCGGCTTGGGAGCCGGAACCGGGGCCGGATTCTGGCCCGCCACGGGCGGCTTCGGCGCCGGCGTCATCGGCATCGGCTTCGTGGACGGCGCCGGGGCGGGGGCCGGCGCCGGCTTCGTCGTCGGAGTCGTCGTCAGCTTCGGATCCGGCGTCTGACCCGCCGGCGCGGGTGCCGGCTTGAGCGCCGTCGGCGCGGGCTTCGGCGCCGGAGCCGCCGCCGTCACCGTCGGGGGAGGCACGGTCTTCACCTTCTCCGTCGGCACCTGCGCCCGCACGACGGCGGCCTTCGGCACCTCCAGCTTCACCGCCCGCGGCGCGTCGGTCCCCTTCAACGGCACCTGCCCGCGATCGGCGATCGACGTTTCCAGTTGCTTCCGCTGGGCCGAGACTTGCTTCAACTCGCGGGCGAACTGCTGTTCCTTCGCGCGCTGCTCGGCCGCCAGCGGCTTGAGCGCGATCGCCTTGTTCGTGGCCGCGACGTTGCCGAGCGTGGTCAACATCGCCGGCGCGGCGTTGGTGGTGGTGTTGATGATGTTCGTGTTGTTCGTCACGTTCGTGACGTTGGTCACGTTGTTCGTGATGTTGTTGACGACGACGTTCTGCTGCACGAGGGTGCGGGGCGGCCGGGCGACGGTGCCGTTGAAGCGGCCGACGTAGACGTTGTTGATGCCGACGGCCCACTGCGGCGTGTTGCGGTAGGCAACGCGATAGTAGTCCCAGAGGGGATCGTAGGCGACGGAGCGGCCGAAGCCGACGGTGACGCCGAAGCCGCTGCCGCCGACGTTGGCGGCCCAGGCGGAGAAGCCGAGGGTGCTGTAGCGGTTCTCGTAGTAGTCGCCGAAGTAGTAGCAGCCCCATCCGCGGCGGACGAACAGCGAGGTGTAGAGCGCCGGTTCGCTGACGCAGATGGTGGGGGTGTAGACGTACGCCGGCCGGTAGTAGACGGCGCGCGGGATGTAGACGGGGGCGAAGAGGACGCCGCGTTCGGCCAGCGGCATGTCCCAGTAGCCGTCGATGAAGACGTAGCCGGCGGGGGTCCAGCGGTAGTGCGCGGGGACCCAGCACCAGCCGGGTCGGTGGGCGACCCAGACGCCGGGTCGCCAGACGTAGCGGTGGCTGCGCCAGACCCAGGAGCCGGGCACGTAGGTGTGGGCGTCGCTGGGGGCGGGGATGGAGGGCGCGAGTTCGAGCGGCGCCGGGGGCGGAGCCAGGTATTCGATGTCGGCGCGTTCGACTTCGGGGCGGGCTTCCTGCCAGAAGCCGTGGACCCATTGATAGCCGTTGCGGACTTCTCGCCAACTTCCGGCCACCCAGACGCGGCCGGGCGGTGGGACGCGCCAGAAGCCGCTGATCCAGATGAAGTCTTCGCGGTCTTCGTCCCAGTGCCAGTAGCCGGGCACCCATTGCACGTTGTCGCCGTCGGGCTTCTGGTCGGGCGGCAGCTCCTCGATGGCGTCGGGCGGCGCCTTGCGCACGAGCACCGCGTCCTTCTGGATTTCCAGGGTGGCGGCGAACGCCTCGTGGACCGGGCCGCGCGCGAGGACCTCGACTTCCTTGTTCTCCTGGGCGGCGGCGGGAGCGGGTTGGGTGGCGGCGAGACCGACGGCGGCGAGGCCGACGGCGAAGAGGCGGGGCAGGCGGGGCAGGCGGAGTCGCATGGCGAAACCCTCGATGGGGCCGAACGCGCGGGTGAAATCGCACCCCTCGAACGCGGGAAACCGGGCGACTTGCGCGGTTCCGATTCCGTGCGGCGCGGACTTTGCCGGTTGTAGCGGCGCCACCCTACCCGCCGGGCGGAGTCTCCGCAATCCGAAGGTCCGATCATTCCCGGAGGGCGGCGGGGAAGCCGGCAAGTTTCGGCGGTTCCGTCGCCCCAAATTCCGTAGAGCATGTAGAATTAGGCCACGATCCATCGCGTTCCGGGGTGTCGTACCGGTGAATTCCGCCAAGGTCCGCTACGCCGCGCTCACGGACGTGGGCGCCAAGCGCAGCCACAACCAGGATGCGTGCGCGGTCCAGTTGGCGCCGGACGATCCGCTGTTCCTCTCCCAGGGGCACATCTTCATCGTCGCCGACGGGATGGGCGGCCACGCGGTCGGCGAGAAGGCGAGCGCGAAGGCGATCCGCGACATCCCCCTGACCTACCAGAAGCACGTGCCGCAGGAAGGCGTCGTCCCGGCGATCCGCCGCTCCTTCGTCGAGGCCAACGCCGACATCTTCGATATCGGCCAGAAGAACCCCGAATTCAAGGGCCTCGGCACCACCGGCACGGCGCTCTTCCTCCGCAACGAAGGCGCCTGGATCGGCCACGTCGGCGACAGCCGCGCGTATCGCATCCGCGCCGGCCGCGTCGAACAGCTCACCTTCGACCACTCCTGGGTCTGGGAGATCGCCCGCCGGCAGGGGATCGACCCCGATCAACTCGGCGATTTCAAGAAGAACGTCATCGTCCGCTCGCTCGGGCCGGACGAACAGGTGGAAGTGGACATCGAAGGGCCGCACCCGCTCCAGCCCGGCGATTCGTTCCTGCTGTGCAGCGACGGCCTGACGAACGAAGTGCTGGCGGACGAGATCGGCCCCGTCGTGATGACGATGCCACCCGACGAGGCCGCCAAGTTCCTCATCGCGCTCGCGAACATCCGCGGCGGCCGCGACAACATCACCTGCATCATCGTGCAGACCCCCGGCGGCGACGGCGGCGCCGGCCCCGCCGTCGCCAAGGCGACCGGCGGCCTCCGCAAAGTGTTCAAGGCTTGGGACCGCATCCTCCCCTGGCCCTACACCTTCCTCGGCCTCGGCTCGCTCTTCGCCATCGTCTCCCTCGTCCTGCAGATGCAGGAGATCTCCGGCGCCGCCATCCCGCTCTTCGGCGCCGCCGCGCTGCTCATCATCGTCGGCGTCGTCGGCCTCGCCCTCCACCTGCAAAACGACAAGGCCGTCGCGGCCTCCGGCACCTCCGCCAGTGGCGAGTTGCACGTCTACAAGACCTACCCCTTCGAACTCGGCGCGACCATCCTCGACCGGTTCGACGAGAAAGACAACGAGTTGAAGGACGTGTTGAAGGACCATCCCGAGGTGGATTGGGCGACGCACGACAAGCACGCCGCCGACGCCGCCGCAAAGCGCGAGCAATCCGACTGGGCCGGCTCGTTGGCGGCGAAGTGCCGGGCGATCCAGGTGCTGGCCGCGATCTACAACCAGGAGCGCGGCCGCGGCGAGGAGTTCCGCCCGAACTGGGACAACCCGAAGGGCAACTGACAAGCACCGAAGACGAAGCGCCGAGCGACGTGAGCCAAATCCCATCAACTATTGCCAGTTCGATACCTGCGGAGCGTCGAGTTCGCGTACTGGATTTCTCTGGGTTTTCGGCCTGAAAGGCCGACTCCGTCAGCCCAGGCCGCAGGCCTGGGGTACGTCCCGCACCGGATTTCCGTCCTGAAAGGACGGCTCATTCTGCCACACGATTCCGTAACGAGCGGCCCTTTCAGGGCCGAAAACCGTGTGTTGCCACGGCCCCAGGCCTGCGGCCTGGGCTGACGGAACGGCCCTTTCAGGGCCGAAAACCGGCCCAGAAGTTCAAATTCGAGCCGGTTTAAGTTGGTGGCATTGGGCTCACGCCGCTCGGCTCGCCAGACTCACCCCCACGTCACCAGGCCCGGCTCGAAGGAGTGGTTCAGGTTCCGGTGCTTCGGCAGCACGCGGACGCCGAAGCCGAACTGGCCGCTCGCGGCGCACGGCACCGTGCCGTGGAACGTGGCCCAGCCCCCCTCGGCCACGCCGTTCGGCGAGAGCGCGAACGGCTTCGGATCGTGCACCTCGCCCATCGCGTCCAGCAGGCCGTAGCACATTTGCACTTCCACGTCGCCGGGCCGGATCTCGCCGAGGTGGACCTTCACCTTGACGGGGAAGCTCGTACCGACGCGGAGCGTGTCGCCGTTCGGCGCGTCGACCGAGTCGACGCGCACCTGGCGCCAGCCGGCCATGACCTGCCGCCGCCACGCCGAGAGTTCCCGCGCGTCCTTGAGGTGGTCGGCCGCGAGCACCGCGTGCCGGCGATGGCTCGGCACGTAGCACGTCTCGGCGTACTCCTCCACCATCCGGTTCGTGTTGAACATCGGCACGAGCGTCGCGATCGACTTCTTCATCCGCCGGATCCACTGCCGCGGCAGGCCGTCGGACCCGCGCTGCCAGAACATCGGCAGCACTTCCTTTTCGAGGAGTTCGTACAAGGCGCGGCTTTCGACGTCGTCCTGGTACGCCAGGTTCGTCTCGGGGTATTCCTCGCCGGAGCCGATCGCCCAGCCGTTCTCGCCGTCGTACCCTTCGCACCACCAGCCGTCGAGGATGCTGAGGTTCAGGCCGCCGTTGACGGCGACCTTCATGCCGCTCGTGCCGCTGGCCTCCAGCGGCCGGCGCGGGTTGTTCAGCCAGACGTCCACGCCCTGCACGAGGTAGCGCGCCACGTTCATCTCGTAGTCTTCGAGGAAGACGACGCGCCGGCGGAACTCCTCGCGCTTGGCGTACTGCACGACGCGGGCGATCAGCTCCTTGCCGCCGTTGTCCTTCGGGTGCGCCTT
>CAYVRB010000197.1:0-11759 GCA_964453375.1 uncultured Alcaligenaceae bacterium
ATCGCCTCGGTGTCCGACGCGAGGATGAAGTCATCCGGCGACGGCACCCAACACGGATTCGGACTCGCACGGCGACTGACAGCGGACTATCAGTCGCGGCAGGCCTGTGCAACGCAGGCCGGTCTCGATGCTCTTGCGTTCCCCACGCGCGGGCCATTCGAAGCGGCTGGCTCATCGCGAAGCGATGTCCCGTTAGGTGCGGCGTCCGGCGTGGGGGCCGTCGGCGGAGGCTCCGCCCGGCGCTCGGGGGGCGATTGCGGCGAGCCGGGAACGTCGGCTCCCCGGGTTCTCGTTGGTGTCCCCTTTTTCTCGCCAAGGTCAAGCCTGCTCCGGTTTTCCGTTGGCCCGGTGGGGGTTTCCCCGCACAATGCGAACACTTCCCCCCCCCCGAAGGATCGTCCGATGAACCGCCGCGCCGCGTCCGTGTTGCTGATCTTCGGACTCGGATGGTTTGCGCTCGCACAAGAGAAGCCGAAGTACAAGCCGAACGACAACGCCCGCCCGCGCCCGCCGGTCGTGGAGCCGGGCACCGCGAGCACGCCGGCCGCGCCGGGCCGGCCGCCGGCCGATGCCGTCGTGCTCTTCGACGGCACTGACTTCGCCAAATGGCGAGCGTCCGGCAAGAAGAAGGACGACGACGCCCCGAAGTGGAAGATCGAGAAGGGTTACTTCGAGATCGTGCCGCGCACCGGCGGCATCGAGACGCGCGAGCGCACGCTCGGCGACGCGCAGATCCACATCGAATGGGCCACGCCGGCCGAAGTGAAGGGCAAGGGCCAGGGCCGCGGCAACAGCGGCCTCTACCTCGGCGGCTTCGGCGAAATCCAGGTCCTCGATTCCTTCGAGAACGACACCTACCCGGACGGCCAGGCCGGCGGCCTCTACGGCAAGTTCCCGCCGCTCGTCAACGCCTCGCGCAAGCCCGGCGAATGGCAGGTCTTCGACATCGTCGCCCACCTGCCGAAGCTCGACGCCGAGGGCAAGGTCGTCCGCCCCGCGCGGCTCACCGTCCTCCACAACGGCGTGCTCATCCACCACGCCGTCGAGTTCCCCGGCAAGATCGGCCCCTACGGCCTCAACCTGCAAGACCACGGCAACCCGGTGCGCTATCGCAACATCTGGTATCGGAAGCTGAAGGACTACGACGAACCGGCCGACGCGAAGGCCGGGAAGTGACGAACAGATTTCAGGTCTGGATCGCGTCGTAGCTGGCGAGGGCGTAGCCGCCGAAGAGGATGGCGGGGAGCCACGCGGCGAGGGGGGCGGAGACGAGGTCGTGGTCGCCGAGGTACTTGCAGCCGTAGACGGCGGCGTGCAGCAGGGCGCCCATCACGAGGCACATCCCGGCGCTGACGAGCACGTGGCGGTTGTGGTCGCGCAGGATGATCGAAAGGCCGATGACGACCATGAGGAAGCCGACGAGCGGGCGGGTGTGGCGCATGTGGAAGAGGACGGCGACGGGCGCCATGCGGCGCGGGTCGGGCCGCGCGAGGATGTCCCGCAGCTTCGCCGTCGAGGCGTAGCTGTACCACTTCGAGCCGCGCGTCAGCGCGTCGAAATCCACTTCGCGCGTCGTGAGGAAGTAGCGGCGCGGGCCGAGCGCCGTCAGGTTCGGCGGCAGCGGATCCGGCACCGCCTCCGGCTTGGCGTTGAACAGCACCCAGCCGGCCGGGCGCTCCTCCGTCGCCGGCAGGTAGACCGCCTCCTCGGCCTGGATGTCCGACACCGCGGCGCCGGACGACTCCGAGAAGTTGACGAAGAACCCGCGCACGCGCAGGTCCTTGCGGTAGCCGCTGACGCCTTCGACGTGCAGGCCGGTGGAATCGTAGGCGCCGCGCAGTTCGATCGGGCGCTCCTGGTTCGGATCGTCCCGCGGCACCTGCAGTTCGTCCGACAGCTTCGGGATCAGCAGCTCCTGCCCGAGCGGGCCGAGCGCGAGGACGACGAGCGAGGCGAACAGCACGGGGCGGATGATCCGGTGCGTGCTGACGCCGGCGGAGAGCTGCGGCAGGATTTCGTTGTTGCGCTGCGCCCAGGCGACGGTGAACACGGCGGCGAGCAGCGCGATCGATTCGCAGAGGCGGTCGAAGATGATGACGACCTGCGGGCCGTAGTAGCGCGCGAGGTGGCGCGCCATGGCGGCGAAGGAGCCGCGGCCGGCGAAGTCGTCGAGGTTCGAGAAGAGGTCGATGACGACGTAGAGGCCGATGAGGCTCGCGAACACGATGGCGTAGGAGCGGAAGAAGGCGAGCACGAGCATCCGGTCGAGGGCGCGCATCAGGGCGTCCTCCCGGCACGACGGCCGCGTTGATAGCGGTCGATGTACTGCGCGACGTAGACGTTCGCGGTGGTGGCGGCGAAGGTGCCGAAGCCGTTGGCGCGCAGTTCGTCCATCGCGCGGCCGGGGGCGACTTGCTCGTATTCCATCCGGTAGATCGCGGTCATGAGGCCCGTGCGGTGCAGCCCGGCCTTGCAGTGCAGCAGCACCGGGTAGTTGCTCGGATCGTCCAGGATGCGGAGGTACTCGTCGATCACGCCGGGGCGCTTCCCCTTCGCGGCCTCGTGCGGCGGCACCACCTCGCCGCCGAAGAGCGCGAAGTAGTTCACCCCCAGCTCGCGGCAGAGTTCGCTCTCGCGCACCGCCGGCCTCGCCAGCCACTCCTCGGGCATGAACGGATCGGCGTTCTCCTCCTGCAAATTGATGACCGATCGGATGCCCGCCTCGCGCACGATGGCGCGCAGGCCCCCGGCGGTGAACTGCCCGCTGCGGTAGAACTTGCCGGGCGTGACCACGCGGAATCGCTTGAAATTCGTGTAATTCGAGCGATAGTACGCCGCCGGCGCGCCGAGGGCGACGAGCGCGACGAGTCCGCCGAGTATCCACCGCCCCCACGTCGGCATGCGCGCCCCTGCCAAAGATTGCCCATCTTCGTCGCCGTTATGTCAGGGTTGGTAAAATCTGTCAATCGGAACAGGTTTGAAGGATTTCCACCCCGGAGGACGCGGAGATCGCAGAGAGAAGAGATTGAGAATGTTTTCTAAACTCTTTTCCGGTTTTCTCTCCGCGTCCTCCGCGTTCTCCGCGGTGAATAAGTAGGACCCTCAATGCTGCAATCCTCCATCGTCGGCTACCCGAAGCGCCAGGGCAAGGTGCGCGACGTCTACGACCTCGGCGACACGCTCGCCATCGTCGCCACCGATCGCATCAGCGCCTTCGACTGGGTCATGCCGACCGGCATCCCCGGCAAGGGAACGCTCCTCACCGCCATGACGAAGTTCTGGTTCGACCTCCTGAAGGTGCCGAATCACTTCCTCGGCGACGACCTCGCGGCGCTCCCCGAAGCATTCCATCGGGACGAACTGCGGGGCCGGACGATGCACGTGCGGAAGACGAAGGTCATCCCGATCGAGTGCGTCGCCCGCGGTTACCTCGCCGGTTCGGGCTGGAAGGAATACCGCCAGCACGGCACGGTCTGCGGGATTCCCCTGCCGAAGGGATTGCGGGAGGCGGATCGGCTTCCCGAACCGATCTTCACGCCGGCGACGAAGGCGGACGAAGGCCACGACGAGAACATCGACTTCGAGCGGATGGTCGCGATCGTCGGCCGCGCGACGGCGGAGGACCTGAAGGCGCGCACGCTGGCGATCTATCGCACGGCGGCGGCGCACGCCGAGGGGAAGGGGATCATCCTCGCGGATACGAAGTTCGAGTTCGGCCGGCTGCCGGACGGGGAGATCATCGTGATCGACGAGGTGCTGACGCCGGATAGTTCCCGGTATTGGCCGAAGGAGTCGTACCGGCCCGGCGGGTCGCCTCCGTCGTTCGACAAGCAGTTCCTGCGGGACTGGCTGGAGACGACCGGCTGGGACAAGGCCAGTCCGCCGCCGGCGCTGCCCGACGACGTGGTGGCGAAGACCGCCGCGAAGTACCGCGAGGCGCTCGCGCGGTTAACTCGGTAACGGTTCGTTCGAGAGTTCGGCCACGTTGCCGGAGTCGGCGACGCCGCGTTCGTCCACGGGGACGAGCAGCGCGAACTCCTCGGCCGAGAGCGGGCGCGGGCCGGGACGGTGGATCTGATCGGTGTCGTCCTCGACGCTCCAGTCGGCGGGGGCCGGTTCGTCCAGCGCCGGCGGCGGCACGTCCACGTCGAAATCGGTGCGCGGCGGCCGGCGCGCCGGCGGCGTCAGCGGGCGGTGCGCCGAATGCGTCGAACTCTGCTGCTCCGCGATCTTCGGCGCGGGGCGGGGCACGTCGTCGAACGAAATCAGGCCGTCGTCCTCGCTGGGGAACGGGTACGTGATGCTCATCACGAACCGTCCGACCTGCAGCTCGTCCCCTTCGCCGAGGCGGGCGAAGCGCGTCGCCTGGCCGTTGACGCGGAGTCCGGGCCGGCCGGCGAGATCGACGACCCAGAGGCCATCGGGCGTCTGGAGCAGGTAGCAGTGGCGCGGCGCGATGTCGTCGCCGGCGAGGTGGATCTTGCACTCGGGCGCGGAGCCGAGGAACGTGAGTACGCGATTGACGGACCAGCGGTCGCGATCGGCCTGGCCGGTGACGAAGGCGATTTCGACCGGCGGCAGGCCGAGCGGCATGTCCGGGCCGGGCACGAGCGGATGGAACGTCGGGCCGAACGGCGCGGGATGCGGCGACACCGGCTGGAGCAGGCGCAGGGCGAAGGGGCCGATCTGGATCGGCTCGTTCGGGAACATCCAGCCGTAGGGGTGGCGTCCGTGGTGCCAGCGGAGACCGCCGGCGCCGCCGAGGTCGCCGACGAAGACTTGCCCGCCGACGACCTGGAGGAACGCCGCTTGCGGCGGGAGGTCGAGGGCGTCGAGCGCGATGTCGCAGGCGGGGTCGCGGCCGACGAGCGCGAAGGGCTGCGCGAGGGTGCCGGTCGCCGCGACGACGCCGTCGTGGTATTCGATGGCGATCGAGAGCGGGGCGAACGCGCCGCAACTCGTGGCGAACCGGGCCAACGCGGAAGGATCCAAGGCGACCTCGCAAGCGGTACGACGAACTATAGGAGCGCTCCGGCCGCGCCGCAAAGCGCTTTGGCACGATCCCGCGCACGTCCCTCGGTTCCATCCTATGCTTGCGCGGATCGGCGGAGTGGTTTCGCGCGGGGCGCAATCTTCGCCCCGCGTGCGAATCGGGCCGGCCGATTCCCTGCCGCCCGGCGGACCGCGCGGAAGCGAACCGCTACTGTAGACTCTGGAAACGCCGAATTCCCGCGCGCCGAGACGCTCTCCCGTGGAACCGCAACCGCTCGTCGAACTCGTTCGCTCGCCGGCCTGGCGCCGCATCGTCGCGGCCCTGCTCGTCGGCACGGCGTTCGCGTTCCACGGCGCGATCGCCGACATGGTGCGCGTCTGGACCACGCAGGCCGACTACTCCCATGGCTTCCTCGTGCCGTTTGTCGCCGCGTACATCCTCTACTCGCGCCGCGCGAAGCTGCCGCCGCTCATCGAATGGCCCGACGCGCGCGGATTGATCCCGCTCGCGCTCGGCGTCGCGATCTCCGTCGCCGCCGGCACCTTCAACATCGCCAAGGAGTTCGGCCAGGGGATCGGCCTGATCCTCGCGCTCGTCGGCGTCGTGCTGATCGCGCTCGGCCGCCCCGGCCTGCGCTGGGCGTGGCCCGGACTCGCCTTCCTCCTCTTCATGGTGAAGCTGCCCGACCGGATCGAAATCCTCTTCACCTTCAAGCTCCGTCAGATCGCCACCGACGCCAGCAACTTCCTCCTGCAAACGATGGGCTACCCGTCGTACGTCTCCGGCCCCGGCGGCACCGTCATCACCATCGGGGACGTCCGCCTCGGCGTCGAATGGGCCTGCTCCGGCCTGAGCATGGTGCTCACGTTCGTCGCCATGGGGGCCGCCTTCGCCCTGCTCATGCGCAACCGCCCCATCTGGGACCGGCTCTTCGTCTTCGCCGCCGCCATCCCGATCGCGATCCTCTCGAACATCCTGCGCATCACGATTACCGCGCTCGTGTACATCGCCGCGGACAACCAGGACAACGCGTGGAAATGGCTGGGCGACAAGATCGTCCACGATCTCGCCGGCTGGTTGATGATGCCGCTGGCGCTCGGATTCCTCTGGTTCACGCTGAAGATCATCGACTGGCTGTTCGTGATTCCGCCGCCGCCGGAGCGGGACGAAGTGCTGAAGGAAGCGACGGCGACGGCGGCGGCGCACTGGGTGGTGCCGGAACGCGAGGCGAAAGACGACCCGGACCTGGCGCCGAAGCCCAAGCCGGGGGCGGTGCCGTGAACACCGAACGGCTGGCGCGCGAATTCCCGTGGGTGCGCCCGACCGCGGCGAAGGTGCTGCCCCCGCGCGCGTTCGCCTGGCTCGCGCTCGGCGTCGCGATCTTCGTCGTGTACGGCAGCCTCGTACCGTTCAAGTACCGCTGGCGGCCGTTCGACGACGCCGTCCACGGCTTCCGCTGGGTGCTCGAACATCGCACCGGCATCCAATCGCGCTCGGATTTCCTCGCGAACTTCGCACTCGGCCTGCCGCTCGGCTTCGCGCTCGCGGCGTGGCGCCTGCTCGATCGCGACCCGTCCGCCGCGCGCCGCGTCACGGTCGGTCTCGCCGTCTGGCCGCTCTGCACGCTCTTCGCCGCCGCCGTCGAATTCTCACAGCTCTACTTCCCGAACCGCACCTGCTCCGGGTCGGATATCCTCGCGCAATCGCTCGGCGCCGCCGTGGGACTGCTCGTGTTCCTGTTCGCCGGCCAACGGATGGTGAACCAACTCCGCGCGCGGTTCGGCCCGCACTCGGAGGCCGGTCCCGCCGTCGGCGGACTCGCGGTCCTCGCGCTCGCCGTCGCCCTCGCGCAGTGGCTTCCGCTGGATATCTCCGCCAGCCCGGCCGACTGGGTCCGCAAGCTCAAGGACGGCACGGCCACCACCGGCCTCTTCGCCGAACTCCACGGCCGCTCCGACGTGCCCACGTGGCGCAAGGGGCAGGTCTGGCTCGAACTCGCCGGGCTGTACCTGTGCGTCGGCCTCGTGTTGGCGTTCGCGCCGTTCGCCCGGCCGGTGCGACTCGAGGGCCTGCCCGCCTGGATGCCCGTCGCCCGCGCCGCGCTGCGCGTCTTCGGCCTCGGCCTCGCGTTCGCCGCCATCCTCGAAGCCGGCCAATTCCCGGTCCTCTCCCGCTCGCCGAGCGTGACGGACGTGCTGATCGGCGGCGTCGCCGTCCTACTGGGCTGGCTCGTCGCCACCGGCATGGGCGTGAACGCGACCGGCGGCGGCCTCGACATCGAAGCCGCCCTCATCCTCGGGCAAGCCTGGCTCCTCTGGCTCGCCATCGCCGCGTGGCTCCCCTTCGAATTCGACGGATCGATCGGCGGCGCCCGCTTCGCCGACTTGAACTGGCTCCCCTTCGCCCAGGCGCAGGAGAAGAACTACCTCGGCGGCCTGGAGGAAGCGCTCTCGAAGACGATCCTCGCGTTGCCCTACGGCGCGATCGTGGCGGCGCTTGGCCCGGCGGCGCGGGCGAATCGCCGGCAGCGCGTCCTCGTCGGCGCGGCGCTCGCGGCCGGCCTCGCGCTCCTGCTGGAAGCCGGGCAACTGTTCGTCCCCGAGCGCGTGGCGAGTCCGTCGGACGTGATCTACGCCGCGGTCGGCGGCGCGCTCGGCGCGGCCGCGACGCTGCGCCTACGCGCGATGGATGCGGCGCGCCCGGCGACGGAACTGTCCGTCACCCCGCCGCCGATGGCGAAACTGCAAGTGGACGATCCGAGCAAGGTGATTCGATAAGGGAGGCCGACCGTTGCGGTGGTTGTTCGTCAAAGAGCGGATGGCGTGGCCCCGCGCGAGCGGGCACGACGTCCACACGTTCCACCTGATGCGCGCCCTGGCGGCGCGCGGGGAAGCGGTCGCGCTCGCGGCGATGGCGCCGGTGCCGCCGGAGGCCGTCGCCGGCGGGAGCTTCGAGGCCGAATACTGCTTCGACGAACGCGTGCCGGCGATCCCGACGCAGGCCGAGCATCCGATATCGCTCTCGAAATCGCAGGAGAAGTTCCGCAACTATTGGGGCGTCGATCCGGCCCGCGTCCGCTGGGTCGCGGCGGCGGCGGTCGACTTCCGCGCCGACGCCGTCGTCGTCTCCGGGTTGAATGTGCTGCCCTATCTGGGTGCCCTGCCGGTGGACACGAAGAAAATCTGGTACGCCGCCGACGAGTGGGTTTGGCACCATCTCTCGCAGGTGCGGCCGTTGAAGAAATCGACGTGGGGCGAGATCAAGCCGGCGATCGTCAAGGGCCTGTACCAACGGGCGTACCGCAAGCTCCTCGATCGGGTCTGGGTGGTGTCGAACGCCGACGCCCGCGCCTTCCGCTGGTTCGCCGGCATTCGGAAGGTGGACGTGCTGCCGAACGGCGTCGACGCCGAGCTGTTCGCGCCGGGCGGCGAGGAGCAATCGCCCAACTCGTGCGTCTTCTGGGGTCGGCTCGATTTCGGGCCGAACATCCAGGCCGTCGAATGGTTCGCGAAGCGCGTCTGGCCGTTGGTCCGTTCCGCCGTGCCGGGGGCGAAGTTCCAGCTCTACGGCTTCCAGCCGACGCCCGCGATCCGCTGCCTCGCGGGGCAGGACGGGATCGAATTGGGGGCGGACCTGCCCGATCTTCGCGCCGCGGTGCGCGGGCACGCCGTGGCCGTGCTACCCTTCGTGAGCGGCGGCGGGATCAAGAACAAGCTGCTGGAGGCGGCCGCGCTCGGGATGCCGATCCTCGCCAGCCCGAAGGCGCTCAACGGGTTGAAAGGGGCTCCGCCGTTCCCGGTCTTGCGAAGCTCCGCCGAGTGGGCGGAGCGGCTTGTGAGTCTCTGGCGTGATCGGACGGAACGGGAGCGCCTCGGCCGCGCCGCCCGCGCGTGGGTGACGGAGCACCACACGTGGGACTCCGCGGCCCGCACGGCGCTGGCGGGAATGGGAGCGATTCGCGAACCGGCGAGCGTCGAGGCGTAAGGCGATCGGCAGGGAGAGATTGACCCTCGGTAGGACGGACTTCTAGTCCGTCCGGGTTGGTATGGACGGACTAGAAGTCCGTCCTACCGAGGGTAAACAATCATTTTCCGTTCGCCGAAGCCCGACGTGGCACCGTGCCGCGGCCACGTCGGGCTGACGCCTCGACGCTCGCGGACGACCAAGAAGCAAACGCGGTTTCCAACGCCATGAAACAGTATCTCTTCCTGATCTTCCTGACGGCGTTTTGCTCGTTCGCGTCGCTGTGGTGGACGCCGTACGCGGGCGTGGCGCTGTACTACCTCTTCGCCATCCTGCGCCCGCAATACCTGTGGGAATGGCAGTTGATGAACATGCCGGTGCGGCTGCCCTGGTCGTTCCTCGTCGCCAGCGCCGCCATCGGCGGCTACCTGCTCTGGTCCGCCGGCATCCTCTCCTACGGTCGCCGCGAAAGCTCGCTGATGCGCTACCGGCCGAAGTTCACCGTCGCCCACTGGATGATGATGCTCTTCGCCTTCTGGGTGACGATGAGCCACCTCTGTGCCAAGAACCCCGATCTCGGCGAACTTTGGTACGGCGAATACCTGAAGATCTTCGGCATGTACTACCTGGCCTCGCGCGTCGTCCGCACGCCGACGCAGATCTGGGGCCTGTACATGCTCATCATCATCGCCATCGGCTACATCTCCATCGAGATGAACCACATTTACCTGAGTACCGGCAAGCTGATCCTGGCCAAGAAGGGGTTCGCCGGCCTGGACAACAACGGCGCCGCGCTGATGCTCTGCCTTGGCGTACCGCTGTGCTACTTCGCGTGGGAGTTCACGGAGCGCTGGTATCGCTGGTTGTTCCTGCTCATCATTCCCGTCATCATGCACGCCGTGCTCAGCACCTACAGCCGCGGGGCGATGGTGTCGATGGCGATGGCGGCGCCGGTGCTGATGGTCTTTTCGCAAAAGAAGAAGTTCCTGATCTGCGTCTACCTCGCCATCGGCGCGATGCTGCCGCTCATGGCGGGGAAGGAAATCCAGGATCGCTTCTTCAGCGTCGAACAGCGCGAAATGGACCACAGCTATCAAAGCCGGCTCCTGAGCTGGAGCATCGCGATCGACATCGCGATGGAGTATCCGATCTTCGGCGTGGGAGTGCGGAACTCGAACGCGGAGATGTTCCACCGCGGGGCGGACATGGAAGGCCGCACGATCCACTCGCAGTATTTCCAGATCGCCGCCGACAGCGGGTTGTGCGCCGTCATCGTGTACCTCGGCATGATCGCGGCGACGTTCTGGTGCATCTTCCGCGCCTCGGCGCGGCTCTGGCACCGCACCGACTTCGAGTCCCGCCGCGCCCGCGCCATGCTCGGCGGCATCACCTGTTCGCTCATCTCCTTCTGCATCGGAGCGATCGCGCTGTCGCTCGAGGTGTTCGAAGTGTCGTATTTGCTGTTCTTCCTCGGCGCGCAGGTCTGGGCGCTGTTGAACGCGACCGACACGTTGAACGCCGCCCCGATGCCGGGGGCGCGGTGGGCGCCGGCCGCGCCGCCGGTGCGCGTGAGCGTGGCGCCGCCGCACTTCGCCGGGGGCCGCTGACGCCGTGACGCCCCCCTCCGATCCGCAGCGGCGGCCGATTCGCGTCGGGTTCGTCCTGCACGCCATGCAGGTCGCCGGCGCCGAGGTGCTGGTGAAGGAGACGATCCGCCGGCTCGGCGACCGCCTCGCGCCGACGATTTTCTGCCTCGATTCCGTCGGCCCGCTCGGCGAGGAGTTTCGCGCCGCCGGCGGCGACCTCGTCTGCTTCCACCGCCGCCCCGGCCGCGATGTCAAGGTCTCCTGGCGCCTCGCGCGCGAGGCCGGCCGACGTGGCATTGATGTCCTGCACGCGCACCAGTACACTCCGTTCTTCTACGCGGCCCTGGCCAAGCCGCTGGCGGTCCCCCGGCCCAAACTGATCCTCACGGAGCACGGCCGCCACTACCCGGACACCGTTTCGCCGAAGCGCCGCGCGATCAACCGCCTCGCGCTGGACCACGCCGCCGACGCCGTGAACGCCTGCTGCCGCTTCGCTGCGAACGCCCTGCGGGACATCGACGGCTTCGCCGGCCGACGGATCGAGGTGATCGAGAACGGCATCGCCGTCGAGCGCTACGGACCGCCGACGGACCGGGCCGAACGGAAACGGACGCTCGGCTTCGACCCGCAACGGCGTCATGTGGTGCACGTGGCGCGGCACCACCCCGTGAAGGACCAGCCGATGCTGCTGCGGGGTTTCGCCGCGATGGCGGCCGACGCGCCCGACGCCGATCTGCTGATGGCCGGCGATGGGCCGCTCCGCGGCGAGCTGGAGGCGCTCGCGGGATCGCTGGGCGTCGCCGACCGCGTGAAGTTCCTCGGCATCCGCAAGGACGTGCCGGAACTGTTGAAGGCCGCCGACGCCTTCGCCCTGACGAGCGTGAGCGAGGCCGCATCGCTGACGCTGCTCGAAGCGATGGCCACGGCGTTGCCCGCCGTCGTGACGGATGTCGGCGGAAACCCGGAGATCGTGCGGCACGAGCGCGAAGGCCTGCTCGTGCCCCGCGGCGATTGGCGGGCGTGCGGCGACGCGCTGCGCCGCATCCTGGGCGATCCGGCGCTCGCTCGCAGGCTCGGCGACGCCGCCCGCGCCCGGGCGCTCGACCGCTACCGCCAGGAGCGCACGATCGACGCCTACCACGCGCTCTACCGCCGCGTGACCGGGATTTGAATCGACGTCGAGAGAATCGAGTAGACTCTTATTCCCTCCCCCTTGA
>CAYVRB010000198.1:0-2140 GCA_964453375.1 uncultured Alcaligenaceae bacterium
GGCGGCGGCGGTGCGGGCATCGGCGGCGCCATCTACAACGTCGTGGGCACGCTCACGCTCATCAACAACACCATCACTGGCAACACCGCGACGAAGGGCCTCGGCGGCGCCGGCGCCTTCGGCGGCATCGACGCCGGCGCCGACGGCAAAGGACTCGGTGGCGGCATCTACAACTACGCCGGCCCCGACGGCGACGGCACGCTCGTCATGCGCAACACGATCGTCGCCCTCAACACCGCCGACAACGGGCCGGACGTTCGCGGCGCCGTCGCCACCAGCGGCAACAACCTCGTCGGCAACACCGGCATGACGACCGGCCTCGTCGCGTCCGACAAGCAGGACGTGAACCCGATGTTCGACGCCCGCGGCCTGAACATCTACGGCGGCACGTCGAGGACGATCGCGCTGCAAGCCGGCAGCCCCGCGATCAACGCTGGCAGCAACGCCGCCGCCGCGGGGCTGACCAACGACGGGCGCGGCGCCCCGTTCGTCCGTGTCGGCGGCACCATCGACATCGGCGCCTACGAATCGCAAACGACGCCGGTTTCACTCGTCGTGAACAACACGGGCGACGCCGACGACGGCAACTTCGCCGCCGGCCAGCTCACGCTGCGCGAGGCGATCCGCCTCTCCGGCAATCCGGGCGCGGACGCGATCACCTTCGCGGCCGGCCTCGGCACCATCACGCTCGCCGCCGACCTGCCGACCATCACCGACACGAACACCTCCATCACCGGCCCCGGCGCCGCGAACCTGACCATCAGCGGTAACGACCAGTTCCGCATCTTCAACATCGACGACGGCACCTCCGCCCTCATCGACATGGCGATCTCCGGGCTGACGCTCACGAAGGGCCGCTCGGCTTCGACCCTCGGCGGCGCGATCCGCCTCACCGAAAATCTGACGCTCGCGAATGCCACGATCTCGAACAACACGGTGTCCGGCGCCATCTTCAATTCGAGTGGCACGCTGACCGTCACCGGCAGCACATTCTCCGGCAACCAGCACGACAACTCGGCCGCCGCGATCCTCAGTTCCGGCGGCGCGCTCGTTGTCTCCAACAGCTCCTTCACCAACAACGCCGGCGCGAGCCGCGGCGCGATCTTCACGAGTATCGCCGCGACGATCACGAACAGCACCTTCACCGGCAATACGGCGACGGGCGGCGCAGGCGGCGGAGGGGCGATCTTCCACCGCAACGGCACGCTGACCGTGACCGGCGGCACGTTCTCGTCCAATTCGACGAACCAGAACGGCGGGGCCATCCATACTCAGGAAGGCACCCTCGCCGTCACCGGCAGCACCTTCACCGCGAACAAGGCGACCTCGCAAGGCGGCGCGCTCTTCAATGCCGCCGAAGCCACGCTCACCGGCGTGACGGTTTCCGACGGTACCGCCGCCAACGGCGCCGGCCTCGTCAACAACGGCGCGACGGCCAAGTTGACCGTCGTGAACTCGACCATTTCCGGCAATTCGGGCTTCGCGCCTGGCATCCGCAACAACCTCGGCACAGCCACCATTACCGGCAGCACCATTTCAGGCAACACGGGGAACTTCGATGGCGGCCTCTCGAATTTCCAGGGCACGATGACCGTCGTCAATTCGACCGTCTCGGGCAACAGTGTCACTAAGAACGGCGGCGGCGTCGTGAACTCCGGAACGATGACGCTCGCGAACGTCACGATCACGAACAATCGCTCCGACTCCGACGGCAGCGGCGATACTCAGGCGGGCGGCTTGACCAACCTCGCCGCGGGCACGATCGTCTTGACCAACACCATCGTCGCCGGCAACGTTCGCGGCGCGGTCGGGGCCGACGTCGCGTCGGACATCACCGACCTGGGGACGACCGGCAAGATCGACTTGGCGAACAGCAAGAACAACCTGATCGGCGACGCCGGCACCGCGGGTGGATTCACGAACGGCACGAACGGCAACCGCGTCGGCGTGACGGCCGGCCTCCAGCCGCTCGCCAACAACGGCGGACCGACCCAGACGCACGCCCTGCTCGCCGGCAGCCCGGCCGTGAACGCCGGCGCCGGCAGCGGCCAGACGACGGACCAGCGCGGCGGGGGGGGGGGCCCCCCCGGCCGGGGCGCCCGGGGCCCCCCCGCCGGGGGGGGGGGCCAAGAACCCCCAA
>CAYVRB010000198.1:2150-11679 GCA_964453375.1 uncultured Alcaligenaceae bacterium
GTCCGGCGGCGCCGTCGACATCGGCGCGTTCGAGCTGCAATATCCCGCCAATCTCGTCGTCGACAACGCCGGCGACGCCGACGACGGCAGCGTCGGCGCCGGCCAGTTCACGCTCCGCGAAGCGATCCTGCTTGCCAACGCCCGCCCCGGCACCGACACGATCACGTTCGCGGCGAGCCTGACCGCCGGCGGGTCGGCCAAAATCCTTCTCGCGAACAACTTGCCGGACCTCACGGACGGCGTGAGCATCAACGGGCCGGGGGCCAACCTCCTCGCGATCGACGGGGCGAATGCGTTCGAGATTTTCGACAACGCCGCGGGCGTCACGTCGTCCATCTCGAACCTCACGCTGACCCGCGGCTTCGCCCTCAACGGCGGCGGGGCCAGGAATTCGGGCACACTGACGCTCACGAATTGCACGATCACCGCCAATGCTGCGACGGTTGCCGGGGCGAGCAACGGCGGCGGTGTCGAGAACAACCAGGGGGTGCTGACGATCGTCGGCTGCACGATCTCCGGCAATACGGCCAATCAAGTGGGCGGCGGAGTCAACAATTTCCGCGGCACCGTTCAGATCATCAACAGTACGATTTCGGGCAACACCGTGAACGGAAGCGGGGGAGGCGTCTTCAACAACAAAGGAACCGTGACCCTGACCCACGCGACGATCACCGGCAATCGGGCCGATTTCGATAACAACGCGGTCGGCGCCGGTGGCGGATATCTTCTGTTCACCGGTATGGACACATTGAACAATTCCATCGTGGCCGGAAACTTCCGCGGAACCGGGTCGATTGCCGACGATGTCAATGTCTTTAGCGGCACCGACACTATCGAGACCGCCAATAACAACGTCATCGGCGACGCCGGCACGAGCGGCGGACTGACGAACGGAACGAACGGCAACGTCGTCGGCGTCGCCGTCGCCGACGTCCTCAACACCACGCTCGCCAACAACGGCGGACCGACGCTCACCCACGCCATCAACCCGGACGGCCCCGCGCTCGGCGGCGGCTCCAAGGCGTTCATGACCGCCACCGACCAACGCGGCTTCCCGCGCCCCGCCGATCCCACCTTCTTCCCCGACATCGGCGCCGTCGAACCCCAACTCCTCAAACTCGCCCCGGCCACCCTGCCGAACGCCAACAACGGCGCGCCCTACAACCAGACGATCACCGCCAGCCTCGCCGGCCTGCCCGCCGGCACCACGTTCACCTTCAGCCTCGCCGGCGGCGCGCTGCCCGCCGGGCTGACCCTCGCCGCCAACGGAACAATCTCCGGCACGCCCTCCGGCGGCGGCACCGCGAATTTCGCCGTCAGCGCCCTCGCCAACACCGGCGACCTCGCGCCGCCCACCAACTATTCCATCTCGATCGGCGCCGCCGAACTCCTCGTCGGCTTCCCGCAGTTCACCGTCGGCTCCGACGTCGGCGGCTCCACGCTCTCGATCTTCAACCCCGACGGATCGCTGCGGCTCACCTTCGCCCCCTTCCCCGGCTTCACCGGCGGCATCCGCACCGCCGCCGCCGACTTCAACGGCGACGGCGTCGCCGACATCGTCTCCGGCACCGGACCCGGACGCGCCACCCGCGTCCTCGTCCAGGACGGCAAGACCGCCGGCCTCCTCTTCCAGGTCGATCCCTTCGAAGCCACCTTCACCGGCGGCGTCTACGTCGCCGCCGGCGACGTCAACGGCGACGGCGTCCCCGACATCGCCATCACCCCCGACGAAGGCGGCGGACCCCGCGTCGACATGTACTCCGGCGCCGGCTTCGGCCGGTTCGTCAGCTTCTTCGGCATCGACGACCCCAACTTCCGCGGCGGCGCCCGCCCCGCCATCGGCGACCTCGACGGCGACGGCGTCGGCGACCTCATCGTCGTCGCCGGCTTCGGCGGCGGGCCGCGCGTCGCCGGCTTCGACGGCACCACCCTCGCCACGAGTCCGCAACGCCTCTTCGGCGATTTCTTCGCCTTCGAGCAGACGCTCCGCAACGGCATCTTCGTCACCGTCGGCGACCTCAACGGCGACGGCCTCGCCGACCTCATCGCCGGCGGCGGCCCCGGCGGCGGACCGCGCGTCCTCGCCTTCGACGGCAAGAACCTGCTGAGCAATCAGTACGTGAACCTGGCGAACTTCTTCGGCGGCGACTCGAACAGCCGCGGCGGCATCCGCATGGCCGTGAAGGACCTCGACGGCGACAACCGCGCCGACCTCGTGGTGGGCGCCGGTTCGAAGGCCGGCTCGCGCGTGACGGCGTACCTGGGCAAGAACATCGCCCCCGCCGGCACCCCGCCCGCGGCGCTCGACTTCGACAGCTTCGTCGGCTTCGCCGGCGGCGTGTTCGTGGGGTGATCGAACGAATGGGTCTACGCTCGCGTCGCCGATCGGCGGCGCGA
Organism: uncultured Alcaligenaceae bacterium; assembly: GCA_964453375.1. GTDB lineage: Bacteria > Planctomycetota > Planctomycetia > Gemmatales > Gemmataceae > Limnoglobus. The sequence continues at coordinate 4,548 of CAYVRB010000198.1, forward strand.
GAAGTATCGAAGGGCCATCGTCCCGGCCGCGATCGCGGCCAGCCCGAAGGCCGTCAACAGCCAGCGCCGCGCGCCGGTCGTCTCGGCCCTCGTGGGGCCGTCCGAGACGATCGCCGCGTCGTCCGTCGCGGCCGGCACGGTGAACCGCCGTTTCGCCAAGTGGCCGTCGCCCGCGTCGACCGTCACCCGATACCGGCCCGGCGGCAGCCGACCCGGCCGCCAGACGCCCTGGGAATTCGTCCGCCCCTCGGCCACGGCGCGGCCGTCCTCGTCGAAGATGATCGCCTTCGCCTCGATCGCCGGCGCGTCGTCGTCGTAATAGGCTTCGACGACGACGCCCGCCTCTTCGATCCGCACCTGAACGTCGATCGCGTGCGCGTCCGCGCCGGCCGCGAACGCCAGCAGCCATCCCATCGTCGCGAACAATCGAATGGCGGCCACGGCATTGCCCTGCGGTGCGCGGATCGGATCCCCGGATTCACGATATGGATTCGGACCGCGCGTCGCCGACCAACCCGTCCCGCGCCGAGGGAGAAGATCACGGGTGCGGGAGGACCTTGAGCGATCGCTTCGCCGGAACCGGCGCGGGCGGAGGCCAGCCGGCGAAGCGGGCGAAGGTCGTCGTCTTCAGGAACGAGGTCAGGAATTCGCGGACGCGCAGCATGTCGAAGTGGAGCGGGCAGTGGGGGCCGGTGCCGCAGTAGTCGGGGCCGAACGGGCAGCTCACGTTGTCGTCGACGCGATCGAAGAGCGCGACGACGTCGAAGAGCGTGATCCCCTCCGGCGGGCGCGCGAGCCAGTAGCCGCCGCCGGGGCCGGGCGAACCGTTCACGATGCCGGCCTGCGACAGCACCGTGAGCACCTTGGCGACCACCGGCTGCGGCAGGCGCCGGTTCCCCGCGATGTCGGCCGAATTCAACTTCACCGGCTTGTCCGGGGCGTGCGTTTCCGCCAGCCGGCTCACGGCGGCGATCGCGGTCTGGGCGGTCTTCCCGTACGGCGTCATGGGGCGCTCGCGGTCGTCGGAGTCGTGGCGGCCCTCGCGGACCCACACTTCGGGAATACGGCCGCGGCCGCGCACGGCAATGGCGGCCGCGCGCCCCGGGAACGATCCGCGCCGCCTCATCGGGCGTAGTGGCGCACGATCAAATCGTTCTGCAGCCAGAGCAGTTTGTTGAACGCGCGCAGGGTCGCCGCCTCGGCGTCCCGCGGCAGGTTCAGGCCCAGGATCGTCGCCACGAAGGCGTCCGCGACGAACCCCATCAGCGCGTTCATCTGCACCAGCGGCACCGCGATCTCCTTCGAGCCGGCCTTGTCGGTGTGGATCTTGCCCACCATGTCCAGGTATTCCAGCATCTTGCCGTCGTAGGGCCGCGTGACGAGCGCCACGAGATAGCGCGCGAGGTGCTGCTTGCGGAAGGCGATCTGCGGGTGGTCCGGCGTGAGTTGCGCGAGGTCCGCCGGCGTGGCGCCGTCGTAGCCGTGCTGCCGGGGCAGGAAGTGCCGCCACGTCGCGGAGGAACCGTGGAGCTTGGCGTACACCGCGTCGACGAGGCCCGGCACCAGCGGCGCGAGCGCCCCCGCCGCGCCGTGGATCGCGGCCACGTCGGCTTCGCCGAAGCCCATGAACTCCGTCAGGTACTGGAAGCGATACGCGAGATCGGATTCCAGGCGCGGTTCGTCGATCGTCTTCATCGCGGGACTCCTTCGGTCCGGTGGGAGGGCGACGCGCGTCGCGAGTCGGGAACAGGGTCATGATAGCGGGCGCGTCGACTATTCAAGATATATTATTCTTTATTTCGTGAATACGGCCTCCCGTGTCGCCGTCGAGTCCTCGATTCGTCGCAACTCCTTGCGCGGACAGCATGGTTCCGAAAATCGGAGTGGGTCCACGAACGGGTGGCGCGGAAGCGGCGGACCCACTTTTCGATGTCTTCCGTCGCCAACGCAATCGGCCCCGGCGAATCCGCCGGGGCCGTCTGCGTTTTCAAATTCCTCGTCGATCAACCGACCGAGATGCCGCCGAGGAAATCCATGAACTCGGCGGCGAACGCGTCGATCGTCGCCCCCGTGCGCGGATTCGTGAACAGCACCATCGGCAGCGACCCTTGGCCGGCGCCCGTGAACAGCTCCGTTCGGCCGTCGCCGTCGACATCGACGGCGGCGAGCGGCACGCCGCCCCGGTCGGCGGAGTCGCCGGCGAAGTAGCTCGCGATCGTCGTCGGCTGGCCGGAGAGCACGCTGACGGACGAGAATCCGATCACGCGCGGCGCCCCGCCCGGCCCGGCGCCGGCCATCAGTTCGCCGCGGCCATCGCCGTCGAGATCGCCGACCGTGAGGTAGACGCCGTTCCGCAGCGTGTCTTCGAAGGCGAAGAAGTCGGGCGCGAGCCGCGTCACGGGTCCTCCGCCGACCAGCGAGTCGCCGTCCCAGATCGCGACGCGCGGCCCGCCGCCGACGCCCGCGCCGACCGCGAGGTCCGCCACGCCGTCGCCGTCCAGGTCGCCGACGGCCGCCCGCGCGCCGCCGCGGAAGTTCGGATCGTCGATGCCCCAGAAGTCGGCGATCACGCGGTCGGGATCGCCGCCGGCGAGCACCTTGACGCGCGGCCCGCCGCCCACGTCGGGCGTGACGACCAGTTCGGCGCGGCCGTCGCCGTCCAGATCGCCGGCGGCCACGAACAGCCCGCCGGAGAAGGTCGCCTCGAAGGCGAGGAAGTCTTGCAGCACCGCGCCGGTGTTGCCGTCGTACACGACGACGCGCGGGGCGCCGCCGGGTCCGGCGCCCGCGATGATGTCGGGGATGCCGTCGCCGGACACGTCGGCGGTGGCGACGCGCACGCCGCCCGGATTGCCGGGGAACGGCCGGAAGCGGAACCGCTCCTGCCCGCCGGTGAGATCGAAGACGCGGACGAGTTCGCCGCCGGCGCCTTCGGCCGTGGCCAGGAAGACCGGATCGCGCGTCGTCGACACCGAACCGAGCGCGGCGAAGTCCGGCGACGTGCGCCCCGTCGTCGGAGAAATCGGCGCCGTGGACGCGGCGGACGACAAGAACCGCCGCTTGCTGATGTCGTTCGGCACGATGACCGTGAACGGCGGGAGCGGCGGCAGCGGCACCACCGGCTGCGGCACCGGCGTGTTGTCGATCGTCTGCTCGCCGAAGAGGTAGCCGTCCACTTCCGCGCCGGGCACGAGGTTGATCTGCCCGACGATGTCGGTCGCGACGATCTGCCCGCCGGCGGTGCCGATCGCGTTCGTCCCCTGGGCGAAGTTCGCGGGCTGCGCCTCGGCCACGGCGTAGACGCCGGAGAGCAGGTTGTCGAAGCGGTACGAGCCGTCGGCGGCCGTGGTCGTCGTTCGGTTCACCGCCGCGCCGCCGAGGTCGGTGCCGGTGAGCGTGATCGTCACGCCGGCGATGCCCGGCTCGCCCCCGTCGCGGACGCCGTTGCGGTTGTCGTCGAGGTACACCGCCCCGACGATGGACCCCGGCGTGTCGCCAAACTCGACGCCGTTGATCGGGAACGTGCCCACCGAGAGCGATCGCGTGTTCGACGCGGCCGGTCCGCTCGACGGATCGCCGTAGCTCGCGGGCTGCGTTTCCCGCAGCGTGTAGTCGCCGGGGAGCACGTTCGGGAAGAGGTAGGAACCGTCGGCGCCGGTGGTCGTCGAAGCCACGACGACGCCGGCGGTATCGAGCAACTCGATGAGCACGCCGGGCAGCGGCGTTTCGTTCGGATCGCGCTCGCCGTCGCGGTCGCTATCGATGAAGACCATGCCGGCGACGGGCACGCCGACCTCGCCGAAATCGTACCCGCCGTCCTGACGGTCGGACGCCGGCTGAAGGCCCGTGAATTCGTTCGGCCCGTTCGCGGCGCCGCCGGCGGTGCCGGGCGAGTTCGGCGCGCCGTCGTTGAGCGTCGGCACCGGCGCTTCGGTCAGCGTGTAGCCGGTCGCGTTCGCCGGGAAGAGGTTGTCGAAGACGAAGCGACCGTCGGCGTCGGTGGTCGCGGTGCGGTTGACCGGATTGCCGAAGAGATCGGTGCCGGTCAGCGTGACGCCCACGTTCGCCAGTCCGGTTTCGCCCGCGTCGCGCGCCGCGTTCAGGTTCGCGTCGAGATACACCGACCCCGCGATCTGACCCAGCACTTCCGCGAAGTCCTGGCCGGTCAACCCGCCCGACGGCACGACGACCGACCGCACCGTCGCCGGACCGATCGGTCCGTCGGCGTAGCCGGCCGGCTGCGTTTCCACGATTTGATAGGTGCCGAGCGGGACGTTGAGGAACGCGTACGCGCCGTCCGCGCCCGTGACCGCCTGATACGGTTGGCCCGTGGCCGGATCGAGCACCGGGTTTCCGGCCGGATCGCACAGTTGCACCGTCACGCCGGCGACGCCCGGTTCGCCCGCGTCGCGAACGCCGTCGCGATCGGAATCGCGGTAGATCGCGCCGGACACTGCGACGCCAAGCTCGCCGAAATTGTAGCCGACGCCCGACGTGCCGTCGCCGATGGTAATGTTCGAGAGCAGGTCGTTGCCCACGAAGCCGCCGAGGTTGCCCGCGGATTCAAACCCGTCGTTGTAGGCCACCGGTTGCACCGGTTGCGAAACGCTGTACGTTCCCGGCACCAGCCCCGCGAACGAATACGCGCCGGCCGCGTCGGTCGTCGCTTCGAAGTACGCCAATCCGGTGGCCGGATCGACGATCGTCCGGCCGAACGCGTCCAGGCCCGCGAGGCGAACGACGACACCCGCGATCCCCGGCTCGCCCGCGTCGCGGTCGCCGTCCGCGTTCAAGTCCTGGTAAACGCCGCCCGCGATCGATTGATTCGGCGCGCCGCCGAGGCCGAAGTCCGCGTCGGTCCGCGCGTCGGTCGGTCCGAGGTCGAGCATCACCTCGTTCGGCGTCGCCACGCCGTCCAAATCGCCGGTCGGCACGTAGCCGGCCGACGGCGCCGTGATCGTCACGCGATACGGATCGGACGCGCCGAGCACCGGCAGCCCGTCGAACGAATAATTGCCGTTCGCATCCGTCTGTGTCGTGAAGGTCGCATCGTCCGCCGTGTCGAGGACGCCGTCGGCGCCCGCCCAGCGAAGGACGACCGTCGCGCCGGGGATTCCCAACTCGCCCGCGTCGAACGCACCGTCGGCGTCGATGTCCTGGTACACGAGATCGCCGATCGACGCCGCGCCGCGGAAGCCGAAGTCCGCGTTCGTCACGCTCGGCGCCGCGGCGGTCAGTACGATCACGGCCGCCCCGTCCGACCCGCCATCCGGGTCGAACGACGGCGTCAGGTTCGTTCCCGAAGGATCGACCGAAACCGCGAACCGGCCGAGCGGCAGCGAACCGAGGGAGTAGAGGCCGTCGGCGCCCGTCGCGATCGACAGATAGGCCACGTCGTCGCCCCCGCCGATCGCGCCGTCGAAACCGAGCCAGACGACCGAGACGGGACGGCCCGGCAAGCCCGGTTCGTCCGCGTCCTGAGCGCCATCGCCATCGCGATCGAGCCACACGCGATCGCCGAGCGACCCGGCGCCGGTGAACGCGAAATCGCGATTGTTGTCGGTTCCGCCCGAAACGAGCGTCGTCGGCTGCGTGGTCGGCGCCGTCGGCACCGTGAGGCCGAAGCCGGCCAACACGGCCTGATTCGGATCGACCGCGACGCGATACGCCCCCGGCGGCAGACCGGCGAACGAATAAGTGCCGTCCGCGCCGGTACCCGTCGTTTGAATCGGCGTGGCCAATTCGGCCGCGTCGAAGATGCCGTCCGGCCCCGCGTAGAAGAGGCGAACCGCGACGCCGGGAATGCCCGGCTCGCCCGCGGACGGGGCACCGTCGCCGTTCGCATCGTAGTAGACCGTATCGCCGATCAGGACGGGCACGTACACGCCCGCGTCCACGTCGGCCGTCTGCTGGCCGCCCGCGAGCGAGATCGTGCCCGTCACGCCGTCGGCGGCCGCGTCGCTATCGACCGCGTCGTCGACGCCTTGATCCGCCGCGCTGAACGCGAACGTCGCCGCTCCGTCCGTCTTGCCGAACGCGACCTTGTACTGGCCGACCGGAAGATTCACGAATTGGTAGTCCCCGCTCGCGCCGGTGGTCGCGGTCGCGACCACGGCGAGCGAATTGGCGTCGAGCAATTGCACGGCCACGCCGGACACGCCCGCCTCGCCCGCGTCCTGCACGCCGTTCCCGTTCGCGTCCAGGAACACGCGGTCGCCGATCCGTCCGTTGGCCACGAGCGTCGTGTCGCTGGCCACGTTGTTCGCCGGCGTCGGGTCCGGCCCGTTCAGTCCATCGTCCGACGTCGTCACCGTGTTCGCGATCTGCGAAGCGCCGACCGGAAACGGATCGTTCACCCGCACCTGATATGTGAACGTCGCGACTTGGCCGACGGCCAGCGATCCCACGCTCAACGCCGTGCCGGCGGCGTTCCAACCCGCCGAGGAACCGCCGGACACGAACGTCGTGTTCGCCGGCACCGTTTCGCCGAGCGTCACGCCGGTCGCGTCCTGGTTGCCGACGTTCGTGACGGAAATCGTGTACGTGACCAGCGTGCCGGGAATCGTCGATACCAAGCCGTCGTCCTTCGTCACGCGAAGATCCGGCGCCGCGACGACCGGCGTCGTGTCGCCGTTCGTGTTATTACCCGGAGTCGGATCCGGGACGGAACCGGTACCGGTGGCCGAATTCGCGATCTGCGTGACGCCGGCGGGGACCGAAGCATCCACGCGAAGCTGGATCGTCACCGTTCTGCTGGCGCCGGGCGCGAGCGACGGCAAATTCCACGTCACCACGCCCGAGGCGAGCGATCCGCCATCCGACGCGCCGACGAACGACGTGCGCGCCGGGATCGCATCCGTGAGCGTGATGGCACCGGTGTGGGACGGGCCGTTGTTCGTCAGGGTCAGGTTGTACGTGACCACTTGACCCGGTGCGACCGTCGCGCCGCCATCGCTCTTCACGACGAGGAGATCGGCGCTCGGCGCCGCCGTACTCGTATCGGTGGCGCTGTTGTTCGCGGGCGTCGGGTCGGTCACCCCCGCCGGAGCCGACACCGTCGCCGTGTTCGACAGCGTGCCCGTGAACGCCGGATCGAGCGTGCCCGTCACCGTGAACGTCACCGTCGAACCCG
>CAYVRB010000199.1:0-11635 GCA_964453375.1 uncultured Alcaligenaceae bacterium
CGCGACGGCGGGCCTCGTCGTCTTCAACCCGACCGACGTCGAAGCCGCGAACATCGCGGCGCAGCTCACCACCGTCATCTCGATGACCATGAAACCGGCGCCCGAACCGCCGAGCGACCTGCGCATCACCACCGGACTCTGGATCATCCTCACCGCGTGCGGGGCGGCGCTCTGGCTGTTCTGCATGATGTCCGACCCCGAACCGCTGAAATACGTCGCACTCATCGGCGGCATCGAACTGGTCATCGGTTACCTCTGGGTGGCGATCGCCTGGGGGAACCGCAATCCGAAGCAAGGTTTCACGACGCTCATTCCGCCGCTGTGGGTCTATCGCGCCGCCAATCCGCCCTACGAGCCCGGCTATCGGCCGTTGCGGTTCGTCGTCGCCGGCGCGCTGCTGCTCTCGCTCTACGTCGTCGCGCCGAAGGTTCAGCCGACGCTCTTCGCCTGGATCGGCATCACCGACGACTCGCCGCCGACGCCGCCCGATCGGCCCGAGACGCCGCTGATGCGGCTGCACGAGGCGGAGCACGACGGCGACACGCTCGGCATCAAGCGCCAACTGGCGCTCTTCGCGAAATCGGAATCGCTGATCCTGGCGCCCGCCCACGAAAAGCCCGCGGTCGTCGCCACGCTGGTGCGGCTCGTGCGGGGTCCGCGCGCCGAAATCCGCGACGACGCCCTGCGGGCGCTCGCCGTCTGGTCGAAGGACGACGCGCGGCCGTTCGTGCTCGCGACGATCTCGAAAGGGACCGACGAGGAGCGCGAGACCGCCTACGAACTGGTGACCGCCTGGAACGACGCCGAGACCGTCGGCCTGCTCGTGAAGCAGTTGGGGACGACGACGCTGGCGCGGCCGGCGCTCGACGAGATCGGCCGCACCGACGCCGGGCGCGCCGCCATCGAGGACGCGATCCTGCCGCATCTCCAGGCGAACGCCGTCGATCGCCGCAACGACTTCCTCGCGCTCGCGTCCGAGTACGGCGGCGTCAAGACGCTGCCGGTGCTCGAGGCGCAGCGCGCCAAGCTCGTCGTGGCGAGCGAACGGGATTCGATCCAGTTGTGCATCGCGAAGATCCAGGCTCGCTTGAAGCGGTGAGTCCGCGCCCCGTAGACTGACGGGATGCAACGCCGCGATTTCTTCTCGGCCGGCCCCGCCGGTTCGCTGGCGACGCTCCTCGAGGACCCGCCGGAACTCGCGGCGCGCTACCACCTCCTGCGCGTCACGCGGCGCGCGATGGCCAGCGTCTTCGAGATCGCCCTGCCGTTCGGCACGCCGAACGGCCTCGCCGCCGCCGAAGACGCCCTCGACCTCATCGACGAACTCGAATCCCAACTCACCGTCTACCGCGACACCAGCGAGGCGAGCGCCCTCAACCGGACGGCGTTCGAGAATGCCGTACCGGTCGAACGGCGGTTCTTCGACCTCCTTCAATTCGCGGCCGGTTTGACGAACGACACCGCCGGCGCCTTCGACGTCTGCACCGGCGCGCTCACGAAGGCGTGGGGCTTCTACCGCCGCGACGGGCGCGTGCCGTCGGCCCGCGATCGCGCGGACGCCATGGCGCGCAGCGGCACCCGGCACCTGATGCTCGACGCCGAACGTTCCACCGTGAAGTTCCGCGTTCCGGGCCTCGAGATCAACCTCGGCGCCGTCGGCAAAGGCTACGCGCTCGACCGCGCCGCCGAACGCCTCGCGAACGAATGGGGCGTCGCCTCCGCGCTCCTGAGCGTCGGCGGCAGCAGCGTCTTCGCGCTTGGCCATCCGCCCGGCGATCCGCTCGGCTGGCCCGTCGCCGTGCGCCACCCGTGGGACGCCGAGCGCCGCCTCGGCACCGTGCGCCTCGTCGACCGCGGCTTCGGCACTTCAGCGGCCACGACGCAGCACTTCGTCTACAATAACCGCAGGCTCGGCCACCTGCTCGATCCCCGCACCGGTTGGCCGGCCGAAGGCGTCGCCAGCGCCAGCGCCGTCGCTCCCACCGCCGCGGAGGCCGACGCGATGTCCACCGCCTTCTACGTGCTGGGCGCCGACGCCGCCGAGGAGTTCGCCCGCTCCCGGCCGCAACTGGGCGGCCTGATCCTGCCCGACGGCGAAGACGATCCGCGACGGTTCGGCCCGCTGTAACCTCCCACCGACGAGTCCTCCCCGATGTCCGCTCCGCTCCCGATGTCCCTCGTCTACGCCGGCCTCGTCGGCCTCGCGCTCGCCCTCGTCGTCGCCACCGCGCAGCAGAAATGGAAGCCGAAGGTCTTCTTCCTGCTGGCGCTGCGGCTGGCGATCGGCTGGCAGTTCCTCTTCGAGGGGCTGCACAAGATCCACTCGCACTACGTCGGACCGACCGAGACGAACCGGCCGTTCTCGAGCGAACCGTACTTCAAGGAGGCGCCCGGCCCGCTGGCGCCGTACATGCGCGCGATCAACGGCGACGCCGCGAAGGTGATCGCGGCCGGGCTGACGCCGAAGTCGAACGCGAGCGCCGGCGAATTCGCGAAGCTCGCCGAGGCGGAGCAGGCCGCGCAGTGCCCGGACGCGATCGCGAAGAAACTGGACGCGATGTTGGCGGCGGCGACCGCGGCGCAGAAGGACGCGGCCGAGGCGGCGCTCGCGCAGCTGGCCGACACGCACAAGAAGACGATCGACGCCATCGCGGCGACGGAGAAGAAGGAGACCGAACTCGCGAAGGATTCCGCCGGCAAGGAGGCGGCGAAGCAGAAAGCCGACGGTGCGCGGACCGCCGCCGAACAGGCGATGGAGAAAACCAAGAAGCAGGAGGAGGCTCGCCGCGACGGCCCCGACGGGTTCGCGACCGCCGCGATCCAGGCCGCGAAGGCCGAGTACGCCCGCTGGGTCCACGGCGTGGACCGGCGCGAAATCAAGATGGCGCGCATCAGCGGCGAGCCGGCGTTCACCGGTCCGCAGCGCTTGCAATTCCTCGCGCTCCTGCGCAAGGCCAAGGACGACGCCGAGGAACGCCAGCGGCTGGGGCTGGGCAACGGCTACGGCATGGACGTGAAGAAAGCGCAGGCCGCCCGCACCGATTTCTGGACCGCCGAAGCCGACCTCGCCAAGGAGATCGACGCCTTCGCCGGCGAACTGCGGACTCGCCTCAACGGCGGCAAGGCGCCGGACGATCCGAAGGAGATGACGCCGCTCCAGCGCAACGACCAGCTCACCCGCTGGTTCCTCGCCGTCGTCGGCGCTTGCATCCTGTTCGGCCTGTTCACGCGGATCAGTTGCGTCCTCGCCGCCGGCTTCCTGCTGCTGACGTACCTCACGCACCCGCCGTTCCCCTGGTTCCCGCTGCCGCCGGGCACCGAAGGCAATCCCCTGTTCATCAACAAGAACGCGATCGAGTTACTCGCCCTGTTGGCGATCGCGTGCATGCCGACGGGCAAGTGGCTCGGCCTGGACGCGATGATCGCGTATCTGTTCCGGGGCAAGCCGAAGGCGGCCGCGGCGCCCGTCACGAAAACTTGAACAGCTTCGCGGCGGTTCCACCCAAGACCTTCGCGCGGTCGCCCGCCGAAAGGTGCGCGAGGAACCCCGCGATCCGCTCGCGCTCGGCGCGATAGCTCGCGCCGGTCGCGCTCGCGTCGAATCCGCCGCCGGCCATCAATCGCTCCGCGCCGAACGCGTCGGTCAATCGCCGGATCACCGGGCCGGGATCGCGGTGCGGGTACTTGCTCCGGTCCGGCACCGACGTCAGCTTTACGATCACGTTCTTGAATTTCGACCACGTCAACACGGTCGCGTGTTCCTTTTCGGTGCCCTGGAACGGCCGACCGAGGTGGTCCACCAGCACCGGGATGCCCGGATGGTCCGCGATCCATTTCGTGAACCCGGCGGCGTAGCGCGGTTCGAAGTGCAGTTGCATCGCGAGGCCGAGGTCTCCGACGGTTTTCCAGAACGCGGCGAATTCCTTGGCTTCAAAGGCGGGCTGCCGGTCCGGGTTGTAGGCGTGGAGTCGCGCCGCCACCAGCGGGACGCGCTTCGCCAGTTCGCGCAGCCGCTTCGGCGCATCGTCCCGTTCCGCGAAGAACAGGCACGTCCCCTTCAACTTCTCCTTGCCGACCGCGAGGCAATGCTCGAGGTAGCGGTGGTCGTCCTGGTACGGCTCCGGGTGGACGACGATCGCGCGGTCGACGCCGCCGTCGGCCATGCACTTCAACAGGTGTTCCGGCGTCGCGGCGGCGTCCGGCTGATACGGCGCGTCCTTGTGGTAGGGGAACCGCGCGTCGTTCCGCCCCGCGAAGCAGTGCAGGTGCGAATCGACGACGAGCGCCGTCTCCGTCGCCGCCGCGCACGACGCGAGGAGGAACGCCGGCGCGGTCGAAAGGAATTGTCGTCGCGTCGTCATGGAGTCGTTCTCCGGGGGTGGGGTTCACGCCGTTCGGATCCGGTCCGGGGCGGCATGGCGATGCCAGCGGCCGACGGCGCCGACGATGCCGAAGCCGACGAGCGCGAAGAGGATCGCGAAGTGCAGGAGCGTGCCCCAACGGTACCACGTGCCGAAATCCCAGGTGATGAGCGATCGGCAGACGAAGTAGTGCGTGAAGATCGTGACGATGCCGGTGAGCAGGCCGAAGCGGAGGAGGATGGAGACGCCGTAGACGCCGAGGAGTCCGCAGCCGGCGTAGTAGAGCCAGGGCGAATCGGTGGAGTAGTTGGCGAGGAAGGCGGTGGCGACGGCGACGGTGGCGAGGAAGCCGAGCCAGGGCTTGCGACAGATGCGGAAGAGGAGGAAGGCGGCGAAGAAGACGATGGTGGCGCGCGTGATGGCGTGGCCGAGCAGAAAGGGCGCCTCGGAGAGCGGCGCGGTGACGAAGGCCATGCCGTAGCGCGGGTTCTGCGGCAGGCCGAGCCAGCCGGGAAGTTCGAGCAGGGAAAGGTAGCCGGTGGCGAAGATGGTGCCGGCGGCGGCGCCGAGGAGGATGTCGGTGCCGACGCGGGGATCGCGCCAGCGGCCGGCGAGGAGGCGCGCCCAGCCGACGAGCTGCCAGGGCCAATGGCGCCGCACGTAGGGTTCGAGGGCGAGGTAGGCGATGCCGAGTTTCGCGCCGCTGACCATCGCGATGCCGAGGACGTGGCAGAGGCGATCGAGTTCGGTCTTGGATTCGCGGGCGTGGTCGATCCCGAGCGCGAGGCCGAGAAACCAGGCGACGGTGGTGCCGAAGACCATCACACCGGTGCCGGCGAGATCGACGCGCTCGCGGCGCAGGTTCCAGACGGCGATCAGACCGCCGACCAGCAGGAGCGTGATGTCGAGCGCCCAGCCCGCGACGGGCGACACGCGGTTCGCCGAACCCCAGTCGGTGCGCGCCGGCGGCACGTCCCACGGCGGCACGCAGCGGAAGAACACCGGCGCGCCCCGAAAGGTGCCCGCCTCGATGCGCAGCGGCCATTCCGGCCGACCGGGATACGAACCGACCCACGCGAACCGCCGATCCGTCGGCACGGTCGGATCCCAATCGAGGTCCGGCTCGGCGGGCGCGAACGCCGACCGATCCAGCCCCGCCGCCGCGAACAGTTCGTTCCAGTCCGCTTCGCCCGCCGCGGAACCCGGCCACGGCGCGCGGGCCAGCCGCACCAGCCGCCCCGCGGGGTCGAGGAACACCGTCGCCCACCCCGGCTCCGCGCTCGCCAGACCGCGATCGGTCACGCGCGCGGATAAACCCTGGAACGAGTCGGTCGCCTGCTGATAGCGGAACAGCAGCCCCGCGCGTCCGTCGGCGAGCGAGTCCCAACGCCGCGGCGTGCGGTCGTGGAGCAGCGACCAGTCTTCGTAGTCGTATTGCTGCACGAAGTGCCCGCTGCGATCCCCGACCGGCGCCTCGTGGCCGAGTCGCTTCAGGATCGACTGTGCGCGATCGCTGAGATCGGTCGGCGGCGTCGCCAACGGGACGACGCGCAGCGTCGTGGCGCGGTCCTTCAGAACGATCACCGCCGCGAGGAATGCGAGGAACACCGCGAACAATCCGAGCGCAGAGCGGCGAGCGAGGCGCCCTTCGCCCCCGGCGTTCGCGACCAGGTTGGCGCTCGGTGTCTGCCCCGCCGCGAGCACCGCGAGCAGCGCGTCGTTCCCCGGCAGCGCGCGCCACACCTCGTGCGCCGACGCCGGCCGATCCGCGGGATTCGGCGCGAGGCACCGCAACAGAATTCGATCGACTTCCGGCGGGATGCCGGGCGCGAGAGCCGACGGCGGCGCGGCGGCCATCGTCCGCTGTTTTTCCAAAAGGTCTTGGCGGGTCCGGCCGAGGAAGGGGCGTCGGCCGGTGAGCAGTTCGTACAGCAGCACGCCGAAGGCGTAGAGGTCGGTCTGGACGCTCACGCCCTCGCCGGCGAGTTGCTCGGGCGCCTGATACGCCGGCGTACCCGCGTGCGCCTCGGCGCCGGTCACTTCGCCGGCGCCCGCCGCCAAGCCGAAGTCCGTGATCTTCGCGCGGCCCCGGCCGTCGAGCATCACGTTCGCCGGCTTGAGGTCCCGGTGGACGAATCCTTCCTCGTGCACTGCGTCCAGCCCGAGCGCGATCTGCCGGCCGAGTTCGATCGCCAGCGACGGCGGCAGCCGATCCGTCCGCAGCGCCGCCGCGAGCGTATCGCCGGTGATGAACTCCATGCTGAGGAAGACCTGTCCGTCGGCCTCGGCGATGTCGTAGACGCGGCAGACGTTTGGATGGCTCACCTGCCGCGCCGCCGCGATCTCCTTGCGGAAGCGCGCCAGCCGCCCTTCGTTCGCGCTCACCGCGCCGGGCAGGAATTTGAGGGCGACCGGCACGCCGAGCGAAAGGTCGTCCGCCCGGTACACCTCGCCCATGCCGCCGCGGCCGAGGACGGCGACGATGCGATATCGCTCGGACAGCATCTGGCCGGATTGGAAGCGGAACGGTCCGGGGCGCGGCGACGACGACGCGACCGTGATCCGGCGGCCGAGTTCCGCGAGCGAATCGAGTTCGCTCGACACCGAGACGTGGTCTTGCGTTTCGCTGGCGACGCGCGGCACCGGCGTGAACGGCGCGGTCGGCGACGGATCGGGCGGAGTCGATTCGGGTTCGCGCATGCGAGGCTCCGGCGCGCCCTGGAATGGGGGCCGCCGAGGAGCCATGATCTTCCGCGATTCCTCGCTGCGTTGCAACGACTATCACGGACGATTTCGGAAGGCTGCGTGGGCCTCGATCAGAATCGGCGTTGGATACGAAAGTACGTTCTCAAATGGCGTTCGGAACTCATGCCGCATCGAATCTCCGATGATCCCGAAGTCGGACAGGCCAGCCGCTGACTGTGGAAAGTCCTTCGCAAATCGCGACAGCCAAATGCGTGGCACAGGCGTAGGGAGTAATGGCTTGGAGTCGGACACATAAATTGGGAGGATTTGGGTGTTAGGGTAAAAACGAGCAAGTAAGCGGTTTGGGAGTATGAGCCGATCTGAAAAACTTTGGCTATTGCAAGAACAGATTCATGTCGTGCGAAATTTCGATCAGGGTACGTCTTGATTTCGGACAACTCCGTTCATTTCGTGACATAAGTTACGATCGCCGACGCCATCATTGCCGTTTGAACGGCGTTTTTTCCGAGCGTTCGGCCCACCCGTACCCGAGAGTCGCCTCGTGAATCTCCGCAACATCTCCCGCGGTTTGCTCCGGTCCGCCGCCCGTCGTTCACGAAATGCCACGATTCGAAATCTCGCCATCACGCAGCTCGAAGACCGCGTGAATCCGGCGCCGGTGCAGTTCTTCTACATTCCGATGCCGGAGACGCAGACGAACGCGGCCTTCGACGCGATCGTCGATGAAGTCATCACGACGACGGAAGAGAGCATCACCGCGATCACGGTCACCGAGAACAACACGACGATCTGGTACGACCACTGGGAAGACGGCTACGAGGCGATCCTCGGCAATCCGCTCCAGGCCACGACGCGAGTCTGGGGCGACGGGAACAACGCCAACGGCATCGCGCCGGGCTTCGCGAACGACCCCGCCGGGTTGCCGTCCGGCACGGTCTTCCGACTGCGGAACACCGTCAACACGCCGCGGAACCTGACGGCGCAGCCGATCCTGTTCGACTCGCCGGACAAGTTCGGCTCCGACCGGACGATCTCGGTGTCGCGCGCGCAGTTCCCGACGACGGTCAACGGCGGCGGGGGATCGGTGATCTCGAGCGCGGTGGAAGTGCGGGACACTCGCTATTACGACACGAACTACACGGCTCCGGTGGGCGTGAACACGGCCGACGCCGGCAACATGTTCACGTACTCCGCCTTCTTCGTCCAGGCGTTCCTCGACAACACGCACGTGCAGATCGACGCCAACAACGACGGCGACTTCCTCGACGCCGACGACCGCGACGTGATGTTGAACCAGGGCGAGACGATCGTGTCGGGCCAGGGCGTGGTGCAGGGCGGGCGCGTCGTCGCGAACAAGCCGGTGCAAACGCAGTTCATGACGGGCGAGATCAACGCGAACTTCGCCTCGCGGAGTTTTACGCTCTTCTCGAACGCGCAGGCCGCGAACGACTACTTCACGCCGGTCGGCTTCGGCGGCCCCAGCGACGACACCACCGACGACGTGCGGTTGTATGTCTTCAATCCGAACGCGGTGTCGATCCAGGTCACGCAAGAGCGCGACACCGGCGTCGTCACGACGAAGACGATCGCCGCCGGCGCATCCACGTTCTTCGACGTGACCTACAATTCGGGCACGCGGCTGTTCAGCGTCGGCGGGCAGAGTTTCCTCGCGCTCGGCACGCACGACCAGCAGGGCACCACGCACGACTGGGGCTTCAGCCTCCAGCCCACGCCGGCGCTCTCGCAGATCGCCATCGTCGGCCTCGGCGTCGGCAACAGCGCCGAGCCGCCGTCGAGCGTCACCAACGCCAACGTCAACACCGGCGCCGGCGAACTGCCGAACTCCAGCCCGATCTTCGTCACCGCGCTCGGCGCCACCACGATCTTCGTCGACCACAACAACGACGGCACCATCGACCAATCGATCCCCGTCACGCGCCTGCAAGCCCTCCGCCTCCGCGACACCACCACCAACGACAACGACAACTCCGGCATGCGCATCTTCACCACCGACGGCACGCTCATCAGCGTCGCCTGGGGCGAAGACGGCACCGCCCCCACCGGCAGCCCCGGCTTCGACGCCGGCACCACCATCCCCGCCATCTCCGTCCCCGAGTTCTACAAGTTCTCCAACTTCGCCCCCGGCGGCGACATCAACGGCGACGGCTTCTTCAACGAAGGCGACATCGTCCGCTACTCGCTGCGCATCCGCCACATCGGCACGCAGCCGATCACCAACGCCGTCGTCACCGACATCCTGCCGACCGCGCAGGTCGCGTACCTCGCCGGCACCACCACCCTCACCGTCGGCGCCACCACCACGCCGATCCCCGACGACGGCACCGGCACGCCGTTCCCCCTCGACGGCACCGGCTTCACCGTCGCCAGCATCCTCCCGGGCCAAACGATCTTCGTCTCCTTCGATTCCCGCATCAACACCGGCCTGCCCCCCGGCTTCAATTTCATCCTCAACCAGAGCGTCCTCACCTACGACATCTTCCGGCTGCCCGCCAACGACGTCATCGACCTCCGCGGCACCGTCGGCGACCGCGTCTGGTACGACATCGACGCCGACGGCGTCCAGGACCCCGGCGAACCCGGCATCGCCGGCGCCACGGTCACGATCACCTGGCTCGGCCCGGATGGTGTGGCGGGCGGCGGCGACGATGACACTTTCACAACCACCACTGGCGCCAACGGCATCTGGTCGCTCACGAACCTGCCCGCCGGCAAGTTCACGACCGCCATCACCGGCCTGCCGAACGGAATCACGACGCAGACCTTCGGACCGTCGACCTTCTCGCTGCCCGCCGGCCAAGTCAATCGCACCGACCTCGACTTCGGCTTCCGCGGCACCGGCTCCATCGGCGATTTCGTCTGGCTCGATCTGGACAACGACGCCGTGCAGGATGCGAACGAACCGGGATTGGCCGGCGCGACCGTGACACTGACGTGGGCCGGGTTCGACGGCACGTTGGGCAACGCCGACGATGTCGTGTTTCCGTCCGTGGTTACGACTGCGACCGCGGCGGGCGTGCCGAATTATGCGTTCGCCAATCTGCCATCCGGCAATTTCCAGGTTCAATTCACGCCGCCGGCAGGTGGGACGCTGGTGGCGCAGAACCAGGGCGGCAATGCGAACCTCGATAGCGATCCGAATCCGGCGACAGGTTTGACGGGGACGATCGCGCTTTTGGCCGGCGCGACGAACGCCACGATCGACGCCGGCATGCGGCTGAGCGCCGATCTTCGGATCACGAAGACGGACGGCGCGGCGACGGTCGTTCCGGGCCAAGGGGTGACGTACACGATCGTCGTCACCAATGTGGGTCCGAGCGCGGTGACGGGGGCGAGCATCGCGGACACGCTGCCGGCGGCGCTGACGAGTGTGAGCTGGACTTCCACGACGGCCGGCGGGGCTTCGGTGACGTCGGGCGCGACGGGGAGCGGGAACACGCTGGCCTCGGTGGCGAACCTGCCGACGGGTGCGACGGTGACGTTCACGGTGACGGGCACGCTCGATCCGGCGTTCACGGGGACGCTGTCGAACACGGCGACGGTGTCGGCGCCGGCGGGGGTGACGGACCCGACGCCGGGGAACAACAGCGCCACCGACACGAGTACGGCGGCGCCGTCGGCCGATCTTCGGATCACGAAGACGGACGGCGCGGCGACGGTCGTTCCGGGTCAGGGGGTGACGTACACGATCGTCGTCACCAATGTGGGTCCGAGCGCCGTCACCGGCGCTTCGATCGCGGACACGTTGCCGGCGGCGCTCACCGGGGTGAGCTGGACGTCCACGACGACCGGCGGCGCTTCGGTGACGAGCGGGGCGACGGGTTCGGGGAACACTCTCGCCTCGGTGGCGAGCTTGCCGACGGGCGCGACGGTGACGTTCACGGTGACGGGCACGCTCGATCCGGCGTTCACGGGGACGCTGTCGAACACGGCGACGGTGTCGGCGCCGGCGGGGGTGACGGACCCGACGCCGGGGAACAACAGCGCCACCGACACGAGTACGGCGGCGCCGTCGGCCGATCTTCGGATCACGAAGACGGACGGCGCGGCGACGGTCGTTCCGGGTCAGGGGGTGACGTACACGATCGTCGTCACCAATGTGGGTCCGAGCGCCGTCACCGGCGCTTCGATCGCGGACACGCTGCCGGCGGCGCTCACCGGTGTGGCGTGGACCTCCACCGTGGCGGGTGGCGCTTCGGTGACGTCGGGCGCGACGGGGAGCGGGAACACGCTGGCCTCGGTGGCGAACTTGCCGACGGGTTCGACGGTGACGTTCACGGTGACGGGGACGCTCGATCCGGCGTTCACGGGGACGCTGTCGAACACGGCGACGGTGTCGGCTCCGGCGGGGGTGACCGATCCGACGCCGGGGAACAACAGCGCCACCGATACGAGTACGGCGGCGCCGTCGGCGGATCTTCGGATCACGAAGACGGACGGCGCCACCACCGTCGTTCCGGGCCAGGGGGTGACGTACACGATCGTCGTCAACAATGTGGGTCCGAGCGCGGTGACGGGGGCGAGCATCGCGGACACGCTGCCGGCGGCGT
>CAYVRB010000200.1:0-11575 GCA_964453375.1 uncultured Alcaligenaceae bacterium
GACGTTCGCCGGGTTCATCCTGAATCGCTGCAAGCCCGGCGATCTCGATTCGCTGCGGCTCATCGTCGTCGGCGCGGAGAAATGCCCGGACGAAATCTTCGAGCGCGCCAAGCGCCTCGCCCCGAACGCGACCGTCCTCGAAGGCTACGGCGTGACGGAGTGTTCGCCCTGCGTGGCCGTGAACCCCGTCGCGAAGGTGAAGCACGGGACCATCGGCAAGCCGCTGCCGAACGTGGCCGTCCGCGTTGTCGATCTGGAAACGAACGCGCCATTGCCAGCGAACGAGCGCGGCCTGCTGCTCGTCAGCGGTCCGACCGTCTTCCCCGGCTACCTCGGCTACGAAGGCGAGTCGCCATTCCGAGAAATCGATGGCGTCCGTTGGTACGTCACCGGCGACCTCGCGGCGCTCGACGACGACGGGTACATCGTCTTCCACGGCCGCCTCAAGCGCTTCCTCAAGGCCGGCGGCGAAATGATCTCGCTCCCGGCGCTCGAGGAGCCGTTCGCAAAGCTCTACCCGCCGACGGACGCCGGCCCGCGCGTCGCCGTCGAAGGGATCGAACGCGACGGCGGCCGCGTCGTGGCGCTCTTCTGCACCGAGGAGATCTCCCTGCGCGACGCGAACGCGATCCTGCTGAAGGAAGGCTTTCGCGGCGTGATGCGACTGGACGACGTGCGGAAAGTCGCCGCGATCCCCGTGCTCGGCACGGGCAAAACCGACTACAAGCAGTTGCGGAAGACGCTGGAATCCTAGCGTTCGCCGACGTACTCGAAGCGCGGCACGGAGCGCCCGCCGAGCGTCACCTTCTCCTGGAACATCGTCAGCGGGCGGACCCAAAGGCCTTCGTCGCCCCGCAGCGGCCGGTAGACGACGAGGTACTCGTCGGTCTCGCTGTGGCGGGCGACGCCGATCACTTCGTATTCGCCCCCCTTGAAATGCCGGT
Source organism: uncultured Alcaligenaceae bacterium (assembly GCA_964453375.1). Classification (GTDB taxonomy): domain Bacteria; phylum Planctomycetota; class Planctomycetia; order Gemmatales; family Gemmataceae; genus Limnoglobus. Next base: position 945 of record CAYVRB010000200.1, read on the forward strand.
AGCGGCCCGGCCGGATCGGTCCCGTCATGGCGCACCTTTCTCCTTCAGCAACGGGCGAAGGAACCACAAGCCGACGAGCGGCCCGGGCAGCAGGACCCAGGCGATGCGCGGCCCCAGTTCGGGGGCGAGCGCGGCGGCGAGTTGGATCGCGGCGAGCGTGATCGCGAAGCCGAGGCCGTTCTGCACGGCGAGCGCGCTGCCGACGGCGTCGCGCGGGCTGACGGCCGCGGACAGCGCCGAGAATTGCGGCGAGTCGGCGACGACGGCGAAGCCCCAGACCGCCAGGACCGCGAAGGCCAAGGTCGCCGGCGCGAGGGGAAAGACGAGGCAGCACGCCGCCGACGCCGCGAGCGCGAGGCCCGCGACCCTGGCGCCGCCGATCCGCCGGCCGAGATACCCGCCGGCGACGCAGCCGACCGCGCCGGCCGCGATGATCGCGAATACGAGCAGGAATTTCGTGCCCGTCTCGATCTCCGGCCGGGTCGCGAGGACGAGCGCGGGCACGAGGCTCCAGAAGGCGTACAGCTCCCACATGTGGCCGAAGTAGGCGAACGCGGAGGCGCGGAAGCGCCGTTCGCGGAACGCCGACGCGACCTTGCCCCAGCCGAGCCGGCCGCCGGATTTCACGTTCGGTCCTTCCCCGACGAACAGAATCAGGATGCCCGCGATGAAGGCGCATTGGCTCGCCGCGAAGACCGTGTCTTGCCACGAGATTTCGAGCCCCGTGCCCCGGAGGAGGAACGGCAGGGCCGTGCCGACCGTGAGGGCGCCGACGAGCCAGCCGAGCGCGAGGCCGGCGCGGTCGGGCGCCCACGACACGACGAGCTTCATGCCGAGCGGATAGATGCCGGCGAGGCAGAGTCCGACCGCGAAGCGGCAAACAAGGGCGGCCGGCAGGGAATCGCATTGGATGAGGAGCGCGTTCACGAGCGCGCCGAGGAACGCCGAGACGGCGAAGAACTGGTGGGTTTTGAACCGGTCGGCCAGTCCGGAGAGCGCCAGGCCGAGGGTGCCGACGATGAAGCCGAGTTGCGTGGCGGTGAGGAGGGCGGCGCGGCCGGCGTCCGAGAGGGACCACGCGGCCGCGAGGTCCGGCGCCACCGCCGCCCCGACGAACCAGAGCGAGGTGCCCAGCAGTTCGGCGAGGACGATGGCGGGAACCGGCGACATGACACCGTTCTACGAATCGGCCCGGATCACTTCGCGGGAATCACGATGTCGAGCGGCTTGCCGGAGGCGACTTCGACTTCGAGCGGGCTGTCGTCCGCCACGAAGCGCGGAGGCAGCGTCTTGAGCGACTTGTAGGAGAGTTCAGTTTCGGCCTTGTCGCCCTTGAGGATCGGCGTCACCTGGACGCGGTACTTGCCGGGGATGGCGCCTTCCTTGTTGTCGTAGGTGCCGAGTTTGAAGTTGCCGGCGGCGTCCGTCGTGCCGTTGGCGCCGGCCTGCGTGTTCACGGTGAGGAGCATCACGCGGACGTTTGCGACCGGCTTGCCGTCGGCGGTCTTGAGTGTGCCGGCGACGGGGACCGGATTGGACATGCTCACGGTAGGTTGACCGCAACCGGCGAGCGTGCCGAGGACGATGGCGAAGGGCAGGAACCGTTTCATGGTGGAATTCCGAGGAAAAAGGAAACGGGCCGGCGCCGAGGCGCCGGCCCGCGAGAAACCGAACGCGAATCAATCGAACGCGACGTTTTCGCCACCGGTCGCGGTGACCATCGCCTTGACGACGAGCGGGTCGAGCGAATCGCGGAGGAATCGGACGGAGCCGTCGCCCATGGCGACGTTGATGCCGCCGGAGTGGAAGCTGAACATTTCATCGTTCGGCCCGCAGTTGTTGGTGGTCCAGGGGCAGGAGGCGGGGCCGCCGAAGGGCGTGGACGATTGGTTGATGGTCTTGCGGGTGATGTCCGCGGCGCCGACGGGCGGGCCGGAGACGCCGTTGCCGAAGGCGTCGGGGTCGGCCCAGGCGCTCACGCGGCGGGCGTTCGTCAAGCCGTTGATCGGATTGTTGACGACGTGGGCCGTGTTGCTGGCGATGCTCGGCATGAGGCGATTGGATTCGGTGCGTATGCCGAGGCTGGGGTGGGTGCGGGCGGCGTCTTCGGCGATCATGATGGTGTTCGAGCTGCCGTCGGTCACGCCGGTGAAGGTGCGGCCGACGCAAGTGAGCATGCCGAGCTTGGCCATCTGCGTCCGGCGGGCGGTCGAGCAGCGGGCCTTGAAGTTGGCTTGGGCCGGATCTTCTTCAATGTCCGTTTGCACGGGCACCATGTAGTCGAGGCCGCCGTAGCCGTTCGGGTCGCGCTGGTCGCCGGCGAGCGGCGTGCTGGGGCAAATGAACGTCTTGATCTTGGATTGCGCGGCGAGTTGCCCGGAGGGGAAACGGGTGTCGGTGTACGAGAAGCCCTTGGCCAACGGGAACACGAGCGCGCCGGTGTTCAGGTTCGAGCCTTCATAGATGCCGGTCCCCGTCGCGTTGCGGGCCGGAGTGTTGACGTCGAACAGGCGATACACCGTCTCTTGTTCGATGCCGGGAAGGATGTGCGTGCCGAAGGAGTGGACGTCGTAGCTGGTGCCCGCGCCGCCGTCGGACTCGCACTGGCCGGAGCTGGGGAGCTTCAGGTTGGCCGACTCGATGTTGTGGGCGGCGATCGCCATTTGCTTCAGGTTGTTCTGGCAGGTGCTGCGGGCGGCCGCCTCGCGCACCTTCTGGACGGCGGGCAGCAGCAGGCCGATCAGGATCGCGATGATGGCGATGACCACCAGCAGCTCGATGAGCGTGAAGCCGCGGCGCGTCGGGCGGCGGGTTGCGAAGGCGTCGTGCAAAGGAGTGCTCCCGGGTTGAGGATCGACGCGCGGCGCGGGGCGCGCCTTGCGACGGGGAGAATGTTACTTTTCCAAAAGTGGATTCGGTGAAGGCCGCGTGAATTGTCCGTGGCGTTCGCCCGCGCGCTCCCGCCGGCGGGAAACCATAGAAATGCAATGCCGACCTCGACAGGACGCCACCGTGAACGACACGCCCGCCAGCACCCGCCGACGCATGCCCTACTGGCTCGGCATCGCCGCGCTGATCCTGCTGTTCCCCGCCATCGTGGTGCCGCTGCTCGTGCGCTCCTTCGGCGATCTGCCGTTCACGTCCATCGACCAGCTCGACGGACAATCGCTGCGCTCGATCGACCTGCTCGTGATCGAGCGCCCGGACGGCGGGCCGAACATCGGCATGCCGAGCCGATTGTTCCCCGTGCCGGCGACCGAGTTCGAGGCGCTGCTCGCGCCGTTGCGGAACGCCGGCCGCGTCGCCGCCGAGTCGCCCCGCGGCATCTGGCTCGGCCGCATCGTCGTCACCCTGAACGACGGCCGGGCGCAATCCGTGATGCTCCACCGGCCCAAGTCCGAAACCGGCGCGACGGCGCCACGGCTGGAATTGCGCATCGGTTCCAACCAGTACGAAGGGCCACCCGTCGGCGCGTTCCTCGCCGTCGCGGACAAGATCGCGGGTCGAGCGGTCGAAGATACGAAGTGAGGAATCAACCGAAGTTCGCGAACGGGTTGTCGTCCGGCTTCGCGGATTTCGGGGCGCGCGTCGGTTTCGGTTCCGGCGGGGGCGCCTTCGCCGCGCGGGCCGGCCGCTCCGGTTCCTCGTCCGCGTCCGGCGCTCCGCCCTTCGATTTCCTCAACGCCGAGAGCAACAGATAGCCCCCGACCACGAACAGCGCCGCCGAGCCGACGATCGCCACGATCACCGGCGTGCCGAGACCGCCATCTTGTTTCGTCGCGGCCGGTTCGGCGGTCTTGGGAGCCTCCTCCGGCGTCGTCGCTTTCGGGCCGGCCTTCGGCGACGTCGCCTTCGGCGGCGCGGGGATCGGCGGATATTCCACGCTCGCCGACGCCTTCAGCGTCTTCGACGGCTTGTTGTCGTCGTCCAGCACCTCGACCTGCTTGATGCCGATGACCCCCTTGTTGCTGCGGCCGTGGATCGCCTTCACCTCGAACGTGATCTTCGCCCGCGCCGGCAGGTCCGCCTTGGCGATATCGCTCTCCACCTGCCCGGCCAAGCTGCGGGACGTGTAGACCTCCAGGTTCAGCGGGATCGCGTAATTCTCGTTCGCGATCTCCAACCCGGTGCCGCCGGCGTGGCGGGCGCCCTTCACGTAGGCGTCCACCGTCAGCGTCTGGCCCACGAACTTCTCGGGAAAGCGGTTCACCGCCGCGAGCGTCTTTTGGTCCGACGGCGCCGTCGCGGGCTTGAACGTCGCGACCGCCTTGCCGTCGTCGTCCAGGAATTCGATCGCGTCGACGACGAGGCCGTGGCGCTTCTCGCGGCCCGACGGCTTGCCGAGCGTGCCCGCGAGGCGGACCGGGAACTTGAGCGTGATGCCGACCAGCGGCAGGTCGGGGATGCCGAGGTCGGCGATTTGCAGTGCGAGGTCCTTCGGCAGCACCACGCGAATCTCCGTCGGCGCGTTGTCGGAATCGGTCTCCACGGCCAATTCAAATTCGCCCCGATCGGCCGGGTTCACCACGCACGTGGACAGCGCGTCCATGCGGATCGACTTGCCCGCGAACATCTCCGCGCTCGCGTTCACCACGCTCACGCTCTCGGAGTTTTGCGGCGTCGGGAACTTCACCGGAAACGTCGGGAACGGGAGCAGCGCGCCGCTCGCGAGCTTGAGCATCCCCTCCGGCGTCCGCTGCGGACCGTACGGATTGACGCGGCCCGGCCCCGGCATCTCGGTCCGCGGCGGACCGACCGTCACCGACAGCGCGTTCGTGAACGCCTTCCCTTCCGCGTAGTCGATTTCCATCTGCACGATCAGGCTCTTCTTCGCGTTCGCCGGCACCGTCACCTCGGCGCTCGCGAATCCGTCCGCCACCGTCAGCGGCACTTTCATCGCGCCCGGGATCGCGCCCGGCGGGGCGTTCGGCGCCGGCACCGGCAGCGCCGCGCTCCCCGGCAGTACATGTGCCGTCACCGCCTTGATCTTGCGGAACGGATCGATCATCCGCGCCCGCAGCGTCGCCGCGATCGGCTTCGTCGCGTCGTCGTCCTCCCCCTTCGACACGAGCGCCACGTTCCCCAACCGGCCGCGCAGCATCGATGTCGTCTCGTGGAACGGGATCGCGTTGCCGATGCCCGCGCTGCGGATCGTGGTGACCGCCACGCCGACGAGCTTGCCGTTCGCGCCGACGACCGGCCCGCCGCTGTTGCCCGGATTCAGCGCCCCGTTGAGTTGCACCTTCGCGATCGGTCCGCCGACCACTTCCCGCCGCAAACTCGAGATCTTCGCTTCGCCGATGCTGATCTCCGGGTTTTTCGTGCCGATGGCGAGACGGCCGCCGAACGGGAACCCGCAGATGTAGACCGCTTGCGTTTCGCGCAGTTCCAGGGCGTCGTCGATCTCGATGGGGGCGGGCAGATCCTTTGCCGGGCCGATCTTGAGCGTGGCCAGATCGCGCGTCGGGTCGAGCGCCGCGATGGTGGCCTTGAAGGACCGTTCCTTCTCGGAGCCGCTGTCGAAGACGACTTCGATGGGGGTCGCGAGCATCTTGGCTTCGTCGGCGCCTTCGTACAGGTCGACGACGTGGTGATTGGTGACGATCCAGCCGGTGTCGCCGTCGGCCTTGGCGAGGAAGCCGGACCCGGTGGCGACGGCGCCGGAGCGCGGCGCGCCGACCTTCACGAACACCGTGGCCGCCTTCACCTTCGCGAGGTCTTCGGGCTTGAGGCCGTCCTGCGCCCCGGCGACGGAACACGCGACCAAAAGGAATGCCAGGGCGAGCGGGCGGCGGAACATGGCGTGCGACCTCGCGGGGAGCGACACCTCCAGACTAAACGAAACCGGCCGGGAATTGTAGCCCCCGCGTTCTACAATCCCCGCATGGAACGCCTCAACAAATACCTCGCCCACGCCGGCGTCGCCTCCCGACGCAAGTGCGACGAACTGATCGCCGCCGGCCGCGTCAAGGTCGACGGCCGCATCGTCCGCGACCTCGGCACCAAGCTCGAACCGGATCGCCACACCATCAGCGTCGACGACGCCCCCGTCCGCGGCGAGAAGACCGTGTACTGGCTCGTCCACAAGCCGGTCGGCTACCTCTGCACGAACCACGACCCCGCCGGCCGACCGCTCGCGCAAGACCTCATCCCGCGCATCGAACAGCGCGTCTTCACCGTCGGCCGCCTCGACGAGGCCAGCGAAGGCCTCCTGCTCATGACCAACGACGGCGACCTCGCCTACAAGCTCATGCACCCGAAGTTCGAGATCGAGAAGACCTATCTCGTTCTCGTCGCCGGCCACCCCACGCCGCTCGACCTCCAAAAGCTCCTCGACGGCGTCTGGCTCGCCGAGGGCAAGGTGAAGGCGCGCCGCGTCCGCAAGCTCAAGAGCCAAGGCGACAGCACCTGGCTGCGCGTCGTCCTCTGCGAAGGGAAGAATCGCGAAATCCGCCGGATGCTCGCAAAGCTCGACCACAAGGTCATGAAACTCCGCCGCGTCGCCATCGGTCCGATCGAACTCGACCGCCTGCCGAAGGGAAAGGCCCGCAAACTGAGCCTGAAGGAACTGGACACCCTGCGGAAAGAGGTCGACGCCGGCATCAAGAAGCTGGATCGCCTCCGCGACCGCGCCGCCGGTCGGGAAAACCCCGCAACACCGTCGTAACCTCCGCACGGGCGGGAAATATGTGCTAACTCCTAGAAGGGGGCGATGGCGCCTTCGTTGGGGAGTTTCATCGTGAACGTGAGTTATCGCATCGGCGTCGCGATCGCCTTCGGTTTCGCGATGCTGGCGGCGCCGGTCGGAGCGGCGTCCAAGCCCGGCGATCGCAAGGCACCGCCGACGCTCAAGGACGTCGACGCCGCGCCGGCGAATTTCCTCGGCCAATCGCTGCAACTCGTCGGATGGCTCGCGCCGACCACGACCGCCGTCGGCACCGGCGCGGAGTTGTCCGTTTCGGTCGAACCGAAGTCACCGCCGTCCCGCCTGCGCTTCCTGATCCCGACCTCGCTCGCCGCGGCCGTCGCGGAATTGAAGGAGCCGCGCCGCGCGCGGATCGCGGGCACGGTGCTCGCCGCCGAATCGGTGCGCGCCGGCTACGTCTTCGAAGTGGACGAGATCGCGGTGTTGGACGATGCCGACAAGGTGGTCGCGACGCTCAAGCCCGCCGCCGGCCCGCGGCCGACCGTCGAAACGACCCCGGTCGAACCGCCGGCCGCCAAGGAGAAGGAATTGCCCAAGCCGGCCGAGGCCGCGAAGAAGGGCGGTGTGCCCACGATCCTCATCGTCGGCGCCTCGCTGATGGCCGCGCTACTCGTCGTGCTTTCGGTGATCGGTTTCCGATTGTTGAAGTACATGAAGAAGCGACCGAAACCGACATCCCGCGCGAAACGGGATGCGGCCGCGACCGAAACCGTCGAAGCCTGATTCCTCAGCGCCCGCGCTCGAAGTCGGCGGCTCCCATCGCCATTGTCACGGTCGCCGTCGCGCCCGCGACGATGCGCACCGTCGTGCGAAGCTCCACCGCCGGCTCGTACGTCCACCGCGCCACCACGCCCGATTCGGGATCGAGTTCGTGGCCGGCCACTTTCCAATGCGGATGCCACGCCACCAGTTCGTAGTCCCCGTCTGGCGCGTCCTTGAATCGGAAACGCCCTTCGGCATCGGTCGTCGCGAAATACGGATGCTCGCAAGCGAACAGGTCGGCCACCGCCCAATATTGACCGCTCGCGCTCGTGAAGGTCGTCCAACCGGTCCGCTCCAAAGTCCGCGTGGTCTCGCGATCCTGCTCCGGGAACAGGTGCGCGAAGAACTCGGCCCCTCGGGCGCGAATCCCGCCGATGCCCGCGATCCGATTGACGATCGTGACCTGCGACCCCAAAGGCGCCCCGGCGACCCGTTTCGCGGTTCCATCCGCTTCGATGGTGATGCCGTCCGCGTCGAGTCGGAGTTCCACGGCCTTCGCCGGCGCGGATTTGGCGCGGCGGGGGTCGACGCCCTCGAGCCGCACGAACGCCGAACCGAGCGCGCCGTGGACGATGCGGGGCGCATTCGGATTGGGAACGCGACGCGCGACCAACGGCTCGCCGAGACGGAAGCCGACGACCGACACCGGTTCGACGGTCGGGGCCGGTCCGATCCAACGCACGACGCCCGCGACGACGCCGGAGCGCGTAGGGTCGTAGCGGTCGTTCGAGACTCGTTCGGTCGGTCGCGGCCGCTCCGGCGCTTCGACCTGGAGCGGACCATCGCAACCGACGATCGCGAGGAGCAGGATCAAGGGGATCGCGATTCTCATGCCCCGTGTCTAACCGATCCGCCCCGCCGGCCACAAGCCGATTCGTCCGAGGGCGGTTTCCGCTTCATTCACGGCGCGATTCGGGTTACACTGCGTGAGTCGATCCCGCCGCCCCTGCCCGCGATGCCATGCCGCGAATTCTTCCCATCCTTCTCGTCCTTGCATTGGCCGACGCGCTGTCCGCGGCCGAACCGCTGCACGCGCGCATCGATCGGATGATCCCGGTGCCGGTGCATTCGGCCGACGACGCCGAGTTCCTCCGCCGCGTCACGCTCGACCTCGCCGGCACGATTCCGACGGCCGAGGAAACGAAGCGATTCCTCGCCGACTCGTCGCCCGAGAAGCGAACGAAGCGGATCGACGAACTGCTGGCGGCTCCGACCTTCGCGCCGCGCATGGCCAGCATGTTCCACGTCATGTGGATGGAACGCCTCGGCGACGGCCCCGAGTGGACGAAGTACCTGACCGAGTCGTTCGCGAAGAACAAGCCGTGGGACGCGATGGCCAAGGAGATGCTGCGGGCCGATGGCGCGGACGGGTCGAGCTTCTTCCTCGCCAAGCGGCTGGAGAACTATGGCCAGAACCCGGTCGATTACTCCGGCCTCACGCGCGACGTCGGCCGGCTGTTCCTCGGCAAGAACTTCCAGTGCTGCGAGTGCCACGACCATTTGACCGTGGACGAATACAAACAGCAGCACTTCCAAGGCCTGCACGCCTTCGTCCGCAACGCGTACCTCGCCGACGCGAAGGCGATGAAGGTGGCCGAGAAGCCGACGCTCGACAAGATCGCGTTCGCCTCGGTGTTCACGAAAGTGCCGATGGCGACGGCCCCCGCCCTGCCCGGCGGCGAGATGGTCGAGATTCCATCCTTCAAGAAGGGCGAGGAGTTCGCGGAGAAGCCGGACCGCAAGACGAACAACCCCGGCGTGCCGAAGTTCCGCACGCTCGCCGCCCTCGCGGAGCAGCTCCCGACGGCGGCGAACCGGGACTTCGCGCGGAACTTCGTCAACCGCGTCTGGTTCCTGCTGCTCGGCCGCGGCCTCGTGCATCCGCTGGACCTGCACCACAAGGACAACCCGGCCTCGCACCCGGCGGTGCTGGACCTGCTCGCGAAGGAGTTCGTCGAGCACAAGTTCGACGTGAAGTGGCTCATCCGCGAGATCACGCTGACGCAGGCGTATCAGCGGTCCTCACTCGGCACCGCGAAGCCGGAATCGTTCGCGGTCGCCCTCGAGAAACGTCTGACGGCCGAGCAACTGTTCGCGGCCGTGATGGTGGCCACGGAATCCAAACCCAACGATGCGTTGAAGGCGAAGTTCCTGAAGGCGTTCGCCAACCCGCCGCGCGAGCCGGAGGACGAGATCGCCCCGTCGCTGAAGGCGGCGCTCTTCCTGCTGCACGACAAGGACGTGCTGGAATTGCTGAAGCTGAAGGCGGGGAATCTCGTGGATCGACTCGCGAAGATTGAGAAGTCCGAAGCGATCGCGGAGGAGATGTATTTAGCGGTACTGACCCGGAAGCCGACGGCCGACGAAGCAATGACCGCGACGAGTTTCCTGGCGAAGCGGACCGACCGGAAGTACGAAGCCCTCGGCAAGCTCGCGTGGGCGTTACTCGCTTCGACCGAGTTTGGAGTGAACCATTGAGGAGGATTGGCCACAGATGAGCACGGAGAACACAGATTGAAATCTTGATCGGATCTGTGCTCTCCGTGTTCATCAGTGGCCGTATTTGAACTGGATGACCATGCTCAACCCGCTTTGCACCCCCGCCGACCATCGCCTCAATCGCCGTGCCTTTCTCGGCGCGGCGGCGCTCGGCGGCTTCGCGACCCCGGCCTTCGCCGAGGCGCTTCGCAAAGATCGCCGCCAGGTCCTCTTCGTCTGGCTCGACGGCGGCATCAGCCAACTCGAAAGCTGGGACCCGAAGCCGAATACGATCTTCGGCGGCCCCTTCCGCGCCATCCCGACGAGCGTGCCGGGCATCCACGTCTCGGAACTGCTGCCGGAGACGGCCAAACAGATGCACCGTCTCGCGATCGTCCGCAGCGTCTGCACGCAGGACAACTCGCACTCCGCCGGCGTCGCTCGCATCCAGAGAGGCGACCCCAAGAATCGCGGCGTCACCTATCCCTACTTCGGATCCGACGTCGCCCGTCTGCTGGGACCGACCCCGACCGGTCTGCCTCCCTACGTGTGGGTGAAGCCCTACTCGGGAGGCTTTGTCTACCAGGACGCCGGCTTCCTGGGGCCGAAATATGGAGCGCTGGCGCTGGGCGACGGCAAGCCACCCGATGGCCTGATCCGTCCCGCCAACCTGACCGCCGACGAT
>CAYVRB010000201.1:0-11502 GCA_964453375.1 uncultured Alcaligenaceae bacterium
CTGCAAGCGGTCCTCGCGGGATTTACAAGCGATTAATGCGCGTGAACCCTGGGGTAGGGGGCGGTCCGGCCCGCAAGCCGTTCCGAGTGACCGCGGGCCCCGGATGCGGCCAACGATCCCGCGACCGACCTACTGATCCGTGCGAAAGAAAAGCTATTGAAAAGGTCGGGTCCGGACGAGTGTTTTGCTTGATTTTCAAGTCAATTGAGCCTAATGCCCGGCATGGCATTGATAGCTTTTCTTTCGCACGGATCAGTAAAGGGGATACACCCGTGAAATATGCGGGCTAAACGTCAACGGGATTTATCCCATCAACACCTTCAAAATCTCCACCTTCACCTCCGACATCGTTATCCGTCGCTGTTGCATCGAATCGCGATCCCGAATCGTGACGGTATCATCCTTCGTCGTATCGCCGTCGATGGTCACGCAGAACGGCGTGCCGACCTCGTCCTGCCTTCGATACCGACGGCCGACCGCCCCCTTGTCGTCGTAGGCCACGTTGAAGTGCGCCTTCAACTCGCGGTACAGCTTCATCGCCTTCTCCGGCATGCCATCCTTGTTGACGAGCGGGAACACGGCGCACTTGATCGGCGCGAGCCGCGGGTGGAACCGCATGACGATGCGCTCCTCCAGGTTCCCCTTAGCGTCCGGCACCTTGTCCTCGCTGTACGCTTCCGTCAGCACCGCGAGCGTGAAGCGATCCGCCCCCGCGCTCGGCTCGATGACGTGCGGCGTGAACTTGTACTTCGCGATCTGCTCGGCCGTCGGGTTCGACTTCAGCCATTCCTTGAACGACCGCGTCGCCATCGACTGCGAGTCGTTGTTCCAGAGTTCCTCGTCGAAGTACGCGAGGTCGTCGGCTTTGCCGCTATGCTTGGCGTGGGCCTTCAAATCGAAATCGCCACGGTGAGCCACGCCTTCGAGTTCCTGCGGCTCGTCGCTGAACGGGAACATGTATTCGATATCCGTCGTGCCGATGCTGTAGTGGGCGAGTTCCTCCTTGCCCTGCTCGCGCGGCCGCAGGTTATCGCTCTTGATGCCGAGCGTACTGTACCATTTCTTGCGAAGGTCGCGCCAATACTCGTACCACTTCATGCTCTCGCTCGGATGGCAGAAGAATTCGATCTCCATCTGCTCGAATTCGCGCGAGCGGAAGGTGAAGTTCCGCGGGTTGATTTCGTTGCGGAACGCCTTGCCGACCTGCGCGATCCCGAACGGTAGCTTCAGTCGCGTGCTGTTGAGGACGTTGCGATAGTTCGCGAAGATGCCTTGCGCTGTTTCGGGGCGAAGGTAGACTTTGTTCTCGTCTGACGCGATCGGACCGGCATGGGACTCGAACATCAGATTGAAGGCACGGGGTTCAGTCAACGTGCCGTCACAAGTATTGTCAGGGCACTTGACTTCGAATGACGGATCGATCGTGACGCGATCAACCAACTCAGTACTCGTGTTAATCACAAGGCCTTTTACTGTTTCTTGAATTAATTGATCTCCGACTTCAACTCCCATTTTTACCGCCATTCCTTCGGCGACATAGGCTTTCATCTGTTTGCTGACTTGTTTATTTATGTTCAGCGACCATTTGTTTATGTATGCATCGAGTTGGAGATTGTCATCTAGTTCAATTGCTTGAGTAAAAATATGTCGCTTGGCTTCGAAGTCGACATGCGGGCTGTCAAGGGTCCATGTTGCTACATGTCGCAGGTACTTTAGTTTGTCGGCACGAAATCTCTTATGACACTTTTTGCAGTCCACCATCGGGTCTGCAAACCCCGCCGCATGCCCGCTCGCCACCCACACCTGCGGGTTCATGATGATCGAGCAGTCCAGCCCGACCATGCGGATCTCCTGGCCGTCGGGGCCCGGCGGCGGGTTGCGGACCATGTCCTGCCACCAGGCGTCCTTGATGTTCTTCTTCAGCTCGACGCCGAGCGGGCCGTAGTCCCAGAAGCCGTTGATGCCGCCGTAGATTTCGCTGGACTGGAAGATGAAGCCGGTGTCCTTGCAGAACTTGGCGAACTTGGCCATGTCGATCTTGGTCGGCATCGCGATGCGTCTCCGAAGGCGACGCCCGTGGCAGGGGCGGCGCGGGTGGTGGAACGGAGGGCGAATCGCCCTCGCGGGTTCGGAGATTGTACGAAAGTCGATTCGTCGCGACGCGACGTGGACAAACAGACATTATACCGACGAGTCAAGGGCACATCGCCAGCTGGTGTGTGTGGCGACGTGGCGATGTTGGCGATGTGCGCGCCGACGGTCCGACGGTTGTCAAGTTACGCCCCCACGTTCTTGAGCTTATTCTTCGCCGACTTCCCTGCTTCGGTCTTCGGATAGCGCTTCGCCACCAACTGAAGCACGTCGATGCCGAAGTTGCGCTGCCGGCCGATCTGCTCCGCGAAGTGGAAGCCGACGTAGAACAGGTCCTCGTCGTCGAGGAACTTCGCCTTCTCCAGTTCCTTCTCCAGGCGCTCGGCGTCCTGCTGGAAGAGCGTGTCGAAGCTGCGCAGGCACGGGTCGTTGTTCCGGTCGTGCGGGTCCATCTCCTTCGACGAGACTTTCAATCCGTTCAAGGCGATTTCGAGGCGGGCGTCGAAGCCGACGGCGGGGTCGCGGGCGACGGCCTTGAGGTAGGTCATCGCCGTGTCGTACTTCTTCTTCTTGCGGAGTTCGACGCCGCGTTCGAGCAGGTTCTCCTGGAGCTGGGCGGCGTCGATCTCGCGGAGGACGAACAGGAACGCGTCGGTGCGGTGGTCGCCCTTCTCGAGCAGCTTGCAGGCGGTGGCGAGGATCGACTCGCGGGCGGCGGGCGTCAGGTCCGCCTTGAATCCGGCGACGGTGCGGGCGAGCTGCCAGGCGTCGTCGTGGCCTTCGGTTTCGAGCAGCGCCTGGACGAGGAGCTTGCGCCCGGCCTTGAGTTGCCGGAGCTTGGCGCGGGCGGCGTCGCGCACGCCGGGGTCCGAGTGGTGCATCTGGAGCATCAACGCTTCCGCGACCGCCGCGTTGTCGCGGTCGCCGACCTTCTCGATGGCTAGCCGGCGGGCGGCGATGTCCGGCGCGTGGAGCAGGGCGATCCATTCGTCGGCGGTCTTGTCCGAGACGGGCAGCTTTTGAAGGATCGCGAGCGCCGGCGCGGCGACGCGGAAGTCCGGCTCGCCGGCGCAGTGGAAGAGTTTCTTGAGTTGGTCCTTGTCGGGGTTCTTGATCCAGCCGCCGACGGCCTGGAGCGCCGCGGCGCGCACGTCCGGCGTGTGGGGCAGCAGTACGCGGTCCCAGAGCGTCTCGGCCGCGATCGGATCGCCGAGCGCCACGAGCACGCGCACGACGGGCAGCTCGGACGTCGTCGGCAGCGGTTTCTTCTTGTTCTTCGCGATCGCGACGAGTTCCTTCGCCAGCTCCTTCTTGCGGCCCGGCTCGAAGTCGGCGATCTTCGCGATGATGGATTGCGCCGCGGAGGCGGCGACGTGCGGATCGCGGTCGAGCAGCACGGACAATCCCGCCGCGTCGCTCCCATGGCCCATGGAGGACGTCAGCGCGGCGGCGATGTACTTCCGCACGCCGGGCACGACCTTGTGCATGAGGTCCTGGAGCGCCTTCACGCCCTTGGCGCCCATCGCGACGGCGGCGTCGGCCGCCAGCGGCGCCTCCGGGCCGCCGTGGCCGATCCGCTCCAACAGTTCCGGCAGCGATTTATCGAGCTTCACGCGCCCGGCGGCGACGATGGCGGCGGCGCGCACGTCCGGGTCGCGGTCGCCCACGAGTTTGCCGATCGCCGCGGCGAGGTCGGCGTCCTTCAGGCCGAGTTCGCCGACGACCAGCGCGGCGGCGGCCTTCTGTTCGGCGGTCGCGTCGTCGGAGAGCAGGCGGAGCAGCTTCTTGGCGGGGATGTCCATGGTGTCGATCGCGGTGAAGATTCCGTGTCTGCGGTCGATGATATGAAGGGAACGCTCAACATCGCGGGATTTCGCCGCCCGGTTCGGACTCCGGCGACGCGGAGACGCCGAGCTTGCGGATGAGCCACGGCAGCGTCAGCCCCTGGCCGACGAGCGTGACGAAGATCACCCAGAACGTGAGGAACTGCACGAGGTCGCGGTGGGGGAACTTGACGGGCAGCGCCATGGCGGCGGCGAGCGACACGACGCCGCGCATGCCGGTCCACGCCACGACGAAGACGTTTTGCCACGGCGGCGGGGGCGCATCCTTGCCGAGGAGGTTGCGATCGATCCAGCGCGGCCAATACGCGCCGGGGAAGACCCACACGAACCGCGCGGCGATCACGGCGGCGGAGACGCCGAGCGAATAGAGCGCCAGCTCGCCGGGTGTGTATTTGTTGTCGAGCGCTTCGAGGATGACGGGAAGCTGGAAGCCGATGAGGATGAAGATCAGGCCGTTCATCAGGAACTCGACCATCTCCCAGACGGCGCGGGCTTCGAGGTAGAGTTCCTCCGAGAAAAGGCTCTCGCAGCGTTGGCCGACCCAGAGGCCGGCGGTGACGACGGCGAGCACGCCCGACACGTGCAGCTTCTCGGCGGGCAGGTAGATCGCGAACGGCGTGAGCAGCGTGATGGCGATCGTCAGCTTCGCGTCGGCGATGCCCGTGCGGTTCAACCAGCGGTGCAGGCGTACGACGAGCAGCGCACCGATCCAGCCGATGGCGATGCCGCCGAGGCTGACGATCACGAAGTTCGTGGAGGCGTCCAGCAGCGAGAAGGTGCCGCCGACCACGACGGCGACGCCGGTGCGCATGGCGACGAGCGCCGAGGCGTCGTTCACGAGGCTCTCGCCCTCCAGGATCGTCGTGACGATGTCGGGCACCTTCACGTGGCGCGTGACGGCGAGGGCGGCGACGGCGTCGGGCGGAGAGACGATCGCGCCGAGGACGAAGCCGACGGCCCAGGGCAGGCCGATCCACTCGTGCGCCACCACCGCCACGATGCCGGCCGTGAAGATCACGAGGCCGACGGCCAGCAGCGAGATCGCCCGCAGGTTCGTGCGGAACGAGTTCCAGTGCGTGTTGAACGCGGCGGCGTAGAGCAGGGGCGGCAGGAAGAATAGCAGTACCAGGTCCGGCTCCAGCGGCGGCACGCGCGGCGCCCAGGGCTGCAGGCTCAGGATCAGGCCGCCGATCACCAGGAGCGTCGGTTCCGGCAGCCGCAGCTTGCGGGCGAGCAGCCCGAGGCCGACGCAGATCGCCAACAGCAATAGAACGATTTCGTACGAATGCACGCCGACCCTCCGGACTTCCTCGAGTATTGATATGACGCGCCGCGCCTTCGCCCTCCTCGCCGTCCTCGTCCTGGCTTCGTCCGCGTCCGCCCAGAAGGTCGCGCTCGCGCACGGGCCGACCGAGAAATTCGTCGCCCCCTTCGGCGTCGACTTCGGGCCGGACGGCACGCTCTACGTCGTCGAGATGGCCAAGGGCGAACGCCTGCGGAAGATCGCCAACGGCAAAGCCGTCACTATCGCCGGCACGAAGGAGAAGGGGAACACCGGCGACGGCGAGAAGGGGCTGAACGCCACCTTCAACGGCATGCACAGCCTCGCCGTCGGAGCCGACGGCCTCGTCTATCTCGCCGACACCTGGAACAACCGCATCCGCACCTTCGACCCGAAGACCGGCTCCGTGTCCAAGTTCGCCGGCACCGGCGAGAAGGGGTTCGCCGGCGACGGCGGCCCGGCCGACGACGCGAAGTTCGGCGGCGTCTTCTGCCTCGCCTTCGACGCGAAGAAGGAAAACCTCTACGTGACCGACCTCGACAACCGCCGCATCCGCAAGATCGAGATGAAGAAGCGCATCGTCACGACGGTCGCCGGCAACGGCGAGAAGGGCGCGCCGCTCGACGGCGCCCGCGCGACCGATCAACCGCTCGTCGATCCGCGCGCGGCCGCGATCGACGCGAAGGGGAACCTGTACATCCTCGAGCGCGGCGGGCACGCGCTCCGCGTCGTGGAGGCGAGCGGGGCGATCCGCACGATCGCCGGCACCGGCAAGGCGGGCGCCGGCGGCTTGGGCGGACCGGCCACGATGGCCGCGATGAACGGGCCGAAGCACCTCTGCATCGACAAGGACGACAGCGTGCTGATCGCCGACACCGAGAATCATCGGATCGTGCGGTACGTGCCGGCGAAGAAGACGCTGGAAGCGGTCGCGGGGAGCGGCAAGAAGGGGACGACGTTCGACGCCGACCCGAAGAAGGTGGAGCTGAGCCAGCCGCACGGCGTGACGGTCCACCCGAAGACGGGCGAACTTTATGTCACGGACAGTTACAACAACCGGATTCTGAAGATCGCGAAGTGATCGAGCGCCCCGGCACGGTCGTGCCGGGGCTTCCACGTTGTCACCCGTTCGGCACGACGGCGTCCGCTTCGATTTCCACCAGCATGTCCGGGTCGATCAGCTTGCTCACCTCCACCATCGCGGTGGCCGGTCGGATGGCGCCGAAGACTTCGCCGTGCGCCTTGCCCACCGCTTCCCAGTCGGCCATGCGGGTCAGGTAGATGCGCGTGCGCACGACATGCTCCGGCTTCGCGCCGGCCTTCTCCAGCGCGCCGACGACGGTCTTGAGCGTCTGGATCGCCTGCGCGTAGGGGTCGCCCTTGCCGACGAGGCCGTCGGGCGTCGCGGACGTGCAGCCGGAGACGTACACGAACGGCCCGACGCGCACGGCGCGCGAATAGCCGATGATCGGTTCCCATTTGCCGCCGGTGCTGATGTTCTGCCGGTCCATTGGAAGACTCCGTGGGTGCGTGAAACCATTATGCGATCGAGAGCGCCTTCGCCAATTCGCCGACGGCCTTGAGGTCGAGCTTCCCGCTGCCGAGCGCCGGGAACGATTCGACGCGAATGCAATGGCGTCGGTCGGGAACCCAGAGGTTGGGCAGACCGGCCTTCGCGAGTCCGTCCAGCACGTCGTTCAGCATCGCCTCGGCTTCGGGCAGGTACAGCACGACGAGCCGCTCGCCGCGCTTCTCGTCCGGCACGGCGCAGACGGTCACGATCCGTTCGCCGGTGCCGTACAACTCCTGCATTTCGTGTTCGACGCGTTCGAGCGGGATCATTTCGCCGGCGATCTTGGCGAAGCGGCTGACGCGGCCGGTGATGCGGATGAAGCCGTCGGGTTCGATGAGGCCGATGTCGCCGGTCATGTACCATCCGTCGCGGACGACCTGCTTGGTCTTCTCCGGTTGTTGCCAGTAGCCGAGCATGATGTTCGGCCCCTTGGCGCCGAGCATGCCCTCGTCGCCGTGGGGGAGCGGCGCGAAGGTGTCGGGGTGGAACGCCTTGACGACGACGCCGGGGATCGGCTGGCCGACGGTGCCGGGGGAGTTGGCGACCTGCTTGACGCCGCGGACTTCGACGTCGTGGAGGTTGACGCTGACGACGGGCGAGGTCTCGGTGCAGCCGTAGCCTTCGAGCGGGAGGATGCCGAACTTGTCGCGGAACTCGTGGGCGAGCTTCACGGGCAGTTTCTCGGCGCCGCAGATCATCAACTTGACGCTCTTGAAGTCGTCCGGTCCGCAGCGGCGCAGGTAGAACCGCAGAAAGGTGGCGGTGCCCATCATGACGGTGCAGGAGTGCTTGCGGCAGAGTTCGCCGACTTCCTTGGCGGCGCGCGGGTCGGGGAAGTAGACGGACCGGCAGCCGATGTAGAGACAGGCCCAGAGGCAGACGGTGTAGCCGAAGCTGTGGAAGAACGGCAGCGTCGCGAGCATCGCGTCGTCGCGGTCGATCGGCACGCCGCGGTAGAACCCGTCGACGTTGGCAACGATGTTCTTGCGGGAGAGCATGATCCCCTTCGGTTCGCCGGTGCTGCCGCTGCTGAAGATGATGGTCTGGACGTCGTCGGTGGCGGCGCGGGGCAGCCCGATGAGGCGGGCGACGAGCCACGCGGGCAACGCGATTACGGCGAGCATGCGCACGAGCTTCGCCGGCTTGGGAATCGCGCCGAGGGCGTCTTCCAGATAGATCCGTTCAACGTCCGGCGGCAGCTCGAGCGGGATCCGTTCGAGGAACTTCTTCGAGGTGACGACGTATTTCAGGTTCGCCTGGCGAACGGCGGATTCGACGGACTCGCGGCCGGCGGTGTAGTTGAGGTTGGCGGTGGGTCGGTGGAGGTAGCCGAGGGCGAGGTTGGCGAGGGTGGAGCCGAGTCCGGTGGGGAGCCAGAGTCCGATCGGTTCGGTGCCGGGGCCGAGCTTGCGACGCAGCCAACCGGACAGGCACCAGGAGGCGACGAGCGCTTGGCCGAAGGTGAGCTTTCGCTCCGTGCCGGTGGCGACGTCCACGAAGCCGACGCGGAAGACGTTCGACCAGCGCGTGGCGGTGCGCACGAAGCCGTAGTGCGCGGAGGGGAGTTCGCCGGCCTCGTGGATCGCGAGGTCGGCCTTCATCTCGACGACCTTCGCGCGAATCTCCGGCGCCGACAGCTTCCCGTGGATCGGCTCGCCGAACCAGATGGAGACTTTGCGGCGCCACGCGAGGATGCGGCTCAGGACGCCGACGTTCGGCTTGTGCGTGAACCAGGTGCCCCAGAGGTGGTCGGTGCCGGCGGGGATGATCGGCACGTCGGCCTTCACCTGCTTCAGGATGCGCTCGATGCCCCGGTGGAACGGCATCATCTGGCCGTTCCGGCTGACGCGCCCCTCCGGGAACAGCACCACGACTTCGCCGCGATCGAGGGCGGCGGCGACGGCGTCCAGCGCGTCGATCATCGCGTGCGGCCGCGCCGAGCGGTTGTCGATGCTGACGATCCGGTCCTTCACGCGCGAGATCAGGAAGCGCAGGATCGGGTTCCGATTGTAGCCGGACCACATGACCATCTGCACGCGGCGCGGACAGGCGGACCAGAACAGCACCCAGTCGATATGGCAGGCGTGGTTCGCGACGATGAGCGCGGGGCCGCTCGCCGGGATGCGGTCGCGGTGGTGGATGCGCAGCTGGTAGACCGCGCGGAGCAGGATCCACCAGACGATCCGCAGCACCGGCGGATAGATGATGATGAGCGCGGCGAGTCCGAAGACCGCGAGCGGGACGAGCAGCGCCGGATGGGAGAGATCGGGCATGGTAGGCATTCAACGTAGGCGCGGCCGCCGCGCCCGGCGAGTTCGCGGTGGAAGTTCGCCCGAAGGCGATTTCACGCTTGCGAACGGACCGGGCCGCCGTTATACCCGCCGCACGACAACGCGAAGCGACGAACGGGGGATTGGCTGGTCGGGCGGTCCGTTGGGGGACGGGCCGCTCGACGCCCCGTTCGGGAGCGCTTCGCGGCGGGGGAAGGTCATGGGGATCGATTGCGATTCGCTGGTCCGCGAAGTCGTACGGGACGAATCGCTGACGCGCGGGCTGGGCGACGAAGAGGCGCGCATGCTCGTCGAGTGGGTGGTCGACTGGACGGAGTTGTTCGCCGAAGCCTCGCGCTCGGACGACGACGCGCGGGTGCTGGTCGGTCGCTTGCGGCGGCGCGGTCGCGCGATCGGGCGCTTCGTGCAGCTCTGGTGCGACGACGACGAGGCCGATCGGCGCGGCGCCACGCAGTTGGCCGCGTCGGAGCGGTTCACCTGGCCGCTGCCCGACGGCGAAGTCGAACCGCCGGACCTGATGCAGCACATTCTGACATGGGAAAACCAGCATCCGACGGAATAGCTGCCACTCTGGCAGCGCGGCGAATGTCGATCGACCTCGTTCGTCAACGGAAATCCCGAAAAAGCCGGCGGAAACTGGATCGGTAAGATCGGTTATTCCGGCGAAATGGCCGATATTCCGTCACCCGGACAAATCCTCGACGATTCGGGCTTCGTCTCTGGAATGAACGGTTTCATTTTTGCATGGATTCGACCGATGACCTAGAAGACCTTTGGCGCCGTCCGTTCGCGCCGAAGACTTTTTCCGCCGCGACCAGTCGATTTCGACTGCCGTCCGGAAGGAACCGCGCCGTAATGTCCAGCCGCGACGGGGCCAAGTCCGCTTGTGTTGGCGTCGTCGTAAGGGTACGATAACTCGGAATTTACCGTAAGTTCCGACTTTACCGCTTCACCCGAGAGCCGCCGTGAGCACCAACCCACCGAGTGGGTCGCAACCGGATAAGAACCGGTTCAGCCAACTCATTGACGACGCCTTCACCGAGGCGTCCAAACTGGCCGGCTCGACGCTCGCGCCCAGCGAGTTCTACGAGAAATTCCTGAATACCGCGATCCAGGCGATCGGGGCGCCCGCCGGCGCCGTCTGGTTGCGGACGCCGCAGGGGTTCCTCCAGGTCGCGTGCCAGTTGAATTTGGACAAGGTCGGCCTCGACGCCAAGCGCGGCGGTCGACAGTGCCACAACGAAATCCTCCGGCAAGTCTTTCAGGCGCAGCCGCCGCGGCCGGTGATGATCGAGCCTCAGGGCCAGGTCAGCGGCCTCGCCGAGGCGGGGCAGGTGCCGGCGCGGAACCTCACCGAATACTTCACGCTGTTCGCGCCGATCGTGCAGCCGGACAAGTCCGCGATGGGCCTCCTGGAGATCTTCCAGGAGTCCAACCACGATCCGCGGATGTACCCGACCTTCCTGAACTATTCCGTTCAGATGGCCGGCTACGCGAGCCAGTACCACACCTTCACGAACTCGCGGCAGGTCGCCGGTCTCGACAAGGTCTACTCGCAGGTCGAATCGTTCGCGCGGCTCATCCACGGCACGCTCAACCCCACCGAGTGCGCCTACCACATCGCCAACGAAGGCCGGCGCCTCATCGAGGCCGACCGGCTCTGCGTCGGCGTCCGCCACGGGAAGAAGTCCACCGTCGAGGCCGTCTCCGGCGCCGACGTGGTCGAGAAGGCCGCCACGCACGTCCGCCGGATGCGGGCGCTCTTCGACAGCGTCCTCGCCTGGGGCGACAAGCTCGTCTTCAAGGGCGAGAAGGACGAATCGCTGCCGCCGGCGGTGCTGCACGCGCTCGACGACTACCTCGCGGAGAGCCAGCCGAAACTGCTCGTCGTCCAGCCGATCCGCGACGACCGCGAGAAGGACGACCGCAAACCGGCGCGGTCCGTGCTGCTGCTGGAGAGCTTCAACCCGCCCGAGAACGTCGAGCCGATCCTGCAGAAACTCGACATCGTCGGCAAGCACGCCGCCCCCGCGCTCTTCAACGCGGCGGAGATGAAGTCGATCCCGCTGAAGACCGTCTGGTGGCCGATCAAGAAGGTGCAGGACGGCCTCGGCGGCAAGGCGCGGCTGATCACCGGCCTCATCGTCGCCGCGCTGATCGCGCTCTCCCTCGCGATGGTCTTCGTGCCGTACCAGCTCAAGATGGACGCGAAGGGCGAGCTGCAACCGCGCGAGCTGCACCTCGTCTATTCCCGCGAGCCGGGCAAGCTCCAGCGGCTGGCGTACAAGTCCGGCGACCAGATCAACCCCGACGCGATCGTCGCGGAGATGTATAGCGAGGAAATCGGCCAGAAGTTACGGCAGGTCATGAACGAGATCAATGTCCGACGCGCCCGCTTCGACACGATGAAGTCGCAGCCGA
>CAYVRB010000202.1:0-11488 GCA_964453375.1 uncultured Alcaligenaceae bacterium
CGAGCCCGCGGCGCGACCGCCGGAGCCCGCAGCCGCGCCCTCCTCGCGCATCGCGGACGCGCGCGGCATCGTCGAAGCCCTCGCTCGCGCCGGCGAGCGCGCCACCGTCGCCCTGCGGCCGGGCGCCGTCTACGACCTTACCACGCTCCCCGCCGGCATCGTCTTCACCGGCACCGAGATTTCCTTCGAGCCCGAAGCCGACCGGCCCGACGCCCCGCGGCCGATCCTCCGGCTCAACGCCGCCCCGCCCGACGACGATCCGCCGGCGCCCGGCACCCTCGCCATCCGCGGCGCCGAGCGCGCCGGATTCCGCGGCATCGAAATCCAGGTCGTCGACCGCGCCGCCGGCGAACTCGACGACGATCCCGCCGGCCTCGCGTTCCGCAACGTCGGCCGCGTCGAGATCGAAAACTGCCTCGTGCGCTGGTCGCCGGAATCGCGCCGCGGGCGCGTCGTCGGCGTCGCCGTCGGGCGCGACGCGCGCGCCAAGCCGGGGCAATTCGCCCTGCGCCGATCGCTCGTCGATCTCGGCTCGCAATCGATCGGCGTGCGGATCGTGGAAAAGACCGACGCCGAACTGGTGGACGTCGGCTTCGGTCCGCACGTGGCCGCGCTCACCTGGGTCGACGGCGGCGACGACGCCGCCCCGGACGCGGAGCCGCGTCCGACGCTCTCGATCGCCTCCTCGACATTCGTGTTCGACCGGACCGGCACGGCGCTCGCCGTCGGCGCGCGGGCCGCGGGCGGAGCGACGCTCTCCGGTTGCGTCTTCGCGGAGGCGACCGCCCCGGACGACCGCACGGCGATGCCCGGCATGGAGCCGCGGCCCGGCCTGCCGACCGTCGTGCGCTACGACGACGCGGCGGACGCGGCCCGCTTCGCCGTCGTGGAAGGCTCGACCGCGAACGCCGTCTATCGCGTGGCGCCGCCCCTCGGCGCGGCGCGCTTCGTGGCGCTCGCCGCGTCCCCGTGGAACGGGCCGGACCCGCGACCGCTCTTGGCGCTCGCGCAGCCCTGGAACGCGCTGCAACTGAACCTGAACGAGAAGCGCCTCCGCGTGGCGGGCGCGCCGCACCTGCTGGGCGTGACGACGGTGGAGCAGTTGGATCGCAACGCGCGCCCGCTGTACGAGGGCGCGTGGCCGCCGTCGCGCCCGCAGTTGCCGGTGCAGGCCAAGACGGGCCAGCGCGTGGTTCACCCCGACGCCGGCCCCGAAGACGCCGCGTACCGCCTTTATCCGACCGTGGCGAAGGCGTTCGAGGACCTCAAGGCCGGCGAGACGCTCCTGATCGCGCAGAACGGCCCCGTGCCCGTGGCGGTACTGCCGGAACGGAGCCTGCGCGCCACGATCGCCGCGTTCGAGGGGTATGCCCCGCTACTGGAACCGACGGACGAGGCCGTCCGCCGGCCGGACGCCAGCCTGTTCCCGCTCGTGGACGGCGAGTTGACGTTCGTTGGCCTGCAGATCCACCTGAAGGGCCGCCCCGCCGTCGTCACGATGGCCGGCGGCACCGTCTGCACCTTCCGAAACTGCGCGATCCTGCTGGACGAGAAGGACGACGAGTCGATCGCCGCCGTACTGCTCACCGAACCGACGCGCGAGATGAAGATGACGCCGACGGGCGACCCCGGCGCGCCGCGCATCCGCTTCGAGAATTCGCTGGTGCACGGGCGCGGGCGCGCCGTCGCCCTCCGCGCCCCGCGCGCCTTCGAGTGGACGGCCGAGAACGCCGTCTTCGCCCTCGACGGCGCGCTCCTCGTCGCCGACGCCGCCACGCGCGACGGTCCGCCCGCCCGCGCCGTCCTGCGCTGGAAGGCCGTCACCGCCGTCACGCTCGGCACGGCCATCGAACTCCGCGGTTCCACCGCCCGCGGCCTCGGCCTCGACGCCAGCCTCGAACGCTGCCTGCTCGCCCCCGGCCAGCGCCGCTCGCCCCCGACCTTCCTCCAACTCGGCCACGGCGAAGGCGCCGTCGATCCCGTCGCCGCCCTCGCCTGGCGCAGCGACGGCCCCACCATCTACGGCCTCTACGATCCGCTCGTCGAATTGCGCGGCGACGGCGCCGACCGCCCCGCCGACTGGGACGCCGCCCGCTGGCTCCGCGCCACCGGCGACGCCGGCCGCGTCGCCCCTGTCCGCTTTGGCGTGAACTTCTCCGCCGCCAAGCTCCGCCGACTCAAACTCGACGACCTCAAGGCCGAGGTCGAATCGACCGAACTGGGCCTCTGGCGCCCCGCCGACGTCGGCGCCGACCCGGCCAAGCTCCCCCGCCCCGTCGACGACAAATCCCGCTGACGCCGCGCGGGGATGCCGCCCTTCCGGCCGCGTTCTACATTCTCCACGCCAGTTCCCCACGAGGATCGCAATGCGGACGCTCATCACCGGCGGCGCCGGCTTCATCGGATCGCACCTCTGCGACCGATTCATCAATGAAGGCCACGAGGTCGTCTGCCTCGACAACTTCATCACCGGCAACCGGGACAACATCGCCCACCTGCTCGGCCATCCGAAGTTCCGCGTGATCGTCCACGACATCTCGAACCCGATTGAAATCCCGGACCTGATCGACAACGTCCTGCACTTCGCCAGCCCCGCCAGCCCGGTCGACTACCTCGACCACCCGATCCCCACCATGAAGGTCGGCGCGCTCGGCACCCACGTCTCGCTCGGCCTCGCCAAGCGCCACAAGGCCCGCTACTTCCTCGCCAGTACCAGCGAAATCTACGGCGACCCGCTCGTCCACCCGCAGACCGAAAGCTACTGGGGCAACGTCAACACCATCGGCCCGCGCAGCGTCTACGACGAGGCCAAGCGCTTCGCCGAAGCCATGACGATGGCGTACCACCGCCAGCACAAGGTCGACACGCACATCATCCGCATCTTCAACACCTACGGCCCGCGCATGCAGCTCAACGACGGCCGCGTCGTCCCGAACTTCATGTTCCAGGCCCTCCGCGGCGAGCCGATGACGATCTTCGGCGACGGTTCGCAGACTCGCAGCTTCTGCTACGTCTCGGATCTGGTCGAAGGCATCTTTCGGTTGCTGTTCAAGGACTATCACGAGCCGGTGAACCTCGGCAACCCGAGCGAAGTGACGATCAAGGAGTTCGCGGAGGAGATCCGGGCGCTGGCCGGCTCGACGAGCGAGATCGTCTATCGGCCCTTGCCGCAGGACGATCCGAAGCAGCGCAAGCCGGACATCTCGCGGGCGCGGCAAGTGATGGGTTGGGAGCCGGTCGTCGGCCGCGCCGAGGGGCTGAAGACGACGATGGCGTACTTCCACGATCGCATGAAGCGGACGGGGAAGCTGTAATTCCCATCGCGATTCGCGGGGTGGGCGATCGAACGTCCTCCCTCATCCACGAGCAAGTCCGGCGCGGGATGACGACGACGGTGAGACGGGAAGGCAATCCCGGGGTGAGTCCGATTCATTCGGAAATGATGGAAGTCTCGCCTCCG
This sequence comes from uncultured Alcaligenaceae bacterium, assembly GCA_964453375.1. Lineage (GTDB taxonomy): Bacteria > Planctomycetota > Planctomycetia > Gemmatales > Gemmataceae > Limnoglobus. The sequence goes on from CAYVRB010000202.1 coordinate 3,461, forward strand.
GCCCGCGTGGCGAGCGCCGGCAGCACGTCGTTGGCGGAATAGCGAACGAAACGGACGGAACCGTCGGCGAAGGCGAAATTTGCCCCGCCGGCGTGGAACGACCAGTAGTGGAAGACATCGCACGGATCATCGATCCGGCCCGATCGATACGCGAATGGCCCCACTCCACACGGGCCGTATGCGGAGATGAACGAGGTATTTCGTTCTCGCGCGCCGAGAAAGAAATCGAGGCTGCCCTGTCCGTCCTGTCCCGATGCCGCGTACCACCAGCCAAAGATCATGTCGGGAGACGGCGGACGTTCTCCAATCAGCAACGTTTGGCTTGAGCCGTCCCGGATGTCCGTCAGCCGAACGTGGGAACCGGCATGCAAGACGCCCTCGGTGTCGCGGTGATCGCGTCCTCCGTTGCCCAAATACGTCGTATACGCCACGCGTTTTCCCTTTGCGATCCAGGCGACCTGGACTCGCGGATCCGACGGGCAGCCGTTGATCGACAGCGGGATATCCCGCACGCCCAAGTGCGCGGGGTTGAACGGATACCGGTCGGCTTGGAACGCGGCGATGGATCGGTCCGCGAGCGCCTGCTGCTCGAGGTGGGGCAGCAACCGCGTTTGCCAGGACGTGTAAGGGAAAGGATTGTTCGGCGAATACGTATCGCCGCTGAAACCGCGCGGGAACGCGGCTTCCACGTCGTGATGGAGGTGCGCGGCCAGCGCCAATTGCCGCAAGTTGTTCGCGCAGCGAATCCGGTCGGCCGCCGCTCGCGCGCCCTGGACCGCCGACATCAATAGGCCGAATAGGATTGCGATGATGGCGATCGCGACGAGCAATTCCAGAAGTGACAGCCCGGTACGTGTTTGGAAAGTCCGCGCCATGACGCGTCTCCCACGGCGACGCCTCAACGACGCGCTTTCAGGAACCGGAAGAAAAAGTAGAACGAAAGCACGGCGGTGGCCAGGCAAAGCAAAACCATCCAGACGTTGACGCGGCCCGGCACCGGATCAACCGGTTGCGGCGGCTCCGAGTATTGTGCGAGCTGCCCGAGCAATTCTCGGTCGTCCCGCAGGATCAACTTGTCGCCGGTCCAAACGAACGTCTGGTCCGTGTCGCGGTCGAGTACGTGGTCGCCAGGCTTCAATCCGAAACTGCCATAGGTGAAAGCGTCGAGCGGGTCTTCGCCGTTGAACCACGCATCGATCACCGTAAACTGGTCCGTCACGTGCGTAGTTTCGTTCCGGTTGCCCGACGAGTAGTACTCCTGCGGATACCAGACCCCACCCGGATAGTGCTTCAGCGTGACGGTGCGTTCGTTCAGCATCACAAATTGATCAATAGTCTGCCTGTTGACAATTTTGATTAGGTTGTTGTCTTGCTCCGCGGACAACCAAACTTTGATGTCGGAATCGTGATTGGATTTCCATTTGAAGGAAATGAGCCACGCCTTAGTACCATTCAGAAGGACCTCTTCCATTTTCAGATCTTTGCGATACTGCGACGCCACATGACCATCCATGCGCGAATTGAGCCTAGTATTGAGGAGTGTATCCGTGCAAAACCCCAGTACGCGCGGGTCGAAGAGATTTCCGGTCGGAATCGTCTTGCCGCGCTGAGTGGATTTGCCCCGTTCCGCCACAGTGACGCCAACGTCCCAACCGAAGTTTTTATCCGTTCCATCGAAATTCTTACTTTGGACCGATTTGACCGGCTTCACATTGGATCCGAGATGGCGCTTGACGAGGTCGACGCGAATGCGGTCGCGGGTAAACCAGATTTGTCGTTCGACTTCGTATTCGGCCTTTCCGCCTTCACCAATCCAAACCTCGCGCCCCTTCATGGAAACGTATCCGTTGCGGATCGATTTTCTCGCGTTCAGGGCTTTCGTTTCGACGTCCGCAATCGACGGCTGGGCGAACGCGTCCGACGCGATCAAGACCATCAACCAGGAAATCGCGTAGCGCCACATGAGGATTGCCCCGCTGTCCCGGGCTTACGACATTCGCAATTCCGACTTCGATACACTCGATCGAGGCGTTTCCGAGTCGGCCAACGGTGGATTCGGAAAGCGGCACGAGTCCGCATTACCGTCCATCGCGATTCGGGCGCACGTCATTTCTTGCACGTGACATTATTGTTGTGTGTCGTTTTGTGCGTGACCGGATAAGTTAAACCTTGAAACGGGCCAGCTTCTGACACGCATTTCCAGGGATGTTCGTTCTTGTCCGTGATGCAGCGCGTTAACGTGGCGCAGAGAACCGATTCGTCGTTTCCCTGGGCATCCTTGGCCCGAACGCAGTTGGTCGTACTCATCGGGAATACCCCGCACGTCCACTTCCTGCGCTCTTTGTCGAGGAGTATGCAGGGGGAACCCTTGCAAAGGACGTCCCCGTTTTCCCCCGGCGTCACCGACCCCGTCGCGCAATCCTGCCCGATTCCCGACGCGGCGGGCCACGTGCTCGGATACGAATTGCAGTCGTTGTCGACGCCGTACGAGTTGTCGCACGGCGGGTCTTCGCCGACGGTCATCGGGGCGAGCGCCGCGATGAACATGACGCAGAGCAGCGGCTTGCGGATGCGGAACGCTGGCATCGAATTCTCCTTCGGTACGAGGGAAACGGAGTCGAGGTATCAGTTGCCCGTCATGGCCATCGGAACCGGCAAGTTTCGGGCGCCGCCGCGCACGGCGATCGGGACCACGATTCGCGGTTCCCGCGGGCTGTCGCTCTTCACCCACAGGTGCAATCCGGACCCTCCGGCGCTCGGATTGTTCGGATCGATCTCGAGAACAACCCGTTGCTTCTCGACGTCCAGCTTCGCGGTGAATCCCGCGTGGCTAGCTCCGGCTTCCAAAAGTTTGAACGACGATAAGTATCCCGGTCGGAACTGGACCGTGACCGATTTCGGAATCTCAGAATCGAATTCGACCGTAGAGGGTTCAAACAAAATGTCCGGTAGTACACGGGCCTTCAAGGCGAGCGTCAAGAGTGAAAGGCGATCGGGCGCCACCCGATGGAGGATATCGATGCGATCCGCCGTCTCGCCGCGCCGAACGCCCAAGTTCCATGCCACGGCCAAGGTCGCCTCTTCGTTCGGCGACAGTGCCAGTTTGTCGAGTTTCGTTTCCGTGCAGGAACAGCCACGACCGATTTCAATGATGTTGATCGTCGTCGGACTCGTATTCTTGAGCTTCACGCTACGCGTGACCGTTTCAGACTGGGGTTGTTCGCCGAAGTCCAGCGCGACCGACTCGGCGACGAGTCCGGTAAAAGCGGGAACGTCGGCACGAGGCGGCGTCATCGAATGGTAAGCGGCCACCGCCGATAGGCAAAATGCGGATAGGCCAGCAAAAAGACAGAGCGTCTTGCGCATTGGACGCCTCGAACGGTCGAACGGTCGAACGGTCGAACGGTCGAACTATATGATACCAACTCGCGCGCGCCGAAATCAACAGAATTTTAGAACAATTCCGATTTTTCTCACTGCTTCGTTTTATGGTCCGGCCGGTTCCCGGAGTCGCTCGCGAAGTTCTGCGAGTTGGAACGGTTGACGTTGAACAAGTTCGGCCGCGACGGGTGCTTCCACGTCGTCGCGCTGACGGCGCGCGAGATCGCCTGGTTCCACCCGGTCGACCTCAAGCCGCTCGTGGAACGGTTCGACGCGCTCGAGGCGTCGATCGGGAAAAAATGACCGGGTTGCCGAAGTTGTTATTCGACGGGAACGGGTAGACCGAGCCGGGACTTCGAGGGGAAGCCCCGGCCCGCCGCGCGTCAGCGGCGCGGGATCACGGTGCGCGGGAATTCCTTGTCGCCGGCGAGCGGGGCCGCCGATAAGGTCGCCGGGGCGGGCGGCGCGCCGAGGTTCGTCGGCCAGCTCGCGGCGTAGTTCGCCTGCTGGATCGGCGTCGTCGCGGCGACGGGCACCGACGGGGCCGGGCCGCCCTTCGCGTTCTGCATCAGGAGCTTTGGGTCCGGCACGGACATCTGCCCGGCCGGCAGGCCCCGCGCCGACGAGTGCGACGTCTGGTGCTGCGCGGTCGTGAAGAAGTCCAGCGTCACCGTCGCCGGCGGCGCGTAGACCGTGAAGCTGTTCGTCTGGTCGTAGCGAGCCTGCACGTACAGCCGGTTCACGTCGGTCCACTCCTCCGGCCAGGGGAGGAAGAGCGCGACCGATTTGCCGAAGCGGTCGTCGTTCACCACCATGCGCTTGAGGGTGGCGGCGTCGAAGTGCCAGACGTTCGGCTGCTTCGCCGGTTGGCCGTTCGGCCGGTCGGTCGAATCGTTGGCGACGACGGTGAGCGTGCCGGCGATGTCGGCGGCGGCGAACTTGTCGGTGTACAGGAAGACCTGGCCGACGATGCCGGAGTTCATCACGCCGTTCTTGGTCGGGTCGGGCAGTTGGCCGAGCTTGGTCTGCCACGCGGCGGCGAATTGCGTCGCCGGCGGCGTCTTGGGCGCGGCCGCCGGCGTGACGGTCGACGCCGGCATCGCCTCCTGGAGCGCCTGGTTCAGGCGCTCCACCTGCATCGGCTTGGCCGTCATGCACCCCGTCGCCGGGGCGAGCGCGGCCGCCGCCAGCATCAACGCTTGAAAACGTCCCATTGCGGCTTCCCTTCCGTGGGTGGCTTTTTGGAGGTGTCGGGGAACAGGTTCGGCGGCGTCGTGGCGTTCGACGGCTTCGACGGCGGAGTCGCCGACACCGCCGGCGGGGCGATCATCGCCGCCGCCACCGCGGGGTTCACGCTGCGCGGCTGCACCATCGACACCTGGTGGCTCGCCGGCAGGATCGGCGCCCAGCCGGCGGGCACCGTGCCGGGGTAGTTCGTCGTCACCGGCGTCGACGGCTTGATTGGTTTGTCGTCCATCGCCGGGATGAGCCGGCTCTGCGGCGGCACGCCGTTGCCATCGGGCACCACGCCGCCGGGCAGCGACTGCGGGAACGGCTCCGCGTTCACGCCGGGCGGGCCGATGACGATGCCGTCCGGCGAGACCCCCGCGGGCAAGGACAGGTTGCCCTGGCTCGGCAGCACCATCGCGGTGGTCGGCAGGCCGAACGCCGGCGCGCTCGGCGCCTCGTACGGGTTCTTGCCGCTCAGCACGTCGGCGCCGTAGCTGTGCACGCCCTGCACTTCCGGCAGGCACCAGTGCATCTTGCGCGCCTCCTCGGCCGCGATGCGGGCGCGGTCCGCCTCGGAGCGCAGGATGTGCGGCGTGACGATGAAGATCAGCTCGCGCCGTTCCTGCGCCTGCGTGCGGTAGCGGAACGCGCTGCCGAGATACGGGATGTCGCCGAGGACCGGGATCTTGTTCTCGGCCCGGTTGTCGCGGCGGGTGATGAGGCCGCCGAGGATGATCGTCTCGCCGTCGGAGGCGAGGACGGTCGTTTGCACCGTTTGCGTGTCGAAGGCCGTCGCGGTCTGCCCGTTGCCGACGTTGATGAGCGTCGGCGAGGGGTTGGTGATCTGCGGTTCGACGCGCATGAGCACCTTGCCGTCGGGATTGATGCGGGGCGTCACGCGAAGCGTGATGCCGATCGGGATGTAATCGACCCCCTGCTGGGTGGTGGTGGCGTTCTGCGTGATGCCGGTCGGGATCGGGAAGTTCTGACCGACCTGGAAGAAGCCGGTTTGATTGTCCGTCAGGCTCATCTGCGGGTAGCTGAGCACGTCGACGCGGTTCTGCGCCTTGAGCGCCCGGATGAGCAGGCTGAAGGTGTCGGAGGCGGCGGAGAAGACGAATCCGCCGACGCCGGTGGAGCCGGAGCGGCCGACGCCGAGGTTGCCGAGGCCTTGGAAGCCGACGTTGCCGCGATTGGCGGTCGTCGTGTTGGCGAGCGGGGCCGTCGAGTTGAAATTGAAGCCCGGCGTGCCCGGCCCGGTGGTCGTCTGGCTGCGGGCGAACAGCACGGGGCTTTGCAGGCCCACTTCCACGCCGAATTCCTGGTTGTTCCGCAACTGGACTTCGGCGATGAGCACCTGCACGAACACCTGGAGCGGCGGCGCGTCCACCTTCTCGATCAGGTTCGCGATCTCCTGGAAGTAGGCCGCACTGGACGCGATGAGCAGCGTGTTCGACACCGGCTCGGCCTGGATGAAGACCTGCCGCTGGAGCTGCTGGAACGCGGCGGCGGCCTGCACGTTCGTTTCGAGCGTCACCTTCTGCTGGAGGAAGGTGAGCACGGCGGTGGACACGTCCGCGGCGGCGGCGTTGCGCAGCTTGTAGACGCGTGTCTGGAGCTGCTGCGCCTCGGTGTCCTCGAGCCGGGCGATGATGGCGCGGATCGTGTCGAGGTCGCTCTGGCCGCCGGCGACGATGATGCTGTTCGTCCGCGCGTCCACGGAGAGGCGCAGGTCGAGGAGCGTGGCGCCCTCGGAGACTTCGCCGGTGAGCGTGAGCAGCGGGCGGTTGGTCTGGTTGGCGGTGTTGGCGCCGCCGCCGAGGAGTTGGTTCAGGCCGCCGCCGAGCGCGCCGCCGGTGGCGCGGGCGGAGCTGAAGAGGTTCGTGAGCAGCGTGGCGGTGGTGGTGGCGTCGGCCTTCTTGAGCGTGAAGACCTTCACGTCCGCCTTCGCGGCCGAGGGGACGTCCAGCTCCTCGAGCAGCTTCTCGATCAGGCGCATCGTCTTCTCGGGCGCCGACACGACGAGGCCGTTGATGCTCGTGGACGGCGTGATGTGCACGTCTTCGAGGTAGCCGGTCTCGGTGATCTTGCCGTCGACGGCGCTGTAGAAGCGGAGCGAGGTGGTCTTGGTGGTGAGGCCGGTGGCGCCGGTGCGGTTGGCGCCCTGCTGGCCGAGCTGGCCCTGTTGGCCGAACTGGCCGCCCTGTTGCAGACCGCCGCCGCCGGCGATCTGGTTCAGGCCGCCGCCCCCGCCGCCCGTGGCGAACGGCGATTGCCCGGCGGCGCCCCCGACGCCGGTGCTGGTGGCGGAGATCGACGGATTCACCACGCCGCCGGTGAGCGCCGTGATGAGGATCTGCGACACTTCGTCCGCGAAGCCGTACTTCAGGCGGAAGACTCGGAGTTCGTTGGTGGCGCCGGACGTGCCCATTTCGATGCGCTGGATGAAGTCCTCGATGTCCTTCATGTCCGCGGCCCCGGCCTGCACGAACACCGTGTTCGAGCTGGCGTCGAAGCTGACGCGGATCAGGTTCTGCTGCAGCGATTCGTTCGACCCGTAGCGCTGGTTGAAGAAGTTCTGGATCTGCGTGGCGACGATCTGCGCCGAGCCGCGCTTCAAGCCGAAGGATTTCGGCGTCAGAGTGTTCGGCACGTCGAACCGCTCGATCTCGTCCAGCACCTTCTTCATCTGCGATTCGAGCGTGGCGACGATGATGGAGTTCTGCCGCGGCAGGGGCAGCAGGAAGATCGAACCGACGGTGACGGCGCCCTGGGTTTGCTGGCCGCCGAAGCCGCCGAACCCGCCGAAGCCGCCGCCGCGCTGCTGGCCGGCGACGAGCTGCGTCGTGCCGAGGCCGAGGTTGACGCGCGAGAAGAGCGTGTTGAGCAGGTTCACCATGCTCGAGGCGTCCTGGTTCTTCAGCGGGACGACCTTGAGTTGCACCTGCGAGCCGGGGATCTGCTTCTTGATGAACTCGATGAGGTTCAGGATCTTGTTCAAGTCTTCCTGGTTGCGGGCGCGAATCACCAACTGATTCGTGCCTTCGATGACTTGAACCTGGACGGTGCCGGAAGGCGCGGAGATTTCCGGGACGGGCTGGTTGGGTTGCGCGCCGCCGGGTTGGCCGGGCTGCGCGGGCACCGGGCGGGCGGGTTGCCCCGGCTGCGGTTGCGCCGCCGGGGCGGGAACGGTCGCCTGCACCTGGCGCAGGCGCTGTTCGTATTGTTCGCGTTCGGTCAGGTCGGATTCGGGATCGTAGAGCGTCGAGCGGGCCGAAGGGACATCCATGTCCCGGTCTTCAAAAAAATCGCGCCCTCCGCCGCCGTCGAGGCCGGGGATGTCCGATCTTTGGTTGCGTCCTCCGCGTCCGCCGCCGGTGGCGCCGCCGCGTCCGCCGCCGGTGGCGCCGCCGCGTC
>CAYVRB010000203.1:0-11466 GCA_964453375.1 uncultured Alcaligenaceae bacterium
CGGATCGGCCACGTGGAAATCCGGCACGTCGTTGAACGAACTCACCGTGAAGATTAGCGTGTCGGCCTTGCGCGCCTTCGTCGGCCGGCCATAGCTCCGCCCGCCCATCACGAGCATCTTCGGCTTCGCGCCCGGCTCGAGGCGGAAATAGCCGGTGTCGTACGTCGCCAGGTTCGTCGCGAGCAGCAGATACGGCTTCGACAGGTCGATCCCAATCTGCGGCTCCTCGTCCGGATTCGGGAACGAAATCAGATTGAACCGAATCTTTTGCTCCCGTCCGGTCTTCGTCAGGTTCTCCGCGGCCGATCCGTCCAACGCGATCTTCCAGATGTCGAACCGGTCCGCCAGGAGCACGTGCTTCTCGTCGTTCGCCCAGGCGACGATGCCGTAGGCCGACGCCTTCATCGGTTGATCGAACTCCTCGTCGAAAAACTTCACCGGCAGCTTCGCCGTCAGGTTCACGCTCTTGCCGTCGGGCACGGATAGCGATTGCCAGTCCTTGCCATCGAAATGGAGGCGATAGCGGCCCTTGGGCGAGGCCGACGGAAACCCTTCGAGGGCGGTGAAGACGGGCTTCGTTTCGCCGGTGCGGATATTCAGCATCGCGTAATCCGCGAGCGACGCGCCGTAGCCGGTCAGGTGGCGATAGGCCTTGTCGTTGCTCGCGAGCGCCCAGTCGCCGAAGCCGGGCACCGTCACGGTCAGATTCTCGTCGCCGAGTTGCCGGAACTGCTTCGAGTCGAAGAAATAGACGGCGGAGTTCGTGCGGTTCCGTTCGATGTCGCCGCGCCCGGTCTTCTGCATCGGTTGGATGAGTTCGTCCTTCCAGTGCCAGAGGTCGAGGTCGACGCGGTCGGCCGTCGCGGTGGGTGCCGACGGTGCCGCGGGTTTCGGTTCCTTCGTGGTGCCGAGCGCGAGCTTGAGGCCGTCGTCGCTGAAGCGAAGGCCGCCGCGCTCGGCGAGCATCATTCCGGCCGGCATCCCGGCGATCGAGCCGTTGAGGATTTCCGCCGCGGGCGCCTTCGAGTTCCGATCCCAGACATACACGCGGGGTTTCACCGTCGGCTTCGGTTCGTTCGGCTTCGCCTCCGGCGCCGGCTCCTCGTGGAAGAACGCCAGCCGCTCCTGCTTGCGGTCCCAGGTGTCGCGCGAGTATTTCCCCTTCCCCGATCGAATCGTCGTGAGCGTCTTGGATCCCGGCGCGAGGGCGAAGAGGCCGTGGTCCGCATCGGTCTTGGAAACCTTCTGGATCAGGATCAGTTTTCCATCGCGCGACGATTCGTAGCTTTGCACGTCGGCGAAAGTCGCCTCCGTACCGTCGACGAGGTTGCGGACGACAAGGTCGGTGCCGACGGGAGGTGGGGCTTGACCGCCCGGCGTTTCGGACTGAGGTGGTGTTCCAGTGGGGCGTCCGCCCGGTCCGCCGGGGCCGACCGGACGCGTGCCGGCTCCGCCGGGGCGACGGAAGCCGCCGGTCGGCGGAGCGCCGGTGCCCGGGGTGGTGGGCGCGGCCGGCGCCGTGCCGGGCTGCGTGAACGCCGCGCCGCCGATCACCGCGCCCGCGGCGCCGCTGTCCGTCTTCTTCGGCTCCCGATGCAACAGCAGATAGTTCGTCTTCTCGACCACCGCGAACGATTTCAGTTTCCCGATCCGCTCGACGACCTTGCCGTTCGACAGATCGACGATCGCGAGTTCCGGCCCGGTCGCCGCCTTCGCGGCCTTGGCCTTCTCCTGCTCCGCCTTCGTCGGCACCAGCGGCACCGCGAGCCGCTTGCCGTCCGGCAGGAAGCGCGCCCCGCCGGCGAGTGTCGTCATCCCTTCCCCGGCGCGGCCGAGCGCGAACCTGTACTCCGTCGGCCCCGTCAGGTTTTTCACCACGACCGCGCCGTCGCCCTCCGCCGGCATCAGGTTGTACGCCAGCCATTGCCCGTCCGGCGACAGCTCCGTTTGCGTCGCGGAGTTCCAGATGTCGTAATCCGAATGCTTCAACGGCCGCTTCGGCGGCGATTGCGAGAGCGCCATCGAGGCGATGGCGAAGACCAGACCGAGCGCGAGGGATCGCATGGCGGGGGTTGCTCCACGGGGTGCGTCCGTCGATGGTACCGCGAAACGACGGCGACCGCACGGGAGATGCCGAAAAAATTGATCGCGGGTTTCCGCGAGGAGAAACGGGTCCGGCGCGACGTACCGAAAATGCCGGTTTTACCAGTTCGATTCCATCATGTTCACGATCTGCCGGGCCAACTGGTTCGCGATCGACTGGTTCGCCGTGGCGTTCGTTTCGCCCAACTCCGGCACGACGCGGCCGACCGCCACTACCTGCGCAGGAATCGCCTTCTCCCGCGCCGCCACCGGTTCCGCCGGCGGCAGGCTCGGATCGAACGGCACCGCCGCCTCCGGCGCCGCCGCCGGCCGGCGGTTCGACAGCACGCGGCCGTCCCGCAGGTCCCGCCACACCAGGTTCACCGTCGCCGTGATCTCCGCTTCCCGCGTGAGGTTCTGCTGGTTCGTGTTCACCACGCCCTTGCGGAGGTTCACGAGCGTGCCGAGCAGTTCCGTATCGGCGCGCTCGCGATCCGACACGACCTTTATCCGCGTCCGCTGTTCGATCTCGCGGATCACGGCGCGCGTGATGTCCACTTCCAGTTCGCGATTCGCCGTCGTCTGGAACGCGAGATTCTTGAACACCGGCACGTAGACCGTGCGGATGGTCTCGTCGTGCTGGGGCTTGGTCGAATAGCCGAGGAACGTGAAGTCCCGGCCCGACTGGCAGCCGGCCGCCAGGGCGAGCGCGATCCCGAAGAGCGCGGCGCGGAGCATCATGGGCGGGGCGCTCCCGGAGTGGCGATGCTCGCCGGCAGAGCGCCCGGCGTGCCCGTGATGGCCGGCGCGCCGCCCAGCACCGACTCGATCCCCTGGATCGCCGCCGTCACGGGGCCGACGGTCTTCGGCTTGCCGGCGTCCACCTCCGCCTGCGCCCGGATCGCCTCCATCCGCTGCGTCGCGAGGTCCGAGTATTTCGTGCCCGGATACCGCCGCCGCACGATCTCGTAGCAGAAGTACGCGCTGCCGGGGTGCTTCGTCTGTTCGTGGTACTCGGCCGTCTTGAAATCCTTCTCGGCCTGCTGGGCGCGGATGGCGAGCTTCTGCCGCGTCAGGAAGTCCCGCTTCTCGGTGTCCGAGAACTCCGGCATGCTCGCCTCGGCGTGGTTCACCAGTTGCAGCGCCTCGAACGCCTTTTGGCCGTCGTACACCGCGCCGCCGGTGCTGTTGTTCTTGCTGATGATCGCCAGCTCCGTCGCCTTCGGCCGCAGCGGGCTGTCCTTGTGGAATTCGATCAGCGTGCTGAAGTAGTGGTCCGCCTCGACGAAGGTGCCGCGGTAGAAGTTCACGAACCCGCACCAGAACAGCGCCTTGTCCGCCGTCGGGCCGGTGATGTCGTTGAGGTGGACGTTCTCGAGCGTCTGGAGCGCCCGGCCTTCGCGGTCCATCGTCGGCTTCGTCTTGTCGAACTTCAGCATCCGCTTCGACCGGTGGACGAACAGGTTTTCCCCATCCTGCTCGGCCTGGATTTCCGCCCGCGTGTCGTCCAGCCAGTAGTCGGCGATCTTGAACATCGCGTCGCAGGCGCGCTCGCGGTACGCGCCGGTCGGGTGTTCCATCAGCATCTTGTGGTACGTATCCACGGCGTCGGGGTACTTGCCCTGCTGGCGGTAGCATTCGCCTTCGAGGTACCGCGCCTTCTCGGAGAGCAGCGCCGGGTTGAGCTGATTGTCCGCCAGTTCCTGGAAGGTGCCGCGCACCTTCGCGTATTCGCCGGCTTCGTATCGCTTCTCGGCCGCGGCCATCCGCTCGTTCGCCTGCGGGTCGTCGTACGATTTGGACACGAGCCCGCGCGTCGATTCCCGCGCCTTCTGCTTCAGGCTCTTCACGGTGGTGCAGCCGGACCCGAGCGCGGCCGCGACGGCGACGAACGGCAGGACACGAGCGATCGAACTCTTCACGCCTGGTCTCCCGTTCCTTCGGGTTCATCCGGCTCCGTCCAGGTACGCCAGCATCTTCGGCCGGCGGCCCAGGATCGAACTCACCTTGTGGCCGAGGAGCTGCCGCACTTCCGTCCGCACGGCCGCCGGCAACTCGCGCCGGCCCGCCGTCAGGTTTCGCAAGGCCGCCCGCCCTTCGACGCTCAGCCAGCGCCGGTCCGCCATGGCCCCGGCGCAGTTCGCGCAGACGACGCCGCCCGCCGACACGCTGAACGGCACGCGGACCTCCGCGGGCACGGCCGAACCGCACCCGGCGCACTCCTCGAATCGCGGCCTATAACCCAGCTCCGCCAGCCAGACAAGCTCAAATGCGCTCGCCGTCGCCGCCCGGTCCGCCGCCGGGTCCGCGAGCGACCGCAGGGCGTCGAGCGTCGCGTCGAACAGCTCGGGGTGCGGATCGTAGTCGAACGTGCCGTCGGAGAGGAGTTCCGCGAAATAGTAGCCGCAGTAGAGCGCGCGAAGGTCGGTCCGCAGGTGCGGGAAGCGTTCGCGGAGGTTCGCTTCGGTGAGGAGGTCCAGCCCGCCGTGCGCCTTGCGGAGGAACATCACTTCGACGACGGAGAGCAGATCGAAGGCCACCTCGAACGCGGATTGGAGGCGTCGCCCCCCCTTCGCGAGCGCCCGGACCTTGCCGAACTCGCGCGTCCAGAGCGTGGCGATCCGGCTGGTCTCGCTCCAGTCGGTGCCGCGGATCACGAGGGCCAAGGCGCGTTCGGCGGGCATGCGTTCTCCGTTTCGCATTTTTTCATTTATCATTTTGCATTGGTAAAACATCATTGGATCAACGCAAAACGAGAAACGAGCAATGCAACCGATCTCGATCGCCGACCTCCGCCGGGACTACACGCACGCCGGGCTGACGGAAGCCGACGCCGGCGACGATCCGTTCGCGCTCTTCCGCCGGTGGTTCGATACCGCCCTCGCCGCGAAGCTGCCGGAGCCGAATGCGATGGCGCTCGCGACCGTCGGCCCCGACGGCCGACCGGCGAATCGGATCGTTCTCCTCAAGGGGATCGACCACGGGTTGACCTTCTTCACGAACTACACGAGCCGCAAGGCGCGCGAGCTGACCGTGAATCCATTCGCCGCCGTCGTCTTCCTCTGGGACGAACTCGAACGCCAGGTCCGCATCGAAGGCGCGGTCGAGAAAGTCACCGACCGGGATTCGGACGACTACTATCATTCGCGTCCGCTCGGCAGCCGCCTCGGCGCGTGGGCCTCCGAGCAAAGCGAGGTCATCCCCGGCCGCGAAGTCCTCGAGCGCCAACAGGCCGAGCTGCTCGCGAAGTACCCGGACGGCAACGTCCCGAGGCCGCCGCACTGGGGCGGATATCGGCTCCTGCCGGACGCCTTCGAGTTCTGGCAGGGGCGCCCCAGCCGCCTGCACGACCGCCTCCGCTATCGAAAGCGCGCCGAGGGCTGGCATCGTGAGCGCCTTTCTCCCTAACATGACCCTAGATCACCCCACCTCGGAGGTTTCCATGCGTTTCCTCGCTCTCGCCACCGTTGTCTCGTTCGCCCTGGCCGCCGGTCACGCGGCCGACACCAAGGGAGGCAAAGCCGTGTCCGGTCCGCTCGGATTCACCATGAAGGGCATCGACGGCAAGGACGTCGACCTCGGCCAGTACAAGGGCAAGGTCGTCCTCTTCGTCAACGTCGCCAGCAAGTGCGGCTACACCAAGCAGTACACCGGCCTGCAAGCCCTCTACAAGAAGCACGAAGCCGACGGCCTCGTCATCATCGGCGTCCCCGCCAACGAATTCGGCTCGCAGGAACCCGGCACCGACGAGGAAATCCAAAAGTTCTGCAGCTCGAAGTACAGCGTCACCTTCCCCATGCTCTCGAAGGTCGTCGTCAAGGGCGACGGCATCTGCCCGCTCTACAAGTTCCTCACCTCGAAGGACTCGAACGGGAAGTTCGCCGGCGACATCAAGTGGAATTTCGAGAAGTTCCTCGTGAACCGCAAGGGCGAAGTCGTCGGCCGCTACGAATCCAAGGTCGCGCCGGAATCGGAAACGCTCGCGAAGGCGATCGACGCCGAACTGGCGAAGAAGTGATTTGAAGCCGAAATCGCGACGCCCTCCCGATCGGGAGGGCGTTTTCGTTCCTACCCCACGAAGACGCCGTTCGCCAACACGAGGCCGAACGGATCGAATTCCTGCAGCGTCGGCGGTTCCACGCCGTTCGGCTGCGGCACCGTCGCCCCGCGATAGACGCGCACGCGGCTCGGCAGGTTGTCCCCGCTCGCCGCGATCAGGTCCGCGCGGTCGTCGCCGTCGAGGTCCTTCACGGCGAGGCGCACGCCGCCGCGCGTGAGCGAATCGTTCGCCACGAAGAAGTTCGCCACCGGATTCGCGTAGGCCGCATCGATCTGACCCGCCGCGATCAGTGCGCCACTGAGGGCGAAGACGCGCGGCCCGCCGCCCGGCCCGCCGCCGAAGATCAGGTCCGCCCGACCATCGCCATCCAGATCGCCGACGGTCACGAACACGCCGTTCCGCAGCGTGATCGCATCCGTGCCGGGGAACGCGAAGAAATCCCCCGACAGCTTCGGCGGCGAACCGGACGGCCCCGGATTGAACAGCGTCGCCCCGGCGAAGATCGCGACGCGCGGCCCGCCGAGGAATCCGGCTCCGACCACCAGATCCGCGCGGCCGTCGCCGTCGATATCCCCGAGCGCGACGCGGGCGCCGCCCCGGAAATTCGGATCGTCGATGCCGAAGAAATCGGCCCGCTTCACGAGCTGGTTCTGATCGTTCAACGAGAAGACCGAAGCGCGCGGCCCGCCGCCGACATCGGGGCTGACGACGAATTCCGCCCGACCGTCGGCGTCCACATCCCCGGCCGCGACGAAGACGCCGCCGTTGAAGTTCCCCTCGAAGGCGTCGAAATCGAACGACGCGAGCGACGATTGACCCGTGCCGTCGCCGAGGATGATGCGGACGCGCGAGCCGCCGCCCGGCCCGGCGCCGAGCACCTGGTCGGCGAAGCCGTCGCCGGTCAGGTCGGCGCCGGCGGGGCGCGCGACGGCGGCGGACGGACCGTTGAAATTGCCGAGCGCCCCGAAGCCGTTCGCGACCGCGCCGAACGTGCCGACGGTGCCGTTCGTCACGCCGCCGACCACCAGTTGCGACGCGAGGCCGACGTTCCCGATCAGCCGCGCGACGCCGATGTCGCGGTCGTTCGCGGTCGCCGTGTCGATGCTGCCGACGACGACGATGCGGCCGGCCGCGTCGAGCGCGATCCCGGCCGCGGTGTCGGCGTTCGCCCCGCCGCGATCGTAGGCCACGACCGCGCGGCCGTCTTCGCTGAAGCTCGGATCGAGGCTGCCGTCCGCCGTCAGGCGGGCGACGCCGTAGTCGGTGTCGCCGACGGAGATGGTGTCGACCGTCGCCGCGACGACGATGTCGCCGGTGCGCGGTTCGATCGCCACTCCGGCGGCCTTGTCCTGCATCCCGCCGCCGAGGTCGAAGCCGAAGGAAATCTTGCCGTCGGTGTCGAAGTTTGGATCCAGCACGCCGTTGACGAGGAAGCGGACGACGGCGAGGTCGATGTCGCCGGCGGCTCCGACCGTCGCGCTGCCGGCGACGACGACGCGGTTCTGCGAGTCGATGGCGAGCGCCGCGGCGGTGTCCGCGTTCGTGCCGCCGAGGTCGAACTCGGCGACGGCGCGGCCGTCGTCCGAGAAGCCGCCGTCCAGCGTGCCGTTCTCGAGCAGGCGAACGACGCCGAAATCGGTGTCGCCGAAGTTGCTGATCTGCACGGTGCCCGCGACGACGATGCGGTCCGGCACATCGAGCGCGATCGCGGAGGCGGTGTCGGCGTTCGCGCCGCCGAGGTCGAAGCCGATCTGCACGCGGCCGGTGGAATTGAACGACGTGTCGGGCGCTCCGTTCACGAGCAACCGCGCGACGCCGAAGTCGAAATCGCCGGCGTCGGCGGCCGCGACCGTGCCGGCGACGACGATGCGATCCTTGGCGTCGACCGCCACGCCGGCGGCGCGGTCTTCGAGCGTGCCGCCGACCACGTCGAAACCGATCGTCTGCCGCCCGTCGGCGTCGAACTCCGCGTCGAGGTCGCCGTTCGGGAGCAGGCGGATCACCGCGAAATCGGTGTCGGTCCCCGCGCCCGCCTGCGCGGTGCCGGCCACGACGATCCGCCCGAGCGAATCGATCGCCACGGCCGTCGCGCGGTCGACGAACGGCGCCGCCAGATCGAAGCCGACCGTGCGCAGGCCGTTGCTGCCGAACGTGGTGTCCAGCGTGCCGTCGGGGTTCAATCGGGCGATGGCGAAATCGACGTCCGTCGCGCCGCTCTGCGCCGATCCGACGACGACGATCTTGCCGTCCGGTTGGATCGCGACGGCGGCGCCGAGGTCCACCTTCGACCCGCCGATGTCGAAGGCGACTTCGCTCAGCCCGGTGAAATTGAAGGAGAAATCCAGCCCGCCGACGGCGGCTGGCGTCGAGCGGTCTTCGAGATGCACCAATTGGAGCTTCTTCACGCGCGGCATCGGCTCTCCTCCTTGTGGCCCGAACCATCCTGGAACGCGGAATCCCCGCCGGTTTGCGCCGGCGAACCCGTCACGGCACCGGCAAACCGTCCAGAATCTTCCGCACGATCGCGTCCGGCTTCAGTTCCTCCGCCTCCGCCTCGTACGACAGCAGCACCCGGTGCCGCAACACGTCCGGCGCCATCCGCTTCACGTCGTCCGGCACGACATACCCGCGGCCGTCCAGGAACGCTCGCCCCTTCGCGGCCCGCACGAGCGCGAGCGTCGCCCGCGGACTCGCCCCGTATTGCAACAACCCCGCGATCTCCAACTTGTACTCCGCCGGCGATCGCGTCGCCCGCACCACGTCCACGATGTACTTCTTCACCTTCTCGTCCACGAACGTCGCGTCCACCGCGCCCCGCGCCGTTGCGAGTTCCTCCGGCGACAACACCGGCTCGATCTCCGTCGCCGAGTCCACGCCGGCCATCCGGTCCAGCACGCGCAGCTCTTCCTCCGCGCCGGGGTAATCGATCAACACCTTCATCATGAACCGATCAACCTGCGCCTCCGGCAGCGGGTACGTCCCCTCCTGCTCGATCGGGTTCTGCGTCGCCAGCACGAAGAACGGCCTCGGCAGCGCGAACGTCTCCTCGCCGATCGTCACGCGGCGCTCCTGCATGGCCTCCAGCAGGGCCGATTGCACCTTCGCCGGCGCGCGGTTGATCTCGTCCGCGAGCACGACGTTCGCGAAGACCGGCCCGCGCTTCACGGAGAACTCGCCCGAACGCGGGTTGTAGATCTGCGTGCCGATGACGTCGGCCGGCAGCAGGTCCGGCGTGAACTGGATGCGCCGATAGTCCAAGCGCAGGGCGCGGGCCACCGTGCGCGCCGCCAGCGTCTTCGCGAGGCCGGGCAGGCCTTCGATCAGCACGTGGCCGTCGGTGAGCAGCGCGATCGCCAGGCGCTCGACGAGCGCCGTCTGCCCCACCACGACCGACGCCACCGCGTCGAAGAACGGATCGAGACTGCGACGGACGGCTTCGGGGGCGTGCAGGGCCATAGGAGGTGAGTATAGCGGCGCGGCTCCGCGATTCACTTCTTCGGGATCAATTCCAGGCAGAGCAACCGGTCCTTGCCGCGGACGTAGAGCAGCCCGCGGCTGAGCACCGGCGGCGCCCAGCACGGCGCGAGCAGATCCGTCTCCATGCGGGCGACTTCGTCGAACTTCTTGCCGTCGAGTTTGAACAGGCGGATGTCGCCGCGCTCGCCGAGGCTGAGAATGTGGCCGTCGACCTTGAGGAACGAACAGCGCGTCGCGCGCTTCTCCCGCCAGGCGACCTCGCCCGTCGCGAGCGAGACGCAGCGGATGTCCCCTTCGTTCTCGTGTCGGCCGCTCGACCCATAGACGAAGCCGTCGTGGTGGATCGGCGTGTTCCAGTGGCACGCGAGCGAGCGGTCCTCGCGGTCCTTTTCCTTGTCGCTCCAGACCTCCGCCACGCCGGACAAGTCCGGTTTCACCTTGAGACAAACCGATCCCGGCCCGTAGCACTCGGTGATCAGGATCGTGTCGCCGACGACGAGCGGATTCGACGCGTTCACGCTCTCGAGCAGCTTGGCCCTCCACGGGTAGCGGAAGTATTGCTTCCCGGTCTTCGGGTCGAACGCGACCAGACCGGCGCGCGCGAGGTACAGGCCGACGCGCGTCCCGTGGATCGTGGCGACCATAGGACTGGAATAGCTCGCGAGTTCGTCCAGGGCGGCGAATTTCTCCTCGCCGGTCTTGCGATCGAGCGCGACGATGCCGGAACCGTTCGGTTTCGCGTCGAGGAAGTCGGCCGGCCGCGGACCTTTCGGACTTCCGCCGACGGCGACGAGCAAGAGGTCGCCTTCGACGATCGGCGTGCTGCCGACGCCGAAGAAATTCTGGTGGAACCGGTGCTTGGCGCGCGTGTCGTAGGTCCAGAGTTTCCCGCCGGTCTTGAAATCGATCGCGTGCAGGAGGCCTTCGACGCCGTGGATGTAGACGCGACCATCGTGGACGACGGGGCAGCAGCGCGGGCCATTGTCGTAGCCGTATTGATCCTCGTACTCGAAGGCATAGTCGAAGCGCCAGAGTTCGTCGCCGGACTCGGCGTGGCGGCAGGTGAGGCGGGCCGTCGACTCGAAGGCATCGAAATGCAGGAGTTTGCCATCGACGACGGTTGGCGGCGCGTAGCCGGTGCCGAGGGGGGTCTGCCAAAGGACCTTTAGGCCGTTGGGCGGCCACTCGGTGAGGATCCCCTTCTCGGTGGCGACGTTATCGGAGGTCGGGCCGAGGAATTGCGGCCAGTCGGAGCCGGGACGCGTCGGTTTCGCGCGATCCCAGGCGGCGGGATCGGCCGGCACCGGCGCGGCCGTCGGCGGATTCGCGACGGAGGACGGCGCCGGGGGTTGGCAGGACGCCGCGGACAATGCGAGAATGGCGATCGGCAGGAGTTTCACGGGTCGGCTCCGCTCGGAACGCAGGACATGATACGGAGCGGAAACGAAAAAAGCCCCCGAACCGAAGTTCGGGGGCCTTTGGATTATGCCGGCAATGACCTACTCTCGCCCTAGACGGACTACCATCGGCCCCAAAGGTTTTACGGCCGTGTTCGGAATGGGAACGGGTTCACCACTTTGGGTAAAATCACCGGCAAGTCGCAGATGTATCATTGCAACTTGGGGAGCACGGAGTCGTTATCAGGAGAATTCGATGACACGAGCGAGAAAGAGAACAATGTGGCCAAACGGTTGACTGTTAGTACCGGTTAGCTGAGTCCATTGCTGAACTTGTACACCCGGCCTATCGACCTGGTAGTCTTCCAGGAGTCTTATGTGGAAATCTGATCTAGGGGGAAGTTTCACGCTTATATGCTTTCAGCGTTTATCCATTCCGCACGTGGCTAC
>CAYVRB010000204.1:0-5773 GCA_964453375.1 uncultured Alcaligenaceae bacterium
CGTTGCTTGATGGATGCGAAAAGGATTCGCTCTTCTTCGCTCCCCGGCTTGGCGAGGACGGAGGCGTCGGCCTCGGCCCGCGCCCCGAGGTGGAGCAGCAGGGTGGCGTCCCCGCCGTCGTCGAGGATCATGTTCGTGAAACCGCCGTCGACCCACTCGAAGATCTTGTGGGTGTACTCCCAGTACTCCTCCAGCGACTCGCCCTTGTAGGCGAAGACCGGGGTGCCGCCGGCGGCGATGGCGGCGGCCGCGTGGTCCTGGGTGCTGAAGATGTTGCACGACGCCCAGCGGACGTCGGCCCCGAGCGCCTTGAGCGTCTCGATCAGCACGGCCGTCTGGATGGTCATGTGCAGGGAGCCGGTGATGCGGGCGCCCTTGAGCGGTTGGCGGGCGGCGTACTCCTCGCGGATGGCCATGAGGCCGGGCATCTCGGTCTCGGCGATGGCAATCTCGCGGCGGCCCCAGGGGGCGAGGGCGATGTCGGCGACGTGGTAGTCGCGGACGGCGGCGAACTTTTGCGGAACAGCGGTCACGTTCACGGTCTCCTAACAGTGGAACGGGTGCCGTTGCACAAGAAACACCCTCGAGCCTGGCAAGGACCAAGTCCTGTCGCAGCACCCCTCAAGGATGTGAAGTCGGTCGCCCGTCGGTTTTTGGGTCCGCGGGCCTGAACTCCTAGTGTATGGGGCTGCGGAGGCGTATTGGAGGTCCGCCCGCCGCTTCGGGGCGGGCTTCGATGTCTCGAACCGCATTACGGCATATTCGACAACCGGCGGACGTACTGGAAATATCCGGCCAGCTTGAACTTCTTGGCCGTGTTCGCGCTCGACATGTAGCGGATGTTGCCGAAGACCTCGCGTTCCGGCGGCCAGGGGCGGTCGAAGAGGCCGAAGCACCAGAGGATGCCCGTGTAGCTGTTCGGATCGCGGCCGTCGAGCGCGTACTTGTTGTTGAGGTGTTCGAGCACGCGGTAGGCCTCCTCCGGGCTTGCGCTCCATTCGAGGACTTTCTTCCCCCAGAGCATCCGCAGGTAGTTGTGGATACGGCCGGTCTTCACGAGTTCCGTTTGGGCGGCGTTCCAGAGTTCGTCGTGCGTATCGGCCGCTTCGAATTGCTCCAGCGTGTAAACGTATTCACGCCGATCCGAGGCGTGCTTCGTCAGCGTCGCGAGCGCCCAGGCCGGCAGCACCGTCTCCAGCGTCCCTCGCGAGCGAGGAGAAAAGTCCATCGTCTCAAAATTGAAACTCGGCGTCTCGGTCGTTTGCCAACTCTTAGTCTTCAACTCCGCACTCCGCACTCCGCGCTCCGCACTCCAATGATGTCCGATGTCCCGCCAGGTGATCGCTTCATCCAAGTAGGAGTTCACGTTCGGATCGCGGCAGAAGAAGTCGTCCTTGTTCCGCGTTCGATGATTGATTTCCGATTCGTCCCACGGGCCGTTCTCGTTCAAGGTCTTCTCGATCACTTCCTCGATGCCGAGGTGCCCGAAGTGGAGGTGGGCGCTCAGGCCGCTGGCGGAGTTGCGGTCCGGGTCGTCGGGTCGGCTGCGCTCGTCGGCGTACCGGGG
Organism: uncultured Alcaligenaceae bacterium; assembly: GCA_964453375.1. Lineage (GTDB taxonomy): Bacteria > Planctomycetota > Planctomycetia > Gemmatales > Gemmataceae > Limnoglobus. The sequence goes on from CAYVRB010000204.1 coordinate 1,568, forward strand.
CAGCTTGACACGGATGAATTCGCCGAGCCGCTGGCGGGCGATCTCGGTGCCGCCGACGTCGGTGAGCACGGGAAGGACCGATTGATCGACCGGAAGATTCGCCACGAAACGCGGGAGGTCGGTCGGCACTTCCCACGTCGTGAAAGGAGCTTCGAGCTTCGACTTCGCGAGGTCGTCGATCTCCGGCTCGGCCTTCGAGCGGTTCGCCCATGAGTCCGCGAAGAGCTTATGGACGCGCGGCCGGAGGTGCGCCGCGGCCGCGACCGGTTTGCCGAGAAGTGAAAGCGGCACGACGCCGTTGGAATCGACGGCATAAACCGCGAGATCGAGTTTGGCGATCGCCCGATTGTGGGCCGGCACGATGTACGCCGGGTAATCGTCCGTCACGATCATCGCCGCATCATCGGCCAATCGCTTCACCAGTCCGCGGCCCGGCTCCTCCGGCGTCTCGACGAACGGCCAGTAGTTCAAGCCGAGCTTCCGCGCCCGCGCCGCGTTCGCCTGCATCCCTTCCAGCACGAACGAATGGATTCGGGCGCTCGCCCACGGGTAGTTGAGCTTCAGGGCTTCGTAGATGACGAGCGGTTTCCTCAGGTGCTTCGCCGCCGCGATCGCGTAGTCGAGGGCGTGGTTGTGGTCCAGCCGGCGGAACATCTGCATCCAATAGAGGACGTACTTCCCGCGAGGCCGCACCGGTTCGGCGTTCAGCGCGCGGACGCGGGCGTCGTTGAAGGCGGGCACGGCGGTTCCCCGGAATCGTCATATCTATAGCCGGGATGGCCGCACCGATTCTCGAAATCGCGAACGTCCGCAAGCGCTACGGCAACACCGTCGCCCTCAACGGCGTGTCGCTGACCGTGAACGCCGGCGAACTGTTCGGCCTGCTCGGCCCCAACGGCGCCGGGAAGACGACGCTCCTCTCCATCGCGTCCGGCCTGCTCGACGCCGATTCGGGAACGATCCACCTGGACGGCCGGCGCTTCACCCGCCACGACGCCGACCTGCGCCGGCTCGTCGGCATCGGCACGCAGGACCTCGCCATCTACCCCGACCTCACCGCCCGCGAGAACGTCCGCTTCTTCGGCAACCTCTACGGGCTGGATCGAAGCCATCTCGCGAATCGCACCGAGGAACTGCTCACCGCCGTCGGCCTGCACGACCGCGCCGACCACCGCGCCGGCACCTTCTCCGGCGGCATGAAACGCCGGCTCAACCTCGCCGTCGCCGTCGTGCATTCGCCGAAGCTGCTCCTGCTCGACGAGCCCACGACGGGCGTCGACCCGCAGTCGCGGCAACTCATCTTCGCCATCGTGAAGTCGCTCAACGTCGCCGGCATGACCGTCGTCTACACCAGCCATTACATGGAGGAGGTGCAGGCCCTCTGCCCGCGCATCGCCATCGTGGATGGCGGCCGAGCCATCGCCTGCGACACCATCGGCCACCTGCTGGCGCTGCGGCCGAGCGGATTGAAGCTGAGGATCGAGCGCGTGCCGGAGGGATTCCTCGAACGAATTCGCTCGCTGCCCGGAGTGGCGTCCGCCATCGCGTCGGCCGACGGCATCGCAATCGAGACCGCGGCGATCGGCCCGCTGCTGCCGGGGTTGGCGGAGGCGTGCCGGGCCGCCGGCGTCGCGCCCGCGGCGATGGACGTGAACGAATCGACGCTGGAGAAGGTCTTCCTCCACCTCACCGGCCACGCCCTGCGGGACTGATCAGCTTCCGGCCTTCGCGGTGTCGGCGTCGAGCGATTTCGCCCCCAGGACCCAAAGCGTGCCGCCGAACAGGATGACCACCGAGACGCCGAGGAACGCCGTCTGGAGGCTGGCGAAGTCGGCGACGAGGCCGATGATCGGCGGCGAGATCACATCGCCGAGCATGTGGATGACGAGGATGTTGATGGCGAACGCCGTCGCGCGGATCTCCGAGCGCGTCACGTTCGCGAGGATCGTGTTGGCCGGGCCGGTGTTGAAGAACAGGAAGAAGACCGCGACGAACAGGAACCCCCAAGCATAGGGGAACGGCACGAGCAGCATCGTCACGAAGAACGGGAACGACAGCAGCGTGCTCCAGCCGATGGTGTGGAAGTAGGCCCCTATCAATCCGCGGTTGCGGAGCCGGTCGCCGACGAAGCCGCCGAGGAGCGTCGCCCCGAGGCCGGAGACGACGACGATCATGCCGAAGAGGAAGTTGATCTTGCCGAGCGACATCGAGTCGGCGGTCGTGGCGGCGGTGAAGATCCGTTCGCCGTATTGGCCGAGGGCGTCGTCGCCGAGGGTTTCGCGCAGCTTCGCCTTGAATTCCGGGTACGTCCGCGTCGTCCCGTCCGCGAGCGCTTTCAGCTTCCCGGTCACGGAGTCCGGCACGACCGGCCGACCGTCCGTCGTTCGTTCCTGGTCCCACCGGCTAAACGATTCGCTGGTGACGGCGAACTGCGATTCGCGCTGGAAGATGTAGGAGGGCGCCCAGGCGGCGACGCCGCCGAGGACGAAGGTCGTGCAGGTCATGCCGAGGCAGCAGAGCAGAAAGGAACGGATGGTCGTCAGTTCGCGGAGGACGGCGCCGTAGCTCGGTTTCGGGGCGCCCGCGGTCGCGTTCGGCTGGGGAGGTTCGGGCATGAAGAAGCACCACGCGCCGAGCGCGAGGCCGCCGAGCGTGGCAAGGAACGCCATGCGCCAGCCGAAGTGCGCTTCGATCTGCCCGCCGATGACGAAGCCGAGCGCGCTGCCGACGGGGATGGCCATGTAGAAGAGGGCCATGACCTTGCCGCGCTTGGCGACCGGGAAGAGGTCCGAGAGCATGGACGGCGCGACGGGGCCGTACGCGGCTTCGCCGATGCCGACGAGACAGCGAGTCAACAGCAGCATGACGTATCCGGTGGCGAGGCCGGACCCGCCGGAGGCGAGGCTCCAGACGACGACGCCGAAGCCGACGACCCACCAGCGCCGACCCTGGTTGCCGAACCAGCCGAAGACCGGGGACAGCAGCGTGTAGGAGACGAGGAAGGCGCTCGTGAGCAGGCCGAGCTTGAATTGCAGCCACGGATCGGCGGGGTCGAAGAGCGTGGCGTCGAGTTGCAGCTTGGGCAGCACGGCCGAGAGGACTTGGCGGTCGATGTAGTTGAACAGGTTGATGACGAAGAGCAGGGCGAGCGCCCGGCCCGCGCCGGGGACGACGTCGCTCGGGCCGCCGGTGGTCGCGATCGGGCCAGCCATGTCCGCCCCTCAAATCGTTTGTCCGCGGGGTCCGCTTCGCGGTAGACTCAAGTTATCCCGTATCGCGCGAGTGCCGTCCATGCCATATTCCGCCGAGATCAGCCGGACGAACCCGGCCTGCATCCTGATCCTGATCGACCAGTCGAAGTCGATGGACGAACCGTTCGCCGGCCAACCGGACAAGTTGAAGAGCGAAGGGGTCGCCGACGCGGTCAACCGGTTGATCCAGAACATGGTGTTGAAGTGCGCCAAGATCGACGGCGTGCGCGACTACTTCCACGTCGGCATCATCGGCTACGGCGGCAAGCTCACCACCGGCCTCGGCGGCAAGCTCCCGGACGAAGTGCTCGTGCCGATCAGCAAGCTCGCCGATCGGCCCCTGCGCGTCGAAAACCGCGGCCGGCTCGTCGAAGACGGCGCCGGCGGCACCATCGAGCAGACCATCAAGTTCCCCGTCTGGTACGATCCCGTCGCGACGGGGCGCACGCTCATGCATGCGGCGTTCGAGGCGGCCGAGCTGATTATTTCGAGTTTTATTCTCTCCTACCCGGAGTCGTATCCGCCGATCGTGCTGAACATCACCGACGGGAAGCCGAGCGACGCGAACCCGTTGCCGGTGGCGGCGAAGCTGAAGCAACTCGCGAGCGCCGACGGACCGGTGATGATCTTCAACCTGCTGCTCTCGGCGGAGCCGAAGCCGCCGATCTATTTCATCGACGACGAGAGCTTGCTCTTGGATACGTATTCGAAGCTGCTGTTCCGCATGTCGAGCGCGTTGCCGCCGAAGTTGTTGGAGGCGGCGCGGGCGGACGGCTTCGTAGTGAACCCCGGCGCGCGCGGCGTGGTGTTCAACGCGGATTTGGTCGCGGTGGTGCGGTTCCTGGATATCGGCACGCGGGTGACGACCAAAATGCGATGAAGTTGAGCGGCGGGGGGGGGGGGGGGGGGGGGCGGGGGCGGGGCGGCGGGGGGGCCGGGGGGGGGCGGGACCCGC
>CAYVRB010000204.1:5783-11425 GCA_964453375.1 uncultured Alcaligenaceae bacterium
GAAGTGACGCGCTTGGCTCCGAAGACTCCGCCTCGCCGCTCAACGGGGAACTGTCATGTCGTTTACTTTGGATCTCCGGGTTCGCACGGCGCCGAAGGCCGGGAACGCCGAGTCCCAGAACGAGGACGCGGCGGCGCTCGGGCCGAAGCTGCGGCGCGTGGCGATCGCCGACGGCGCGTCGGAGGGGTGGCAGTCCGGCCCGTGGGCGCGCGTGCTGGCGGCGGAGTGCGTGCGGACGCCGCCGACGCCGGAATCGTTCGCGGAATGGGTGGCGGCGGCGCGGGCGCAGGCGCCGAAGACGGAGGCGACTTCGTGGTACGCGGAGGAGAAGGCCGCGCTCGGGTCGTTCGCCACCGTGCTGGGCCTGGCGTTCGAGGAGGCGAAGGACGGCGGCATCCGCTGGCGCGCCGTCGCCGTCGGGGATTCGTGCCTGTTTCAGGTGCGCGGGGAGAAACTTCTCGCGAAGTTCCCGGTGGAATCGTTGGCGGACTTCTCGAATCGGCCGAATCTGGTGGCGTCCGCGCCGGCGCAGGCGGTGCCGGACGCGGACTGGTTCGCGGGACGGGGGGAACTTCGGGACGTGTTCTACCTTCTAACGGATGCGCTCGCGGAGTGGTTCTTGCGGGCGCGCCACGCCAACGCCCGGCCGGAGCAGGAGTTGGATCGGGTAACGGAACCGTCACGCCCTCCCGCGGCGTTCGCCGATTGGATAAAATCGCTGCGGGACGCGAAGTCGCTCAAGAACGACGATTGCACGGTCGTTCGGGTCGAATTGCTTCCTCTCCAGGGATCGCCATGAGCTGGCCGCTGTCGCAGGATTTCAACGAAGCCGTCCAGAATCCGACGACGGCGTTCGGCGACGCGGACCTGAAAGGGGGCGCCGTCGGCGTCAACCCGATGGGCGTGCCGATCCCGCGATCGGGCAACTACGCCGACGTGTACCAGATCACGGCCGCGAACGGGCAGAAGTGGGCCGTGAAGTGCTTCACGCGGCCGACGTCCGCCGGCCTCGACGCCCGCTACGCCGCCGTCAGCGAACACCTCCACAACGCCAACCTGCCATTCACCGTCGGCTTCAATTATCTGCAGCAGGGCATCCGCGTGCGCGGGCAGTGGTACCCGATCGTCAAGATGCAGTGGGTCGACGGCTACCCGATCAACGCGTTCGTCCGGGACAACCTCAACCGCTCGACGATCCTCGAGAACATGCTCTCGCTCTGGGTGCGGCTCTGCCGGCGGCTGCGCGAGACCGGGATGGCGCACTGCGACATCCAGCACGGGAACGTGCTGCTCGTGCCGGCGGAGGGGAAGGGGAACTCGCTCGGCCTGAAGCTCGTGGACTACGACGGCATGTTCGTGCCGGCGCTGGCGAACCAGCCGTCGGGCGAAGCCGGGCATCCGAGTTTCCAGCACCCCGAGCGGATCGCCACCGGCGCGTACTCGCCGGACCTCGATCGCTTCCCGCACCTCGTGGTGGCGACGGCGCTGCGGGGCCTGCTCGTCGGCGGGAAGGCGCTTTGGGACCAGTTCGACACCGGGGACAACCTGCTCTTCACCGAGAAGGATTTCAAGAATCCGGGCCAATCGAAGGTCTTCAAGGCGTTGTGGGAGACGGGCGACCCGTTCACGGTGGGGCTGACGGGGCACCTGGCGCTGGCGTGCACGAAACCGCTGCACCAGACGCCGTGGCTGGATCAGCTCATGCCGGGCGGTCAGCCGCCGATGATGACGCCGAGCCAGGAGCGGCAGGCGGCGGCGATCATCGGCGGTCAGCCGTTGGCGCCCGAACCGTCGGCGCCGCAGATCGCGCTCCCGCCGCAGTACGCGCCGTACCCGCCGCCGCAGTACGCCCCGCCGCAATACCCGCCGCCTCCGCAGTACGCGCCGGCCCCGCCGCGCCCCGCGCCGGCGCCGGCGGCTCCGAAGCCGGCCGCCATCGACTCCGACGACGAGTCGATGGACTTCGACGGCGGCCGTCGCCGACCGCGGAGGCAATCCTCCGGCTCGATGTTGATGCCCGCGATCGTCGCCGGCGTCGTCGTCCTCGCCGGCATCGTCGGCGGCATCATGGTCTTCACCGGCGGCAAGAAGAAGACGCCGGAGGTGGTTCAAAAACCCGACGAACCCAAGCCGGACGAACCGAAGCCCGAACCGCCCAAGCTCGACCCGCCGAAGGTCGATCTCACGCCGATGGGGCCGACGAACGTCGATCCGCCGAAGGTCGATCCAACTCCGCCGGCCGTCGGCGAGAAGACCGCCGGCAAGGTCGTCTGGTCCGTCCCGGTCGGGGATAAACGGAACCTGCGGGCGCGGACCGTGGCCTTCTCGTTGGACGGCGCGCGCGTGATCGTGGCGCAGCAGACCTCCGCGATGATCGACGTGCACGACGCCGCGACGGGCAAGATCGTGGCAACGTGCCGCGAGCACGAACCGCCGGCGACGGCGTTCCCGTTCCCGCTGCCGGGCGGCAAGGTCATGTCCGTGGCGCGGGAGCCGGTGATGATCGCGTGGGACGCGGCGACCGGCCGTCCGACGGCGCGGGCGCCGCTGGCGAAGCCGAAGGCCGGCCTCACCGCCGTCCGCGCCGACCGGAAGGGCCAGTACGTCGTCCTCTGCTGGGACGACGAGGCCCGCGTGATCGACATCGAGAACGGCGGGCGCGAACTGGTGGAGTTGAAGCTGCCCAAAGGCCCGCAATCGCATCCGGGCGTGGCAATCGCCGCCGACGGGTCGGCGGTGCTGAGCCTCACGGCCGACGGCCGCCTGCGCGAGACGGCGCTGCCCGGCGGCAACCTCAAGGACAAGCCGATCCAGCTCGAGAACGCCGCCTGCATCACGGCGTGGAGCCCCGCGAAGAAACTCGCCGCCGTCCGCCTCAGCGTCAACGGCACGCTGCCCGGCAACACCCCCATCGTCAACACCGAGACCGGCGAAGTCGCCTACAGCCTGCGCGGCGGCTACGCCCTGCCCGCCGGCTTCAGCGCCGACGGCAAGTATTTCGTCGCCTTCGACCGGACCCGCCTCGAACAGTGGGACACCGAGACCTGGAAGAAAACCGCCACGCTGGCGATCCCGAACTTCACGCCGACCGAGATGGACGTGAGCGCCGACGGGCAGAGCGTCGTGATGACCGGCACGGACAACAAGATCACGCTCGCGTCCTTCACCGGCGAGTCGGCGCCGACGACGATGCCGGCGACACCGAGCGAATCGACCTTCGACCGCTTGACGGAAGTCGCGTCGGTCGCGACCGCGGACGTGAACCTCGACGCGATCCGGCACTGGGCCGTCGATCGCGGCGGCAAGACGCTGTACTTCGCCACCGACGCCGCCGCGTACCCGATCGACGTGGCGACGAAGAAGCCCCTCGGCCGGTACGCGCCGCCCGAGGGAACGATCCGCCAGCTCTGGGCCACCGGCGCCGGCGAACTGATCCTCGAGGTGCGCACGCCGGCGCGGAAGACCGAATTGCACGTGCTCGACGGCCAGCTCGCCCGCCTCACCGGCCCCGGCGTCATCCGGCCCGACCTGCCCGAACTCCCGAAATCGGTCCACGTCGCGGCCAACGGGTCGATGGCCGCGATCACGAAGGACAACGGCCACGTCGCCTGCGTCGACCTCAAGACCGGCCGCACGCTCTACACCTTCCATCCGAAGTTCCCGGCCCTCGCCGCCTTCTTCACCGGCGACGCCGCCAAGGTCATCGCCAACTGCGGGCAACGGCTCGAGATCTACCCGTTCGCCGAGCGGCCCGCCTTCCGATGGTTCGATCCGGCCACCAAGTTCGCCATCACCGCCATCGTCCTCGAAGACGTGGCGCCCGACGGCAAGGCGATCGCGTTCCGAACGCCCGGCGCGGACAACACCGGCACGCGCTTCACCGTCGGCGTCTTCGACGGTTGGAAGCCGCTCACGTCCGTCTCGAGCGCGATGACGGGCAACGCCGTGCGCTTCCGCTTCGTCGGCGACGGCACGCGCGCCGTGGCGAGCGAAGGCAACCAGGCGACGCTCTACGACACGAACACCGGCCGCAAGATCGCCGGCGCCACCACCGCCTTCGACGGCCCCGCGCGGGCGGTCCCCGGCCCCACCGGCGAGTTCGTGCTCCTCGGCACCGCGACCGGCGCCACGCTGTACCGTACGACGGCCGGCGGCGCGCCGACCGCGGCCCCCCCGGCGCCGATGGCGATGGCGAACAAGCGCCTGCCCGTGCCGGACGCCGCCGCCCTCGCCGCCGCCGAGAAGACCGTGAAGGAGACCTTCGCCGCCGACTACGCCCGGAAGTTGCCGGCCGACCGGAAGAAGCTCGGCGAGCGCCTCTTCGCGGACGCGAAGGGGACCGCGAACGCCCCGCCCGCGATGTATTTCATGCTGCGCGAGGCGATGGCGCTCGCCGTCGAAACGGACGATGCCGCGACGCATATCAAAGCTGCCATTGCACTGGATGAAACCTTTGAAGTGGATGGCTTCGCCCTTAAGCTTGTAGGGCTAGAAAAGATATCGCAGAAATCATCGCCTCAAACCACCGCACTGCGCGCGACCGCCGACAGCGCACAAGAACTTGCCGAAGAGCACATCGACAAAGATGAATTCGAGAACGCACTCAAATTCGCGAGTGTCGCGCAATCTTGTCTCAAACGTGCCGGTCCACCATCTGCGTTGAAAGAACTCGACGCCCGAGTAACCCAGGTCAAGCAGCTGAAGGACGCCTTTGACGCGATCAAGCTCACGGTCGAAAAACTGAAGGCGATGCCCGAGGACGCCGACGCGAACGCGGCCGTCGGCCGGTTTCGCTGCTTCCTGCAAGGGCGCTGGGACGACGGCTTCAAATTGCTCGAGAAGGGGTCCGACGCGGCGCTCAAGAAGCTCGCCGACATGGAGCTGAAGGCCGGGGCCGACGCCGAACGGAACGACGCGCAGCGCGGCGATCTGTGGTGGGAGTTCGCCGAGAAGGCGGCCGAACCGGAGAAGACCGCGGCGCGGAGCCGGGCGAAATACTGGTACGCGAAGGCGCTCCTGAGCGTGCCGGCCGGCCTCGAACGCACCAACGCCGAGAAGCGCCTCACCTTCACGCTCGGCGCCGTCGAGTACCGTCCGGGGTTGGTGATGGAGATTTTCCAGCCGACCGGCGGCCGCAAGACGCGCGGCCTCCTCGCCGCGACGATCGAGTTCCAAGCGGACTCCGACGTCGTGCCGATGGCGGGGCCGAACCAGATCGGCGTGCGTTGGACGGGCGTGGTGGTGCCGCCGTCGCCGGGCCGCTACAAGCTCGTCGCCGAGACGCGGGACGAAGTGCGCGTGACGATGGGGAAGGCGCCCGACGACAAGCGGATCATTTCGAACGTGCCCGCGGACAAGGGCCTCGGCAACAAGGACGCGTACTACGTCTTCGGCGACAAGCCGGTGGCGATCGCCGTGGAGTACGGCGGCCAGCGCCGCCCCAATCGCGGGCTGACGCTGAAGTGGATCCGCCCCGGCGGCAAGAGCGAGGAGGTGATCCCGGTGTCGGCGTTCTTCCACAAGCGCGACGACGACAAGCTCGTGACGGACAAATGAGCGGACCGCGGTGGCACATCGCCTTGGATTGGTAGTGGTCCGACTGTTGCACGATGTCGGGATCAAAATTCCCCTGATTCAAAGTG
>CAYVRB010000205.1:0-11416 GCA_964453375.1 uncultured Alcaligenaceae bacterium
TGATGTTGCCGGTCACGTCCTGCTTCTCGATGCCGCCGATGCGGTGTTCGAGGCCGGGCGTGCCGGGGATCGCCCACGGCCGCGACAGGTACTGGTCGCGCTTGTAGGGCAGGTAGGTGCCGCCGCCGTCGCCGCCCTCGTGGAGGGCGCCGTTCATCCCCTCGGAATTGGGCTTCGTGGCGTGCGCGATCTCGATCTTCGGCAGCTTCGCCACGTCGGGGATCTTCCACGGCTCGGAGCCGTTGGCGATGTAGCCGTCCGAGAGCACGAAGACCGGGCACATGAAGCGCGTCGCGACCTTCACGGCCTCGTAGGCGATGTCGAAGCAATCGACCGGCGACTGCGGCGCGAGGTTGGCGACGGGCGACTCGCCGTTGCGGCCGAACATCGCCTGGAGGAGATCGGCCTGCTCGGTCTTGGTCGGCAGGCCGGTGGACGGTCCGCCGCGCTGGATGTCGAGGATGACGAGCGGCAGCTCGGTCATGACGGCGAGGTTGATCGCCTCGCTCTTCAAACAGATGCCGGGGCCGCTGGTGCCGGTGACGCCGATGGCGCCGCCGAAGCTCGCGCCGAGCGCCACGCCGATCGCGGCGATCTCGTCCTCGGCCTGGAGCGTCCGCACGCCGTGGCGGCGCATCTCCGGCTGGCTGAGGTCTTCGAGCACCGAACTCGCCGGCGTGATCGGGTAGCCGGAATAGACCAGCGTCTTGTTCGCGGCGTGGCTGGCGGCGACGAGGCCGATCGCGAGCGCCTCGTTCCCCGTGATCTTGCGGTACTGCCCCGGCGGGATCTTCGCCTTCGCCACCTTGTACTGCACCGGCAGCAGCTCCACCGTCTCGCCGTAGTTGTACCCGGCCTTCAGGGCGGCCGTGTTCGCGTCCAGCACCGGCTTGTGGTCCGGCTTCTTGCCGAACTTCTCCTTGAGCCACTTCACGGTCGCTTCGAGCGGCCGCTCGTAGAGCCAGTACACGAGACCCAGCGCGAAGAAGTTCTTGCAGCGGTCCTGCTCGCGCGGGCTGAGGCCGCACTCGCGCACCGCCTCCTTGTTGAGCTTCGAGACGGCGACGCGGACGACGTGGTACCCGGCGAGCGAACCGTCTTCGAGCGGGTTCGATTTGTACTTGGCCTTGTCGAGGTCGTTCTGGGCGAAGGCGTCGGTGTTGACGATCAGGATGCCGCCCTTTTTCAGGTCGCGGAGGTTGGTCTTGAGGGCGGCGGGGTTCATCGCGACGAGGGCGTCGAGGATGTCGCCGGGGGTGTGGATGTCGTTGCTGGAGAAGTGGACCTGGAAGCCGGAGACGCCGGCGAGGGTGCCGGCCGGGGCGCGGATCTCGGCGGGGAAGTCGGGGAAGGTGGCGATGTCGTTGCCGAGGATGGCGGCGGTGTCGGTGAAGCGGGTGCCGGCGAGTTGCATGCCGTCGCCGGAGTCGCCGGCGAAGCGGATGGTGATGGATTCGACTTCCTGGACGGAATGCGTGCCGTTGCGGGAGACGGTGGCCGAGGCCGCGGGGGCTGCCCCGGCCGGTGCGGTGGGAGAGGCCATTCCAGAACCTGCCGTGTCGTTTATGGGTGCGGAAGCGATTTCCGTTCCGCTGAGTCGTCCGGGGACCATCCGGTGCTGGTGTTATATCGGCCGTTCGGGGAAAATCCGAGAGTCGCGGCGAATTCGCCGCGCGGAATCCCGGCGGGATGGGCAAGGGGCGGAACGCGGCGAAGGCGGGACTCGCTACAATGCCGCCAACGCCCCCGATCCGAGTGCGGACGCCATGGCCGATACGACGCACGAAGCCGCGCCGAAGACGCACACGACGCAACTGTACCAGCCGGAGGACCACGCCCGTACGGTGATGCAGACCGGCGAGCAGCTCGCGCTGGCGGCGGCGCTCACGGCCGGGCAGCAGACCGTACCGGGGTACGAGATCCTCGGCGAGATCGGCCGCGGCGGCATGGGCGTCGTCTACCGAGCCCGGCAGATCGCCGCCAATCGCGTCGTCGCGCTCAAGATGATCCTTGGCGGCGGCCACGCCGGCCACGCCGAACGCGTCCGCTTCCGCACCGAGATCGAAGCCACCGCGCAGCTGAAAAGCCCCGGCATCGTGCAGGTCTACGAGGTCGGCGAGCACCACGGGCTGCCGTACTTCAGCATGGAACTCTGCGAGGGCGGCTCCCTCGCGAAGAAGATCAAGGGCCGGCCGCAGCCGTTCCACGACGCCGCCAGCACCCTCGAACAGATCGCCCGCGCCGTCGAGAGCGCCCACGACGCCGGCATCGTCCACCGCGACCTCAAGCCCGGCAACATCCTCCTCGACGACGACGGCAACCCCAAGGTCGGCGACTTCGGCCTCGCCAAGCGCCTCGACACCGACCACGACCACACCAACACCGGCGCCGTCATGGGGACGCCGAACTACATGGCCCCGGAGCAGGCGTCCGGCAACGCCAAGGACGTCGGCCCCGCCGCCGACGTCTACGCCCTCGGCGTCATCCTCTTCGAACTCATCACCGGCAAGCCGCCGTTCGCCTCCGAGAGCCTGCAGGACCTGTTGCAGAAGGTGATCCACCACGAACCGCCGTCGCTGTCGGATTCGGGGAAGGACGCGCCGCGGGACCTCGAGACGATCTGCCGGAAGTGCCTGGCGAAGGACCCGGCCCAGCGCTACGCGACCGCCGGCGAACTGGCGGAGGACCTACGGCGCTACCTGTGCGGGGAGTCGATCTCGGCACGGCAACTGAACGCCGTCGAACGCGTCGCCTGGATGCTCGAAAAGAGCCATCACGACAAGCACTTCATCCCGTACGCCGGGTTCTTCCTCTGGCTCGCGCCGGTGATCTTCCTGCCGGAGGTCTACGCCACCTACGCCCGCATCCAGGGCTGGAACGCCACGTGGGTGCTGCCCGCCTACGCCCTGCGGCCGATCGTCGGCCTCTCGCTCTTCCTCTACTACGGCGGCGGACGCATCTGGCCCGCCAACCCCGCCGAGCAGCACATGCTCTCCGTCTGGGGCAGTTTCATCGTCGTCGCCGGGATGCTGTTCGTGAATCTCGGCCTGAACCCCGGCGAGGAGAGCTTCCAAAGCCCCGCCTTCTACGAAGCGATCTGCGGCGCCTCCGCCGTCGCCTTCTTCTCGCTCGGCGCCATGTTCTGGGGCGGCTGCTATCTCGTCGGCGTCGCGTTCCTGCTGTTGATTCCCGTCATGTCCCAGATCCCGCTCTATTGCCCGATTCTGTACGGCAGCATCTGGGCCGTCGTGACGCTGCTGATCGGCCTGCGCCTCCGCCGCCTCGCGAAGGAACAGGCCAGCCACCACAGATAAGCCGATCAGACCGTGTTCTCGCCAAACCGCAAGATCGTTGAGCATTCGCCCCGCGCGGGTTACAATGGCCGGGCCGCCTAGGGCCTCTCCCGCATGGCCGACACTCCCAAGACCGTGCCCGACTCGCCTCCGGCGGACCAAACGGCCGACATCGCGCAGAGCGAGGCGTACGAGACGGCGAACGTCGTCTCGCATACGGCGCCCGAGACGGGTCCGAGTTTCGGCGCGAAAAAATCCCCAGACGATCTCGGCACGCTCGGCCCGTACCGCGTGCTGCGCGAACTCGGCCGCGGCGGCATGGGCGCCGTCTACCTCGGCTTCGACGAACGCCTCAAGCGCAAGGTCGCGCTCAAGGTGATGCTGCCGAAGTACGCCGCCATCGCCAGCTCGAAGAACCGCTTCCTGCGCGAGGCGCGCGCCGCCGCCGGCATCACCCACGACCACATCGTCACCATCTACGAGGCGGACGAGCACGGCGGCACGCCCTTCATGGCGATGCAGCTCCTGCAGGGCTACCCGCTCGACGCCTACCTCAAGAAACACCCCAGGTTGAGCGTCGGGGAGTTGCTGCGCATCGGCCGCGAGATGGCGCTCGGCCTCGCGGCGGCGCACTCCGTCGGCCTCGTCCACCGCGACATCAAGCCGGGCAACATCTGGCTCGAAGCGCCGAACGGCCGCGTCAAGATCCTCGACTTCGGCCTCGCCAAGCCGACCGACGAGCAGAAGCTCGATGGCGAATTGACCGCGACCGGCGTGATCGTCGGCACGCCCGCGTACATGCCGCCCGAACAGGCGCGCGGCGCCAAGGCCGACTTCCGCGCCGACCTCTTCAGCCTCGGCGTCGTCCTCTACCGCCTCGCCACCGGCACGATGCCCTTCGAGGGCGACACCATGATGGCGGTCCTCGCCGCCGTCATCGCCGACGATCCCGCCCCGGTGCGCGACCGCAACCCGGACATCCCCGAACCGCTCGCGAAGCTCATCCACGAGCTGATGGAGAAGAAGCCGCAGCACCGGCCGAAGTCCGCGGACGAGGTGGCCGAGCGCCTGCAGCAGATCCAGCTCGGCACGGCGGCGGCGATCTCGCTGCCGATGCAGGTGATCCCGCTGGATGCGCTGCCGACGGCGACGCACGTTCCCTCGGGGATCGACCCGTTCGCGGAACTCGACACCGAGCCGAACGACGTCGTCACGCGGCACAACACGACGCGGTCGCTGCCGGCGATGCCGGCGGCCGCGAAGAAGCCGATCCCGAAGTGGCCGCTCGTCTTGCTCGGGCTGTTCGTCGTCGTTTTGGCCGCGCTGATTCCGCAGATCGTTTCGATCATGACGCCGAAGGGGACGCTCGTCATCGAATCCAGCGACGCGGACGTCGAGATCACGGTGAAGCGGGGCGGCGCGGTCCTGCACGACAAATCGAAGGGGCGCGAGTTCACGCTGAAGGTCGGCGACGACTACACGATCGAGATGACGGAGAAGGACGGGCTGAAGCTGAACCTGAACAAGTTCGAGATCACGCGGAACGGCCGGACGACGGTGAAGGTGATCGTCCAAAAGCCGGCGCCGAAACCGAAGGTCGAACCGCCGGCGCCGGCGATCCCGTCGGCGGCGCCGGTGGTGCCGCTGGCGTGGCAAGGGCCTTCGCCGCTGGACGCGCTGGACGCGGCGACGATCCCCGATGATGCGACGGCGGCGTGGAAGACTCTCGGTTTCGACGGCAAAAACGTCGTGGGCGTTCTGGGAGAGCACCGACAACGACATTGGGGACCGATCGGAGCCGTCGCATTCGGTCCCGACGGCAAGACACTCGCCACCGTGGGCCAGAACAATGTCGTGCGTATATGGGATACCGGCACGCGATTGGAGCGAGCCACGCTATCAGGGCCCAATTACGAACCACTTCGCAGGCGGTTCTCGCGGGATGGAAGTCGGCTCCTCACGAGCGATGCCCGGTCGGTGTTCCTGTGGGATGTGGTGAACGCCAAGGAACTTCGCCGTTGGGAAAATCTCAACGAACGAATCAAGGCCCTCGCATTCTCGGAAGACAACAACGTGGCGGTCCTCGGCATGGACGATTCCACGATCCGGCTCATGGATACTCGAACGGGCGAACAGAAGGGCCTTCTCAGGTCACCGAAGGAATTGATCCTCAATGTGAAGATTTCTTCCGACGGGCGGTCCGTCTTGTCGAGTGACCAAGTCGGGATGGTTCGGCTCTGGGATGTCGCCTCGAGCAAGGAGGCGGCCACGTTACCTTTCGGAATCAACGAACTCGCATTCTCGCCCGATGGCAAAACGGCCTATGGTGCCACGACGACGCACATTCACGTCTGGGATGTCGCAAAGAGAGTGGAAATCGCCCGCCATGGACCGGTTAGGAATGAGACCGCCTCCTGCCTGTTTTCCGCAGACGGAAAGTACGTCGTGTTCGGCGCGGCCGGAGTCGCCCTGTTTTCGGATCCCGCCACCGGCAAGATAATCCACACGATCGATGGCCATGAAAACTGGGTACGGTCCATTAAATTCTCACCCGACGGCCAATTCGTGCTGACCGGCGACGAACGCGGCAACGTCCGCATCACGAATATCGACACCGGCAAAACCGTTCAGCAATTTTCCACGGGACTGAACGGGAAATTTGGTCTGGCCCTCTCAGCGGACAACAAACAGCTCGCCATATTCGATGGCGGTTGCGCGGCCAGCCTCTGGGATGTGGCCAGCGGCAAGGAATCGCAGCCGTTGATGGGTCCCACCAGTGCAATCGTGTCGGTCGCGTTCGCCCCGGACCTCAAGTCGGTCATGACGCACGACACGCAGGAACGACTGCACGTCTGGAACCCGACGACGGGCCAATCGGCCAAGCCGACCGAACTGACGCCGCTCGGCGTTTATTCGACGCGCAAGGCGCTCCCGTTCCCCGATGGCAAGCGCGCCGTCGTCCTCGAGAAATCCACGACGATCCGCGACCTGACCACGGGCGAAGTCGTTCAGGATTTGAACACCGTGCTCGCCCTCGCGGCCGACCTCTCGCCCGACGGCAAGCTCCTGGCCCTGGGGATGCAGGATGAATCGTTGCAGTTGTGGAACGTCGCCGCGACGCCGGCCGTCCGCGTCGGCTCCGTGTCCACCGACGGCCACGCGAACGGCACGGTCCGCTTCAGTCCCGATGGCCGGCGGCTGGCGACCGAAGGGCTGAACTCCGCGGCGATCTGGGACGTCTCGGCCGGCGCTCCGAAGAAACTCTACGACCTCGCCGTGACCGGCACGCCCTACGCCATCGCGTGGGCGCCGGATGGCCGGAGCATCGCGCTCGTGCAGGGGGCGAACTTGTCGTTCTGGTCCCTCGACGCGAAGGCGGCGCGGAAGCTGCCGCACGACGTGCAAACCGATGGCGAGTATTTCATCAATCAGGTGCTCGCGTACCACCCGACCGGGAAATGGGTCGCGGTCGTCGGGCAGAAATCGGGCAAGGTGTTCCTCTACAACCCCGCCGACGGCACGCTCGCGAAGTCGTGGACGTTCCCCGCGCCGCCGACCGACCTCGCGTTCGCCGCCGACGGCCGACACCTCGCCATCGCCAACCAGAACGGCACGGTCTACCTGCTGCGGCTCGAAGGCGCCGCCGCGGCGCCGACGCCGCTCGTGCCGTTGGCGTGGAACGGCCCGTCGCCCTTCGACGCGCTTGATGGGAAGACGCTGGCGGAGATCATGCGATCCGAGAAACTGCCCACGGATTTGGTCGGCCTATTCGGCTCGGCCGACGCGCGCCACTGGGGCGCGGGCACCTGCATGGCCGCGTCGCCCGACGGCAAACTGATCGCCACCGGCGGCACCGATCGCAAAATCCGCCTCTGGTACGCCGACACGCTCAAGTCCACCGGCGGTTCATACCTCGGCCACACGCACCCGCCCATCGCCCTGCGCTTCTCGCCCGACGGCGAAAGCCTCCTCTCCTGCGGCAATTCGACGGAAATGAAATTCCGCCTCTGGGACGTGAAGACGGGCAAGCAGCAGGAACTGGAGATGACCATCGACGGCCGGGCGCACAACGGGTTCCCGTACTTCGGCCCCGGCGGTCGACCGATGGCGATCTCCTTCAGCCCGAAGGACCACGCCACCCACGCGATCGCCTACGACCTCGTGGCGAAGAAAGTCGTCATGCGGTGGAAGATGGCCGCGGACGATAGCACCGTCCACTCCGACGTGACCTACCACGGAAAACGGCTCGCCATCTATCACTGGAATTCGCTGCGCGTCTTCGCGTTCGACGGCAATCAATACGTCCATCTCTGGGAGAAGACGCTGGCCGAAGGCAAGGAATGCCGCGTCCGGTTCTCGCCCGACGGCAATCACGTCGCCGCCACGATATCTCAAAAGGGCGACACGGGCCTCGTCGTGTGGGATACCGTCACCGGCGCGCCCGTGCTGACGAAGGACGCGGTGTACAAGGGGCACGCGTTGAGTCTGGCGTTCTCGCCCGACGGAACACGGATCGCGCTCGGCGGCCGCTACAACGAATACGCGGTGTTGGAATTCCCGTCGGGCCGCCCGCTCGCGACGGTTACTTCACCAAGCGCATCGCCCGCCGGCTACGGTGAGGCGGTCTTCAACGCCAACGGATCGCGGCTCGTGTCGTTCGGCAGTTTGTTCCTCAACCACGGCGATGGCCTACTGCACAGCTACGACGCGAAGACCGGCCAGCCGGCGGTCCCGCCGACGACGGGGCCGATCGGGCCGATTACGGAATTCGACCTCGCGGCGGATCTGAAGACACTATTCACCGTCGGGCCGGATCGGACGCTAAGACTTTGGAACACCGCCACGCGAGAGGAAACGAAATCGCACCCCCTGGGACTGCCCTGGAACGACCATCCCAGGATCGCACTATTGAAGGACGGGAAGCGCGCCGTCGTGCTTGAGAAAAACTCCGTCGTACTCGACCTGACGACCGGCAAGACGCTGCACGACCTCGGTTTACTTGACGCGATGAGCCTCGCGGTCGCGCCCAGCGGCGACGCGTTCGCGATCGGCCAGAGTGACGGCACGCTGACGCTGTGGGACGTCTCCGCGAACGGCGTCGAAAAGCACTGGCAAATCAAGGCTCACGAGAGTTTTATCACGACCATCACGTTCAGCCCCGACGGCAAGCGACTGGCCAGCGGGGGCAACGACCACCGCGCGTTCGTGTGGGACGCGACCGCACGGGAACCGATCAAGCTCTGCGAAGCCGGCACGGGCGGCATCGCGGCCGGCGATGGCAACGTCTACCGCGCCGCCTGGACGCCGGACGGCCAAGCGCTGGCCCTGGCGCGCGGCGGGCACGTGCAAGTCTGGACCATCGCAGGCAAGACCTCCACGCTGAAGGATTCGTTCGCCGGCGCCGGGGACGGCCTCTACATCTCGGACAAAATGTCCCTCCACCCGTCGCTGCCGTGGGTGGCGGTCGCGTATACCAAGGGCGGCGGCCACATTGCCCTGTGGGATTACTCGACGAAAACCAAGCTGAAGGTGTGGGACTTCCCCGCGCTCCCGACGGCGCTCGCGTTCGCCGCCGACGGCCGGCACCTGCTGGTCGGGAACCCGAACGGCACCGTCGGCGTGCTGCGCGTGGACGCGCCGAAGCCGGTCGACGCCGACCGCGCCCTCGCCGAGTGGGTGCTGGGGTTGAAGGGCACGGTCTACATCCTGTCCGGCGGCAACGTGAGTTCGCTGACGGCGGCTTCGGACTTGCCGGCGGTGCCGTTCGCGACGTTGCGGATCGAATTGCCGCACGGAGCCGCCGCGACGAACGCCGACGCCGCGCGGATTCCCGACAAGCGCCTGCTCGTCGCGATCCTGAGCGGCACGGCGGTCGGCGACGGAATGGCCGCGCACCTCGCCACCATCCCCACGCTCACCGACGTCCACCTCGCCCTCACGAAGGTGACGGACGACGGCGCGATCAAGCTGGCCGGCTTGCCGAAATTGCAACTGCTCACGCTCGCCAACACCGCCGTCACCGACAAATTCGCGACCTCGCTGGCGAAGCATCCGGCGCTGGCGGACCTCAACCTCCACGGCACGGCCGTCGGCGACGCGACCGCGATCGCGCTCTCCCAGTTCCCGAAGCTGGCGACGCTGCACCTCTCCGGCACGAAGGTGACCGACAAGGGCTTGTCCGCCCTCGAATCGTGTACCAGCCTGCGCTGGCTCACGCTCGGCAAATCGCCGGTAACGGACGCCGGCGTGAAGAAGCTGGCGGCGGCCCTGCCGCTCTGCAAGATCGAGTGGGACGGCGGCGTGATCGAGCCGAAGGCCGCGGCCAATACGGCCGGCCTCGCCTTCGACGGGACATCGACCTGCGTGAAAATCCCCGCCGCGCCCGGCGGCGACACACTCCCGCTGACCATCGAGGCCTGGATCACGCCGCAGACCGTCGCCGGAAAATCCCGCCACCTCTTCCTCTTCGGCGAACCGGGCGGCGGCATGGGCCTCAGCGAGAAGGGGAACCTCGGCCTCGGCTTCTTCGACGGGGCCGCCTGGCACAACGACTACGGCCGCAACGTGCTGGTCCCCGGAAAGCGCGTCCACGTCGCCGCCGTCGCCACGGCGAAGAAATTCGAACTGTTCCTGGACGGCCAATCGAACGGCAACAAGACGGTCAAGATCGAACGACTCGTGCTTCCCAATCCGCCCGCCCTGATCGGCGTGCACCCGAAGAATTCCCCGGAAGGCTACTTCCACGGCACGATGCACGCCCTGCGCGTCTCGAAGTCGGTCCGCTACGACAAACCGTTCACCCCCGCCGGCGCCTGGACGCCGGACGACAAGACGATCCTGCAATACCACTTCGACGAAGGCGCGGGAACCAAACTGACGGACCACTCCGGCAACGGCCGCCACGGCACGATCGAAAACGGCGCGTGGGTCAAATAAGTCTCCGCCTCCCGCCCATTTTTCCCTTGCGTGATTCGCCCCGCGTCGGTATTCCGCCGGGCCGACTTCAGTCTTTTTCGCGCGAGGGACGAGAATGCCGACGATTTTCCGCAAGCGGATGCTGCTGGCCGGAGCGCTGGCGATCGGGGTCGGCGCGCTGGCGCAGCGCGCCGTGACGCAATCGCCGCTCGGCGCGCCGTCGCCGGAGCCGACGCTCGTCGACCCGAAGACCAAGGACTACGGCAGCCGGCCCGTCGCCTTCATCTACAACACCGTCGCCGTCACCCGCGCCGACCTCGCCGAGTTCCTCATCGCCCGCGGCGGGCACGAGAAGGTCGAACTGCTGGTCAACAAGATGATCATCGAGGAGGAGGCGAAGCGGCGGAAGATCACCGTCACGCCGCAGGAGATGGAGGCGGCCTTCAAGGCCGACCTGAACATCTCAAACCCGCCGATCCGCAAGGAGGATTTCATCAACCTCCTGCTGCCGAAGTACAACAAGACGTATTTCGAATGGATGGAGGACGTGGTGCGCCCGCGCCTGCTGCTGGGCAAGATGTGCGAGGAATCGAAGCGCGTGGTGGTGGCCGAGGCCGACACGCAGCGCATCTTCGAGCGGGAATACGGCGAGAAGAAGGCCGTGAAGATCATCATCTGGCCGAAGGGCGACGACTTCAAATCGATCTCGAAGACCTGGGAGATCATCCGCAAGAACGACGCGGAGTTCGACGCGACGGCGCGGACGCAGGCGAACGCCGGGCTGGCGTCCACCGCCGGCGAGATCAAGCCGATCGCCCGCTTCCAGATCGGGGACGACAAGGACAAGGTGGTCGAAAAGGTCGCCTTCGCGTTGAAGGAGGGCGAAGTCAGCCACATCTTCGAGACGCAGCAGGGCTACATGGTGAT
Organism: uncultured Alcaligenaceae bacterium; assembly: GCA_964453375.1. Classification (GTDB taxonomy): domain Bacteria; phylum Planctomycetota; class Planctomycetia; order Gemmatales; family Gemmataceae; genus Limnoglobus. The sequence continues at coordinate 11,136 of CAYVRB010000205.1, forward strand.
GAAGCTGGTGAAGACGTTTCCGCCCGACGCGAAGGTGAAGTACGCGGACGTGAAGGAAAAGCTGGCGAAGGAGGCCTACGACCTGAAGCTGACGGCGGAGATTCCGAAGATGTTCGCGGAGCTGTGCAAGGCGGCGAATCCGGCGGTGCTGCTGAACGGTCCGCCGTCGCAGTGGCGCTTCGAGAAGTCGAGCCGCGAGTTGGCGGAGGATGTCATGCGGCAGCATCAGGTGCAGCCGGCCGGGGCGAGCGCTCCGAAGAAGTAGAGGCGAGGGTCATCCG
>CAYVRB010000206.1:0-11343 GCA_964453375.1 uncultured Alcaligenaceae bacterium
GCTTGTAGCCGCGCGCGGCGCAGGTGAGCGCGAGGCCGATGCCGGTGTTGCCGCTGGTCGGCTCGATGATGACGGTGTCCTTGCCGATCTTCCCCTTCTGTTCGGCGTCTTCGATCATCGCCACGCCGATACGGTCCTTGACCGACCAGAGCGGGTTGAAGTTCTCGAGCTTGCCGAGCACGATCCCCTTGGCGCCGTCGGTGATGCGGCGGATGCGGACGAGGGGCGTGCCGCCGACGGTGTCGGTGATGCTGTCGTAGACCTTGGGTCGGATGTCGGCGGTCGGAAGCATGGGAGACTCCTTCTATTCGGGTCGGTTTAATTTAGGGTCCGGTGCGAGAGTTTCGACCTCGATGCGGCGGAAATACTCGAGCAGGGCGAGGGTCGTCAGGGCGCCGAACGCGTGCCAGAGCCAATGCGTGCCCATGGGCAGCGAGCCGGGAATCCCATCGGCGAGTCGCAGGAACCAGGCGACGGCGAAGCTGGCGAGCGCGGCGAGGACGAGGTTGCCGTGGCGGAAGCGCGTGCGCGCGAGGACCGCGCCGAGCGGGACGAGCAGGACGGCGGCGAGGGACGCGTAGGAGATGTTCACGACCATGTGCCGGTTGCCGCCGAGCGCGCCGAGCATGCCGCGGAAGAGGACGCCGTTGAAGAGCAGATAGGCGCCGACCGCGCCGACGGCGGCGAGGCCGACCTTGAGCCAGCCGGATTGGCGAGCGAGCCGCACGGCGAGATAGACCGCGCCCGCGAGGCCGAGTAGGTTGATCGGGATGACGTCCAATAGGAAGTAGGCGTAGCGCGAGCGGTGCATGTGGTAGAGCGTGCCGCCGACGCCGCCGGCGAGCAGGATCGGCAGGCAAACGAGCGAAAACGGATGCCGGCGGTACGCGCCGCGCAGTCGCACGAACCAGGCGAGCGCGAGGATCACGAAGAGGAGCGCGGTGGCGGCGTTCCACGGCTCCACGATCGATCCGGGCGCGAGCGCCGCGGGGTCGGCCGGCGACTCCCGATAGATCGGTCCGCCATCCGGCAGGCGCGGGCCGGAATTCCCGACGAAAAAATAATCGGGCGGTTCGTCCGCCGTGCCCGCGTGTTCGTCCACGACCCCCTCCGATCGACCCGGCGAAACGGCCCATAAATCGAGCAATCCGCATACTTTATGATCGCCGGCGATGGCGGGCGGCGACGTTCCGCGAAGGATGTCGGAAAAACCGGACGGTCCGCTTGACAGGCCGGGGCCGGTCGCTAAAGAAGCGTCTACTTGAAAGACCCCCCGCGAACGGACGGCCGCCGATGCGATCGGCGATCGAAATCCGACCCCGAAATACCGCGGCCGAAGCCGCTGATTCTTGGAGTTTCGACGCGCGGACGCCGATAGACGAGGCAACCGCCGTCCACCACCGAAACGGAGGATTCGAACGATGGCCGTGACACTGCCGGCGGCGCCGATTCGGCCCGACGAAGACCGCGAATGGTTCGATCGCCTCGCGGGCGCGCCCCGCATGGCGACCGAGGAGGAAGACGATCTGGACGACGACGAGGGCGACGACGATCTGGACGACGACGAAGACGACGACTTCGACGACGATCTGGACGACGACTTCGAGGACGACGAACTGGACGACGACGACCTCGACGACGAGGAGTTCGACGACCTCGACGACGACTTCGACGACGACCTCGACGAGGACGACGACGACGAGGACGACGACGACGATCTCGACGAAGAGGACGATTGACATCAAAACGCCGCCCGGAGCCGATCTCCGGGCGGCGTCATTTTCCCGCCCGTCGGCGGTTGCGGTCGGCCGTGCCGATCGGGTATACTCCAAGGACCTCGATCCACCGGAGATCGACCATGCCGCTGTTCAACGCCCCATCGGTGGGTTCGGCCATGACGGCGCTCGGGGAGCGCCCGCAGGTCGATTTTGAATTGGAATTCTTCGACCGCCTGCTGGCGCGGGTGCCGGATTTCGCCGAAGTGCTGCGGGCGCAGGCCAGCAACCTGACGGTGAAGGGGCGGATCCGCGACGGGTTGAAGGTCGATCAGCGGCTCGTGGAGTCTCGGCCGCTCGACGCGACCGCGCACTACAACCTCGCCTGCCGCTACGCCGTGCTCCGCCAGCGGGACCTCGCCCTGCGGACGCTGCGCCGCGCCGTCGAACTGGGCTATCGCGATTTCCGCTACATGGTCCGCGACGCCGATCTTTCGTCGATCCAGAAGGACCCGCGCTTCCGCGAACTCCTTCGCGAATTCGGCGCCATCAAGAACTGATCGCCATTATCGGTGGAACCGGATTGACACCGGCGCGGGCCGGGCCAGTTCGTCGCGCCGCACGACGCGGCGTTCGCCGTCGCTGCCCACGACGCGCACGAACGGCAGGATTTGGCTGGCGGTCGATCCTTCGGCCCGGGCGGCCGGGCGGCGCGTCCGCGCGATCTCGAAGCGTACGCGATTCACGAGGTCTCGGATCGTGGCCGAGCGGGGAGCGCGGAATTGCGCCCGCGACAGGATGCGCAGGGCGGCGGCGAGGCGGCCCGATTCCCGCAGCGCATCGACCGCGAGCGACAACACCGCGGCGTCCGCCGGCGCGAGCGCCACGGCGCGGCGGATCGCCCGCATCGCGAGTCGTTCGCGGCCGCAGCGCACGGCGGCGCGGCCGAGAGCGGCCCAGGCGAGCGCGTTCGTCGGCGCGAGACGCGTCGCGCGGCGATAGGCCTTCGCGGCGCGCAAGTCGTCGCCGTAGGGATCGTCTTCCCACGCGCGGGCCAGTTGGAGAATCGTTTCGGCGTTCGGTTCCCATCGGAACGCCGCGAGGAGATGCCGGCGAGCATCGGCGTAGCGGGCCGCGCGGAGATGCAAGCCGGCGAGGGAGCGGTGGGCGGCCGCGAGCTCGGTGTCCGGCAGGGTCGCCATCGCCACGATGCGCTCCAGGTGCCGGCGGGCGGCCGCGGGGTCCGCGACGGTGGCCACGCGGGCGCGCGACCACGCCATCCAGGACAGGTTGAGCATCCTGCTCATGTTGCCGTCTCCCTGACGATGCGTCGGAACGGAACCGTCGCCGACGAGAGTCTCATATAACGGAGCGATTGGGCGGTTCGCAAGTCAAAATCCGATGCCGTTCGGCATTTCGCGGCGGGAAATTGAATCGAAAATCGGGGCGAACTTTTCGGGACGGGGCCTCGGCTTCAAGTTGTGCCGGCCGCGAGGTCGATACCGTTCGGGGGATCGCCGCGCCATCGGCGGGAAAGGTCGGCCATGACTTGGGACCGATTGGGACTGACGCGGCGACCGTTTCGCGCGGCGCCGGCGCTCGATTTGTACGTGCCGCTGCCGACGCACGAAACCGCGTTCGGCGCGCTCCGCGCGGCGTTCCAGGGCGGCGCCGGACTCGCGCTCCTCGACGGCGCCCCCGGCACCGGCAAATCGCTCGTCGCGCTCCGGTTCCTCGAATCGCTCGGCTCCGACGTGCTCCCGATCTACATCCCCTCGGCGCGCTTCGGCACGATCGCCGACCTGCACCGGTCGATCCTGTTCGATCTCGGCCGCGAGTATCGCGGCGTGCCGGACCACGAATTACGCTTGTCGCTCGTCGATCTCTTCCTGAAATCGCTCGCCGAGTCCAAGCGCGCCGTGCTGGTGCTGGACGAGGCGCAGCACCTCCCGACCGAGGTGCTGGAAGAATTGCGGCTGCTGGACAACTGGGACGCGCGCGGCCAAAAGGCGACCTTCACGCTGCTGGTCGCGCAGCCGGAACTTCGGACGCGACTCCAGGGGCCGGACTTCGAATTGATCGCCGGCCGCATCGACGGCCGCGCGAAGCTCGAACCGTTGGCGTTCGACGACGCCCGCGCGTTCCTGCGCTCCCAGTTGGAGGCCTGCTCGCGCCGCGCCGACGAGACGATCACCGAGGAGGCGATCGCGTGGCTGGCGCGGCAGTCGCGCGGCGTGCCGCGGGCGTTGAACCGCCTCGCGGCCGCGGCGCTCGACCTCGCGGCGGCGAACGAAATGGAGGGCGCCGATTTGGAGGTGGCGATCGAGGCCGGGGCGGCGCTGGGCGTCGCGGTCGAACCGGAACGACCGTCAACGCCGTCGCAATCGGTCAAGTCGAAGGACGAAGGGACCGCGGATGCGTCGGAAGGTCGTGAATCGTCGGCGGGTCGGCCGCCGAAACAAAGGGCACGGAACCGCCGGGCCGCCTGAACGGGCGAGTCGCGACCTCGAAAGGAATTCGGATCATGGGCCGCATGTTTCGTTTGATTTCGGAAGGCAGCTTGGATTATCCGGGCCGTTCGGTGGCGGTGGAGAACGGGCCGTTCATCGAAGGTTCGGCGCCGTACATCGAGGTGGGCGGTCCGCAGCCGGTGTTCCACGGGTTGCCGAAGTTGCCGTCGCGGATCGCGACGCCGGCGCCGGTCGTGGCGGAGGCGCCGAAGCCCGCGCCGGTCGAGGAGCCGCGCTACGTCGCGGCGAAGCTGCACGGGATCGCGCCGAAGCCGGCGGTGGAAGCCGTGCCGGCGGTGCATCCGGCGATCGTCGCGTTCCACCATCCCGACCATGCGTCGAGCGAAGAGTATCGCAAGCTCCGCGACGAACTCCGCCGGCAGACGGCGACCGACGGCGCGAAGGCGATCCTGTTCACGTCCGCCGGCAGCGACAACGGCACGACGACCGTGCTGCTGAATCTCGCCGTCACGCTCGCGCGGGAGCCGCACACGCGCGTGCTGGTGGTGGACGCCGATTTCGACCGGCCGTCCGCCGCCCGCGCGATGGGCTTGGCGGACGTGCCCGGCCTGAGCGAAGTCCTGGGCCAGACCATGCCGGCCGCCTGGGTGCTGCAACCGACGCCCGTCGCGAAGCTGCAAGTCCTCGGCGCCGGCAAGCCCACCGCCGACACCTTCCCGCTCGTCGCCACCGATTTCCCGAAACTCGTCGGCCAATTGCGCCAGTGGTTCGACTGGGTGCTGGTCGACGGCGGCGTCTGGGGCGAACGCCCGCACCGCGATGCGACCAGCCCCGCGTTCGACGGCGTCTACCTCGTCACTCGCCAGACCGAAATGGATCGGCCCTCGTTCAACAACCTGCGCACGCAGGTCGCCCGCCACGGCGGCCTGCTCCGCGGGTTCATCAGCACGAGCGTTTGAACGGCGCCGCCGCGCGATTTCATCCTTTTTCCTGTTCCCTTTTGTTCGGCGATCGTTTGAAATCCTCGGTAGCGAATTCCTTCGTCACCGAGGTTTGTCATGTTTGTTCGCGCATCGTACCGGAGCGTTGTCGTACTCGGAATGTTCGTGGGCACCGCGTCGGCGCAGACCGGCCTGGAATGGCCGGGGTTCCGCGGGCCGAACGGCTATGGCACCGCCGCCGCCAAGAACCTGCCCGCGAAATGGAGCGGCACCGAGAACCTCGTCTGGAAAATCGAACTCCCCGGCCCCGGCACGTCCAGCCCCGCGATCCACGGCGACAAGATCTTTCTCACGAGCTACACCGGCTTCAACGTGCCCGGCCAAGGGGCCGGCGATCCGGAAGGACTCAAGCTCCACGTCCATTGCCTCGCGCGAGCGAACGGCGAAATCCTCTGGACCAAGGACGTCGCGCCGAAGCTGCCCGAACAGCCGAAGATCCGCGACGAGCACGGCTACGCCTCCAGCACGCCCGCCGTCGACGCCGAGCGGTTGTACGTCTTCTTCGGCAAGTCCGGCGTGCACGCGTACTCGCACGCCGGCGAGCACCTCTGGTCCGCCGACGTCGGCTCCAAGCTCAACGGCTGGGGCAGCGCCAATTCGCCCGTGCTCGTCGGCGATCTCGTCGTCGTCAACGCCAGCGTCGAGAGCGAACAGCTCGTCGCGCTCGATCGGAAGACCGGGAAGGAAGCGTGGCGCACGCCCGGCATCCGCGAATCGTGGAACACGCCGATCGTGCAGACGATCGACGGGAAGACCGAAATCGTCGTCGCGATGTTCCGCAAGATCCTCGGCGTCGATCCCGCGAACGGCAAGGTGCGCTGGACGTGCGACACCGGCATCGACTGGTACATGGTGCCGGGCATGGTGGCGAAGGACGGCATCGTCTACTGCATCGGCGGACGGTCGGGCGGGGCGCTCGCCGTGCGCGGCGGCGGTAGCGGCGACGTCACCGCCGAGCGCCGGCTCTGGACCGGCAAGAAAGGCTCCAACGTGTCGTCGCTCCTCCTGCACGACGGCCACCTGTACTGGATGAACGACAACAACGAGACCGCCTACTGCGCCGACGCCAAGACCGGCGAAGTGCTCTACGAGGAACGCGTCAATCGCATCGGGCAGGTCTACGCATCGCCGGTCCTGGCGGACGGGAAGATTTATTACCTCTCGCGCAACGGTAGCGTGGCGGTCGTCGCCGCGAACCCGAAGTACGAACTGCTGGCGCTCAACGACTTCGGGGACCGCAGCGCCTTCAATTCCAGCCCGGCCATCGCGGGCGAGCGCATCTACATCCGTTCAAACAAATTCCTGTACTGCCTCGGTGCGAAGTGACGAGCCATGGCGCCCGACGACACCGATCAACGGCGTAACCCTTCCGACGCGGACGCGGCGCTCGAACTCCGCGCCAGCGAAGAGCGATTCCGCGAACTGATCGAAAACGTGCAGGACGTCGTCTGGTCGGTCCGGTTCGCCCATGATCCGCTGCGGGCGCCGACGTCGTTCGTCAGCAACCAATCCTGGGACTTGCTGGGCCATCGACCGGAAGAGTTTCTGGCGAATCCGAAGCTCTGGTCGGCCGGGGTGCATCCCGACGACTGGCCGATGGTCGAGGCGGCGTCGGAGCAGCTTGCGGCCGGCGGGCCGAGCCAGACGCGCGTCTATCGTTTCCGCCACGGCCGCACCGGCGAGTACATCTGGCTCGAAGACCGCCTCGCGCCGCGCCGCGACGCCGCCGGCGCCGTCGTCGGGCTGTTCGGCGTGGCGCGCGACATCACCGCCCGCATGCGGGCGGAGCGGCGGGACCGCCACCGCGCGGCCGTCCTGGAGCGGATCGCGCGCAACGATCCGCTGCCGGCGATCCTCGCCGAGATCGTGGCCCTCGTGGAGGCGGAATCGGGCGACGCGCTCTGTTCGGTGCTGCTGCTGGATCGCGACGGGCGCCACCTCCGCCACGGCGCGGCGCCCCGGCTGCCGGAGTCCTACAACCGCGCCATCGACGGCGTCGCCATCGGCCCGACCGTCGGCTCCTGCGGCACCTGCGCGTTCACCGGCCGGCGCGTCATCGTCGAGGACATCCAGACCCATCCGTACTGGACGCCGTACCGCGAGCTGGCCGAAGGCGCCGGACTGCGGTCGTGCTGGTCCGAGCCGATCCTGTGCTCGAAGGGCAAGGTCCTGGGCACGTTCGCCATCTACCACGAGCAGCCCCGCGCGCCGACGCCATCGGATCTCGACGCGATCGGCCTGGCGGCGAACCTCGCGAGCATCGCCATCGAGCGCGTGCGCGCCGAGGAATCGCTGCGCGAGAGCGAAGAGCGCTTCCGCGTGATCTTCGAGCAGGCGGCCGTCGGCGCCGTCCAGCTCGACGTGCGCACGAACCGCTTCGCGCGCATGAACGACCGCTTTTGCCGCATCCTCGGCCGCACCGAGGCGGAGGTGCGCGCCTGCGACGTCGCGGCGGTCACGCACCCCGACGACCGCGAGGCGACGGCCCGCGCGCTCGCGCGGCTCGTGTCCGGCGAGATCCGCGAGTACGCTCTCGAAAAACGCTATGTGCGCCCGAACGGCGAAGTCCGCTGGGTGAACCTAAACGTCTCGGCGATGTGGCGGCCCGGCGATTCGCCGACGCTCAACATCGGCATCGTCGAGGACATCACCGACCGCAAGAAGGCCGAGGAAGACCGCCGGCGGCTGGAGGATCAGCTCCGCCACGCGCAGAAGCTCGAAAGCCTCGGCGTCATGGCCGGCGGCATCGCCCACGACTTCAACAACCTGCTCACCGGCATCCTCGGCTATTGCGACCTCGCGCGCCGCGAACTGCCGCTGATCTCGCCCGCCGGCGACCTGATCGATCAGGCCGTGCAGGGCGCCCGCCAGGCCGCCGACCTCACCAAGCAGATGCTCGCGTATTCGGGCAAGGGCACCTTCGCGGTCGAGCCGATCGTGCTCGCGAACCTCGTGGAGGAGATGGCCCGGCTCCTGCAGATTTCGATCTCGAAGCGTTGCGTGCTCCGCCTCGATTTCGACCGGGCCTTGCCGGCGATCGAGGCCGACTCCGCCCAGATTCGGCAGATCGTGATGAACCTCGTCATCAACGCGTCGGAGGCGATCGGCGACCGCGACGGCACCATCGCGGTCTCGGCCGCGGCGCGGGAGTGCGACCGCGCCGCGCTCGACGGCGCGATCGCGGAGCCGCCGCTCGCGCCGGGCCGGTACGTCGTGCTCGAGGTGGCCGACACCGGCGCCGGAATGACCGCCGAGACCCGCGCGAAGATCTTCGATCCGTTCTTCACCACGAAGTTCACGGGTCGCGGCCTGGGCCTTTCGGCCGTGCTCGGCATCGTCCGCGGCCACCGCGGCGGCATCCAGTGCGAAAGCGCTCCCGGCCGCGGCACGACCTTCCGACTCTTCTTCCCCGCCGCCGGACGCGCCGCGGAACGCACCGCGGAATCGTCCCGCACCGCCGACCTTTGGCGCGGCCGCGGCACCGTCCTCGTCGTCGACGACGAATCGTCCATCCTGCAAATGGCCCGCCAGATGCTCAAGACGATGGGCTTCGCCGTGCTCACCGCCGCCGACGGTCGGTCCGCCCTCGACGTGTTCCAGGACGCGAAGGAGCCGATCGACCTCGTGCTGTTGGATCGCACGATGCCGCACATGGATGGCGACGAGACCTTCCGCGAGCTGATGAAGATCGCCCCGGAGCTGCGCGTGGTGATGACCAGCGGCTACAGCGAACAGGCCGTCGCCGGCCTCGGCGACCGACTCGCGGGGTTCCTTCAAAAACCCTATCGCTTCGACGAATTGCGGACGGCGGTCCGCCGCGCGCTCGCGCCCGAGCGGCGGACGGTCTCCTAGCCGCCGCGCCGGCCGATACACTATCGCTTCGCAACCGCTCGGAGCCATCGAACCATGACGAACTTGCCGTGGTGGGTTTACGTGATCGTCGCCGGTCTCGCCTGGGGCACGTACGTGCCGATCATTTTCTACGGCGGCACCGAGCTGACAACGAAGCCGGGCACCATCGGCGGCCGGCTCGCGTCGATCCTCTGCGTCGGCATCGCGTACTTCGTCATGGCGGTCGTCATCCCCGTCGTGCTGATGATTTCCAATTCGGAGGACCAGCCGGCGTGGAAGTTGAACGGCTTGATGTTCAGTGGGCTGGCGGGCGTGATGGGCGCGGTCGGCGCGATCTGCGTGATCTTCGCCAGCAAGACCGCGACGGAGACGGCGAAGGGCGAATTCGACGAACGCGTGGCGGCGCTGACGGCGAAGCTGGACGCGGAGCCGGACGCGGCGCGGAAGGCGGACGTCGAAGCCGAACTCGGCGCATTCAAGGCCGATCGCGTGAAGTACCTCGCGTCGTATCGCATCTACATCGCGCCGCTGATCTTCTGCCTGGCGCCGCTCATCAACACGTTGCTGAGCCTCGTCTGGCATCCGAAGCCGGGCGAGCCGATGCACTTCGATTTCACGATGCCGTCGTGGCACCTGCCGCTGGGAATTCTTCTCGTGGCCGTCGGCACGTTCCTCGTGCTGTACTCGAAGGAGGCGGCCGAGGCGAACAAGCCGGTGGCGAAACCGGCGGTGGCGCCGGGGGCCGGGTCGTGACGCCGGAGGCGGCGGCCGAGCGGGTCGGCGCGATCCTCGCGCACGCCTGGATGGTCCGCACGTTCCTGAAGCACGCCGACGAAATCCAGGGCAGCGCGGAGATGCTGGACGTGCCGCGCACGCTCTTCGACGCGATCCGCGCGGCCGAACCGGCGCGCGAGCGCGGCGACCTGCCCGAGTTCCTCCGGCGGATCAAGGGCAAGGTCGGCAAAATTCGCCGCGCGGCCCACTACTTTCGAGATCATTTCCGCGAGTTCTCCCCGCATACGAACTACGAGATGGCGTGTGCCTCGCTGCTCGGCGTCGTGCGGGAACTGGAAGAGGTCTTCGCGAACGTGGTCGTTCCTCCGCCGCTTCCGAAGCCGGCAGGCGATCCGATCGACGAATTGGAAATCCCCGATGTCTGACGTCGCGTATCAACTCGAACCGAACCTCTCGGCGGACGAATTCATCGACGTCTTGATCCGCTCGACGTTGGCCGAGCGACGGCCGGTGGACGATCGCGACCGGATCGAGGCGATGCTGCGGAACGCGGACCTGATCGCGACGGCGCGCGACGCTCGTGCTGCTCGCCGCGCCGAAGGCGCGAAGCTACTATCCGCACATCGGAATGGCGCAGCACGATTCGTGCTGGATCGTGCGCGGAGCGGGGTGATCAACTCGCATCGAAATTCAAGGTGTTCACGCCGGCCTTCAGGTCCGCCTTCAGCGGCGTCGTCTCGGGCTTCGCGAACTGCTCCGGCACGCCGGGGCCGGTCAGCGTCACGAAGTACGCGCCGATCGGCAGCGTCGTCGCGATCTGATAGCGGCCGTCGTCGGCGCTGCGCGCCGTCGCCAGCGGTTTCGTGGTGCGCGCCGGTACGAACGCGATCGCGACGTTCCCCGCCGGTCGGCCCGCCACGCTTGCGAGTCCGCTCACGGCCGCTTCGGCGGGGTTCTCGCGATCCGTCCTCTGCTTGAGTTCCGCCTTCAGCTCCGAGCGGATTTGATCGATGACCTCGTGCAGCCGGAACGCCTTGAGCTTCGCCTCGGCCTGCGAGCGGTCGATTTGATCGAGGCCCTCCTGGATCGCCGCCTGTTGCTTGGGGCGATGCGCGAGGAACGGCTTCGCGACGATCAATCCGCCCTGATAGAGCCGAAACGCCGAGACGTGATCGCCGGTGTTGTAGAGTTCGGCCCCGCGATTGTGCACGTCCTTGAGGGTGTCGAGCACGGCCTTGTCGTGGTCGGTTTGGGCGCAGGCGGTCGTCATGGGCGAGGCAACCGTGGGTGGGGTGGGTTCGCGTTCAGTGTAATCGAAGGCGGACCGGGAGAACACCGCGCTTCGATCGGGCTTGCGGTCGCGGGGCGGTTCGGGATATTTTCCCACCGCATGATCGACAAGCAAACGCCCCTGATCCTGGACGCGCTGGCGCAATTGAAACCCGCCGTCACCATCGAACTGGACATCGTCGGCGACGGCCCGGAACGCGAGGCGCTCGAACGTTTTGTTGATGAACAAGACTTGCGCCGACAGGTTCGCTTTCACGGCAACGTCAGTTTCGACCGCGT
>CAYVRB010000207.1:0-11283 GCA_964453375.1 uncultured Alcaligenaceae bacterium
CGGCGTCTGCTCGTTGCCGTAGCCGCCGTCGAGGTCGCTGCCGATGCCGACCTGGCGCGCGTTGCCGGCGAGCTGGCACATATGGTCGATGTTGTCCACGGCCCGCTCGATCGTCACTTCGGGTTTCGTCACGCCGCGGACCCAGCCGGGCTGGAGCATGATCGCGTCGAAGGCGATGCCGGCGACGCCGCCGCGCGAGAAGAGCCACTTCAACTGGGCGTCCGAGAACTGGCGCTGCCAGTCGCAGAACTTGCGGGCGTTCTGGTGGCTCGCCAGCACGCGACCGCCGAAGCGTTCGGTCACCTGCCAGAAAGCGTTATCCGACAGGTGCGTGAGGTCGAGCGCCATGCCGAGGCGTTCGATGTTCGCGAGCAGCGGGATGGCGTCGGCGGCGAGGCCGACTTCGGAACGCGTGCCGCCGCCATAGCGGTTCGGGCCGTAGTGCGTGATGCCGATGGCGCGCAGGCCGTGGTCGTACCATTCGCGGATGTTGTCCGGGTCCAGCACGGCGTCGGCGCATTCCATGCTGAGGATGTAGCCGAAGGGCGTGCCGTCCGGGTCGGCGCGATAGGCGTCGAGATGCGATTGAAGGTCCTTGCGGTTGCGGATCGGCTTCATCCAGCCGCTGCGCTCCATCGCGCGGTAGTACGCGAGGTGGGCGTGGCACATCGCGTAGCAGGCCTCCGGCGACGTTTTGCCGAGCGGGTGATTGACGTCCTTCTCCAGCCGCGCGAGCAGCGTCGCGACGCCGACGCCCAGCTCGGCGCGCTTCAGCTCCGGCATGCTCAGCGTGTTCGTCTGCCGGCCCTTGTCGGTCATGTTCAGGACCTTCTCCTGAACGCGGATATCGTCGACGGCCATCCGCAGGTCGCGGTTCCAATCGACGCCGTTGAGGCCGAGATCGAGGTGCGAATCGAAGATGAGCATGATGAAAACCCTTGAAATTCAGCCACAGATGAACACAAATGAAGACAGAACAGTAGAAGAATAAGATTTCATTCTTCTTCTGATCTGTCTTCATCCGTGTTCATCTGTGGCGGCATTAGAGCACTCCATATTTTTCAAAGGCGTCGGTGGCGGGCATGCCGGCCTTGATCGCGTCGCGGACTTCGTTCTCGGCGTTCACCTTCGCCCACGCGGCCCGCACAACTTCCTCTTCCACGGCGCGCGGCACGACGACGACACCATCCACGTCCGCGATCACCAGGTCGCCGGGATGGAACGCGACGCCGTCGATCTCGACCGGCACGTCGATATTGATCACGCGCTGTCGGTCCTTGCTGTCGTAGATGATGGTATCGCGCGCGTAGACGGGGAACTTCATCTCCGCCATCTGGCGCACGTCGCGCACGGCTCCGTCGACGATCGCGCCGACGCAGCCGGCGTTCCGGGCGGCGGTGCTGAGCAGTTCGCCCCAGATGCCGGAGCGCATCGACCCGCCGGCCGCCGCGATCAATACGTCGTCCGGCTGGCAGGAATCGACGGCCTTCAGTTCCAGTTCGTACGGTTTCGGATCGACGTGCGCCATGTCGGCCCAGAGCGTCGTCTTGCACCGGCCGACGAGCACGCCGGGCACGGTGAGTTGCCGGAACGCGATCCGCGGCGACTGGTTCGGGAAGCCGGCCGCATCGAGCGCGTCGCAAACGACGGCGCTCGTGAAGCGTTCGCGCATCGCGGCGAGCGGGATCGGAGCGCCGTCGGCCATCGCGGAACCTCGGATTTCGGTTTCCCCGATAGGGTAGCGGACCGCGTTGCCGAAGGGAAACGCGATCCGGCGGAAATCGCCGCGAATCTCGCCGCCGCGGGGGCCGCGCCGCGACGGCCGACGCTATACTTGAGGCAAGCCCCTTCGTCCGCCGCAAGCGCCGCGAGACACCCCCATGAACGACCTCTCCGATTCTCCGATGCGCGACCCGTGGTCCGTGCTGGAAACGCTCTTGTTGAAGCTCGGCGACGCGACGTCGACGAACCAGTCCGTGGCCTGGGCCGTCGAATCGGCGCGCTCCGCCGTCGACGCCGACGTGGCGTATTGGTACTCGCGGAACAACGGGAAGGTGACGGCGCTCTGCGGCCCGCGCGAGTACGCGGCGGAGCGGGCGGGAAGCCTCGCGCGGCAACTGCTCGGCCGGCTCCCCGCCGGCAACGAAACCCTCCGCTGGGTAAACCCCGATCCGCCGTCGGAGAAGATCCCCGACTCGGCCGTGATCGTGGCCGATTCCCGCACGCAGGGCTGCATCGTCGTCCTCGATTTCGATCCGAACCGCCGCTTCGACGACGGCGACACCAAGGCCGTGCGCATGGCGCTCAAGATGCTGCTCGCGCAGCGGGCGCAGAGCCAGGCGAGCACCAAGAGCCTCCTCCTGGGGCTGTTGCATTGCCTGACGACGATCATCGACGCGAAGGACCCCTACACCGCCGGGCACAGCGAACGGGTGGCGCGCATCGCCGTGCTGCTCGTGCGCCAGATGGGCCTCTCCCAGGCGCTCGAAGGCGACGTCTTCCTCGCCGGGTTGCTGCACGACGTGGGCAAGATCGGCCTGCCGGATGAACTGCTCCAGCGGCCGGGCCGGTTGAACGACGCCGAAATGCAGGAGATGCGCCGCCACACGATCATCGGCGACCGGATCGTCGCGAGCATCAAGCCGTTCGAGCGGCTGCGCCCCGCCGTGCGGAACCACCACGAGCATTTCAACGGCAACGGGTATCCGGACGGCATCGCCGGCGAGAAGATTCCCCTGCTGGCGCGGGTGCTCGCCGTCGCCGACGCCTGCGACGCGATGATGTCGCCGCGGCGCTATCGCTCGGCGCGCTCGCCGTACGAGATCGACGCGGTGTTCACGGCCGAGGCGGGCCAGCAGTTCGATCCCGCCGTCGTCCGCGCCTTCATGGCGATCCGCCACGAAATCTATCCGCCGATCTACCAGAAGGGGATCGGCGAATCGGCCTTCCACGCCATCGAGTCGATCGTCGACAACATGACCGACAGCTCGATGCTGAGCATGCCGATCCTGGTGAAGTGACGGGTCACCCCAGCTTCCACGGCTCGCGGTACGGCTTGCCGGCCATCTTCGCGGCGTCGGCGTCGCCGACGATCTGCTCCTTCGCCGGGTCCCACGCGATCTTGCGGCCCGTCCGCAGCGCGATGTTGCCAAGGTGGCACACCGTCGCGGACCGGTGCCCGATCTCCACGTCGCAGATCGGCAGCGCCCGGCTCTTGATGCAATCGAGCCAGTGCTTGTGGTGGTTCGTGCTCACCGTCAATTTGACGTCGCCCGTCGCCAGCGCGTACGGATCCTTCACCTTCTCGCCGTTGAGCGTCACTTCGATCTTGCCGCGATTGACGGCGACCTTCCCCTTCTCACCGACGAACGTGGTGCCGCCGGGGTGGCCCTTCGCGCCGAGCGTGCAGCTCACCGGGATGCCGCTCGCATAGGTGTAGGTGATGCGCGCCGTTTCGGGCGTCTCGAACCATTGGTCCTTGTGGAAGGTCGCGGTGCCCTCGATGGAGACGGGGCCGCTGTCGTCCATGCCGAGGCCCCACTGGGCGATGTCGAGGTGGTGCGCGCCGAAGTTCGTCTGTTGGCCGCCGGAGTAGTCCCAGAAGAAGCGGAAGAGGTAGTGGACGCGCTTCTCGTTGTAGGGCCGCATCGGCGCCGGCCCGAGCCAGAGTTCGTAGTCGAGGCCTTCGGGCGGCGCCGAGTCGGGCACCGGGGACTTCGCGCGTTCGACCCAGTTCGGGCCGGGCAGGCCGACCAGCACTTCCTTCACCTTGCCGATGGCGCCGTTGCGCACGAGTTCGCACGCCTTGTGGAATTCCTTCGCCGAGCGCTGCTGGCTACCGGTCTGCACGATGCGCTTGTGGTCGCGGGCGGCCTTCACCATCGCGCGGCCCTCCTCGATCACGAGGGAGAGCGGCTTCTCGCAGTACACGTCCTTGCCCGCCTGGCAGGCGTGGATCGTCTGCAGCGCGTGCCAGTGGTCCGGCGTGGTAATCACGACGGCGTCGATGTCCTTGCGCTCGAGCAGCTTGCGGTAGTCGGCGACGGCGGCGACGGGCGTGCGCTTGCCGTCCTTCTCGACGATCCCGGCGGCCGTGGCGAGGCGAGCCTTGTCCACTTCGCAGACGGCGACGGCGTTCTTGGCGAACGCCTTGAGGTTGCCGGTGCCCTGGTTGCCGACGCCGATGGCCGCGACGCGGACGAATTCGCTCGGCGGCGTTTCGGCAAAGGCGTTGCGGTAAGTGAGCGCCGGCAGCGCCAGGATGGCGCCGGACGCGGACAGGAAGCGGCGGCGGGAGAGACTGCGCATGGGAAAGGCCTCGGAAGTCGAATTGACGGAATCGCTCCCGTCGTTATAGTCCCGCGTTGATCGCGGGGGAACCGGATGCGGGCACTCGGAACGGTATTGCTGGCCCTGGCGTTGGGCGGCTGCGGCACCACGCGCACGACCGACACGACGCGCGCGGCGACGGAGATGCTGCTCGTGTCCCAGGCCGTGGATCGGGCCGTCGGCCAGATCGACTTCACGCCGCTGCAGGGCAAGGCGGTCTTCCTGGACATCGCGGCGATCGACAAGGACGTGGTGGACAAGGGCTACGTCGTCAGTTCGATCCGGCAGCAACTGCTCGCGCACGGCGCGCACGTCATGGAGGACAAGCGCGACGCGGTGTACGTCGTGGAGGCGCGCGTCGGCGCCGTCGGCACGGACCGCCATTCCTTGCTCTTCGGCTCGCCGCAGATCACGGTCCCGGCGATCGTGCCGGGTATTCCGACGAGCTTGCCGGAGATCGCCCTCTACAAGCGCACGGATCAGAAAGGGGTCGCGAAGCTCGCGGTCTTCGCCTACAACCGCGTGACCGGCCGCGCCGTCTGGCAGTCCGGTCTCGTCGAGGACGTCAGCCGGCTGAAAGATCGTTGGGTGCTCGGGAGCGGACCCTACAGCACGGGCACGATCCGGCGCAGTACGGAACTGGCGGGGGAGGAGCTGCCGCCGTTGCCGCAGATCCCGTACATCGGCCGCGACGAACCGGCCGAACCGCTGGCGAAGAAGGAGCCGGCCGACCCGAAGCGATTGCCGGAGAAGGTGCACCGGTACGCGAACGCGGACGAGCCGATCCCGCCGCAGCCGGTGCCGTTCGGGGTGCTGGGCGTCACGGGGGCGGCGCCGATCGTGCTCCATCCGTTGTTGGTGAAATAGCGAATCTGTGCCGGTCGTCCGGGGTCGGCCTTCGGCCGCGACGCCGGTCCGCGGCCGCTCGCTCACGCGGCCGGCGGGCGCTGGACGATACCGGTCATCTCTCCATTCGGGCGGCGCCCGCGCGCCGCCGGCATCCCGACGCACCCTCTGGAGAGCCACCGATGACGCTCCCGACCTCGATCGCCCCGGACGAACCGAAGCCGGAGTTGCTCCGCCGCGACGGCTGGAACGTGAAGGCCGTGTACGGCTCGTACTGCGTCGTGTGGCGCGGCCAGGAGGAAGTGGTCATGTTCTGGCGCGACGGCCGCTGGGAACGCGCCGGCGGCGCCCTCCGCGCCGCCGCCTGATCGCTACAACGTCCCGGTGGCCGATCGCTTCTACACGCCCGACGCCCTGACTTCCGGCGATTACTCGCTCGCCGGCGCGGAGGCGCACCACCTCGCCGCCGTGCGCCGCCTCGGCGTCGGCGACGCCGTCGTTCTCTTCAATGGCGACGGCCGCGAGTACCCCGCCGAAGTCGTCGGTGTCGGCAAGAAGACGATCCAATTCGTCGTCGGCGAACCCCGCGCCGTCGATCGCGAACGACCGGTGCCGCTCTGGATCGCGTCGGCGATTCCCAAAGGCGACCGCGTCGACGTCCTGATCGAGAAGCTCGTCGAACTCGGCGTCGTGCGTTGGACGCCGCTCGTCGCGGAGCGCAGCGCCGTGCGGCCCAAATCGGACATCGTGCCGAAGTACGAACGGATCGCGATCGAAGCGAGCAAGCAGTGCGGCCGGAACCGGCTGATGGCCGTCGACGCGCCGCAAGCGTGGGCGGCGTTCGCCAATCGCGCCGAACTGCCGAAACGACGATTCATTTTGCATCCGATCGCGGACGCGGCCTTCTCGAATTCGAGCGACGCGCTCGTCGCGGCGATCGGCCCGGAAGGCGGCTTCACGGACGCGGAACTCGATAAACCGGGATGGGTGCGAGCGTCGATGGGGCCGACGATCCTGCGCGTCGAGACGGCGGCCATTGCCGTCGCGAGCCTTCAGAGCGTCTGATTCTTCACGGACAGGAGCGCGTCCTTGAACTGGTTGGCGGTCGCGTAGCGGTCGGCGGCCTCGCGCGCCACCGACTTCGTCAGGATTTCGCAGAGATCGTCGTCGAGGTGCGGCGCGAGTTCCTTCGGCTTCCGGGGCGGCGTGTTGAGCCGGCGGCGCAGGTTCTCCTCCGACGACACCGACCGCTCCCAGGGCAGGTGGCCGGTGAGCATTTCAAACGCGGTCACGCCGAGGGCGAACAGGTCCACGCGGTGGTCGGTGCGGCTGCGCTTGACGATTTCCGGCGCGAGGATGTCCACGGTGCCGGTGCGGTTGCCGGGCTGACAGAACGCCGGAGTGTAGGGGATCGTCAGCCCGAAGTCGATCAGCTTGACGACGCCTTCCTTGTCCACCATCACGTTCCGCGGGCAGAGGTCGCGGTGGAGGAACTTGGAATCGTGCAGGTATTGCACCGCGTCGCAGAGCTGGGCGAGGTACGGCATGCGATTGCCGTTCAGCGCGATGTTCTTCGTCTCGATCAGATAATTCATCCCCAGCCCGTCGATCCATTCCATGACGAGGTACGGCTCGCCGACGAGCGTGAGGCCAAACTCGTAGCTGCGCACGCAGTTCGGGTGGTTCAGGGCCATGCAGATTTCGCCTTCGGGCGGCTTCACGAGGCCGAGTTGCGTGAAGCGCTGCTCGAAGCGCAGCGTCTTCTCCTTGTCCATGAGCTTGAGGCAGACGGAGCGGCCGAGGTTCTTGTCGTAGGCCTGGAAGACCTTGGACATGCTCCCCTGCCCCGTGCGGCCGCGCAGGTCCCAGCGCTTCGCGAAGTCCGCGCGCTTCATCCCCTTCGTGTTGATGCCGCGCTTCTTGGGCTTGCCGCCGAAGAGATTGCCGAACAGTCCCACGCGCGGCTCCCGGACGGGAAGGTTGAACGTCCCGGTCCATTGTAACCGATTTTCGGGTTGATACGCCGCCGGAGGCGCGAAACGGCGGGCAATCGCGCCCCGGCCGCACGCCCAACCGGACCGATGGGGAAGAATGGAGCGACTTCACCGAAAGGTCGCGCATGGCCCTCGCCGAACTGGTTTCGGACACGCTCGCGTTCCGCAACTACCTGCGCGCCGAGCGCGGCATGGCGGCGAACACCGTGATCGCCTACGCCCACGACCTCGACCGCTACGCCGGCTGGGCCGCCACGGTCCGCCTCGCGGACTACACCGCCCCGACGCTCTCGGACCTCTCGCGCTACCTCGGCTTCCTGCACGACGAACGCCTCGCCGCGCCGAGCATCGCCCGGCACCTCGTCGCGCTCAAGATGTTCTACCGCTTCCTGCGCCTGGAGGAGCGGGCGAACCCGTCGGCGGTCGAACTGCTCGGCTCGCCGAAACTCTGGGAGCGCGTGCCGCAGGTGCTCTCGCCCGAGAATGTGGACGCGCTGCTGGCCAGCCCGCGCGCGGCGGACCGGTTTTATCTTCGGAACAAGGCGATGCTCGAGACGCTCTACGCCACCGGCTGCCGGGCGTCGGAAGTGGTGGGCCTGCGCGTGCGGGACCTGTACCTGGAATCGGCGTTCTGCAAGTGCACCGGCAAGGGGAACAAGCAGCGCGTCGTGCCGCTGGGGCGCCCGGCGGTCGCGGCGCTGGCGGCGTACCTCGGCGAGTGCCGGGTGGCGAAGAAGGAGGGCGAGGAATTCGTGTTCGTCAGCCGCAGCGGCCGACCGCTGACGCGCATCGACCTCTGGATGCTCGTGAAGCAGCACTGCCGCCGCGCCGGGCTGCCGCACACGGTCAGCCCGCACACGCTCCGGCACAGCTTCGCCACGCACCTGCTCGCCGGCGGCGCCGACCTGCGCACGGTGCAGGAACTCCTCGGCCACTCGTCGATCCGCACCACGCAGCACTACACCCACGTGGACCGCAAGCGGTTGAAGGAACTCCACAAGAAGTTCCATCCGAGGGGATGAAACGAACAAGCCCCGGCACATCGGGCCGGGGCTTGAACGCCGTGCGACTTGTCAGTTCATGAACGTCGCGATATTGATCTTCACCGGCTCGCTGTACTCGCGCTGGATGCGGACCTTCTTGCGGCGGAACTCCTCCATCTTGTCGAGGAATTCCACGATCAGCTTTTCGGTGCCGAGCGTGTCGTCCTTGCCGAGCAGGCCGACGCCCTTGAGATCGGTGCCCTTCCGTTCGCGGACATAGGTGGAGTCGAGCTTTTCGAGTTTACCACGGCCGGCGGAGACCATGATTTGGTCGTTGAAGTACTTGCTTTCCTCCATCCCCTTCGAGTCCTTTTCGCCGTAGACGAAGAGCATGGGGGTCTCCTTGCGCATGTCGCCGTCGATGCCGCGGCCGTGGGTCGCAACCCAATTCTTCATGGTAGACGTGTTAAAGCCATCCATGCGCCGAGGGCTGAGCCAGACGGCGCCGCCGTAGTCGCGGCCGGCCGGGGATCCGCCCGCCGCGATCGGCAGATTCGCGGAAATCCAGAATTTTTGGGTATTGAGGAAGCCCGTCGGTTTCTTCTGCTCGCGGTGCCATTCGGTCGCGAGGAACATCATGCCGAGCGTGGCGGCGGTGCCGTCGCCGATCAGGTAAGTCGAGCTGGTGTTCACCTGGCCGTCGTCGTTGAGCTTGTCGAGGTGGTTGCGGACGGCGGCGAGGTCGTAGACGAGCTGGGGATGATAGGACTTCTTGAAGTCCTTCGAGTCGATCGTGTCCTTGAGCGGCTTCTTCGTCGCGCCGGGCAAGTTGGTATTCAACTGGTCGCGCCAGAACTTCTCGGGGATGACGTCCTTGCTCTTGCCGTGGCCGCGGAAGTCGAAGCGGATCGTGTGGTAGCCCTTCTTGGCGAGCGTGCGGGCGAGGCCGTCCCAATCGCCCTTCGTCGGATCGGTGAACGGCTCGTGCGCGATGATGACGCACGAATTGTTCTTGCTGTTCACCGCCTTGTAGAAGATGCCGCGCAGCTTCACGCCGTCGGCGGTTTCGATCAATTCGTCCGTCGGATCGGCCGGGTTCTGCGACCGGACGGTCGGGGCGCTTTGCAGGAACACGGCGGCGGCGAGCGCGGTGAACGCGCTGGACAGCAGGAATCGTCGTCGCATGGGATGGCTCCCGGCGGAGAGTGTGGGCGGGCCGTTGCAAGAGAGAACGTTACTGGATGATACGTCGTTGGCGCGGCGAATACAAGCGATGGCGGGCCTCGGTCGGCCTTGACCGCCTTCGCGACGCCGTGCTACACCGCACCCCATGCGGACCCCGACCGATCCGAGCACCCTCGCCTCCGCGCCCGCGGCCGTTCGGCCCGCCGTTTCCGTCTGCATCGCCAACTGGAACTGCTGCGAACTCCTGCACGGCTGCCTCGTCTCGCTCTTCGACGCCGACCAGGGCGTTCCGTTCGAGGTCATCGTCGTCGACAACGGCAGCACCGACGGCGCCGCCGAGATGGTCGCCGACAAATTCCCCGAAGTCCGGCTCGTCCGCAACCGCGAGAATCGCGGCTTCAGCGCCGCCAACAACCAGGCCGCCGATTTCGCGCAGGGCGACTACCTGTTCTTCCTCAACAACGACACGCTCGTGCCGCCGCACGCCCTCGGCGACCTCGTCGGCTATTGCCGCGACCACCCCGACGCCGGCATGATCGGCCCCCGCCTCCGCGGCGGCGACGGCGAAGACCAGATCTCCTACCGCGCCAAGCCCACCCTCGGCGCGCTGCTGCACCGCGTCGGCCTGCTCCGCTGGACCGGTCTCTTCCGCACCGCCTACTACGACTACCGCCGCAACTCGTTCGTCGCCGACGGCGTGCGACCCGTCGAAGTCCTCATGGGCGCCGCCGTCCTCCTGCGCCGCGACCTCTTCGAATCCTCCGGCCGCTGGGACGAAACCTACCGCTTCGGCGGCGAGGACCTCGACCTCTCCACGCAGGTCGGCCTGCGCAAGCCGCTCGTCTACGTCGGCGACGTCGAGATCATCCACTTCGGCCGCGTCGCCAGCCGCGCCAACGTCTCCTTCGCCTCGCCGAACGTCGCCATCGGCTACGTGCACTACTTCCGAAAGTGCGGCGTCGGCGCCGGCCGCCTCTGGCTCTACAAGCTCCTCGTCACGCTCGACGCGCCGCTCCAGGGCGCCGCCAAGCTCGTCCAGGCCGGCGTCCGCTGGCTCCGCGGCGACCGCGACAAGGCCGCCAAGAGCCGCCTCGCCGCCGCCGGACTCTGGCACTTCCTCGCCCGCGACCTCGTCCGCTTCTGGCGCGCCTAAGGCACACCCGGCGGCTCACCGTGGTCCGTCGCGCGTCTTGGAAATTGAATCCGACGCACCGGTCGGTTACAGTGAACGCATCCCGCCTTCGATTCCTTCCGCGAATCCGACATGCGTTCGTTCCTGGCCGTCGCCGCCTTCGTTCTTCAGACCGCCGCCGCGGCCGAACCCGCGCGAACCATCGACTTCGACCGCGACGTGCGCCCGATCCTGAAAACCCATTGCTGGAGCTGCCACGGCGCGAAGGAAAAGGGCGGTCTGCGCCTCGACGCGCACAAGTCCGCGCTCGCCGGCGGGAATTCTGGAGCCGCGATTCAACCGGGCAAATCGGCCGAGAGTCCGTTGATCCACGCCGTGACCTCGAAGGATGCCGAGAAGGCGATGCCGCCGGGCGAGGCGAAGAAATTATCGAAGGAGGAAATCGCGACGCTTCGGCTTTGGATCGATCAGGGCGCGAAGTGGGGCACGGCCGTCGAACCGGCCATCGCGAAAACCGACCATTGGTCGTTTCAGCCGATCCGGCGGCCGGCGGTCCCGCCAAACGTCAACGCGATCGACCATTTCATTCGCGATCGGCTCCAGAAGGAAAAACTTCCTCCCTCGCCGGCGACGGACCGGACGACGTTGATCCGGCGACTCTCGCTCGATCTCATCGGCCTGCCGCCGACGCCGGAGGAGGTCGATGCTTTCCTCGCGGACAAGTCGGAGTCCGCCGACGAGACGCTCGTCGATCGCCTGCTCGCGAGTCCGCACTATGGCGAGCGCTGGGGCCGGCACTGGCTGGACGTGGCCC